>NZ_CALLWC010000034.1 GCF_938015785.1 uncultured Campylobacter sp. | reverse complement strand
GCGGCCACAAATATTTTTCCGCAAGCATATCCGAAAAGTTCGCCAGCGGCGCTGCGTGCGAGATCTTATCGGCATCATCGCAAATCTCAATCATAAAAACGCAAAAAACCTGCCGAGCCGAGCCGCGATAAAGCCTGCCGCTTCGTTTTCGCAGTTTTCGTCGTTTCTACTCGCCGCATCATTTTGCCAGCTTTTATCCGCATTTCTATCCGCCACGTTCTGATTATTTCCGCCGATTTCTTCCGCAGCGGCGTTTTGATTATTTTTATTCGCGTTTTTGCCCGCCACGGCGCGCGCCTGCATAAAAATGCGCGCCAAAAACAGCAGCGCAAAAGGGGTTACGTGCCAAAGCGTACTTTGATGCTCTATCTCGTTAAAAATCTTACTAAGCGCGTCCTGAAGGTCCTTGGCGTCAAATTTCTCCCGCTTGCTCGCATTCGAGCTCTTATCCGCCGCGCTCGTTTTAAATTTACTCGCCGCACTCGCTTTAAATTTTATCGCCGCGCTATCGGCACTCTTAAATTCTGCCTCGCCGCACTTCGCCGCGTCTGTTTTAAGCTCCGTCTCTCCGCCCGCTTTAAATTTCGCAGCCTCGCTATCCGCCTTTTTAAATTTAGACTCGCTCTTTTGCGCTAAATTTACGAAATTTTGTGCCGCGCCACATCTTGCCACATCCGTAGAATTTTGCCCGCAACCATGATGATTTTTTAAATTTTGCCCTGCGTCGGGCTCACTTTTTAAATTTTGCTCGCCACCCAAACCGCGCGCCGCATCACAAGCTTCGATTGCCCGCGCGAGTTTCTCAAAAATTTTGGGAAACTCGCTCGCCCTGCCGTAAGCGGTCGTGAGCCTACTCCACGGCACGTCCTGCACTTTTAAATTTGCGATATATTTCAAATTTTGCTCATTCATCCGCGCTCCTTGCGAATATTTTTAAATTTAAGCTCCGCGAGCTGATAAAATTTGCGCTCTCGGTTCAAATTTAGCCTCTTTCGCACGCAAATTTAAACTAAGCCCAGGCGCAAATTCTACCTCGTAAGCTCCCTACTTTGCTCGATTAGATCCACGATCTGTTCGCGCGGCACCGCATCGAGGCAGACGCTGATCCAGTGCTTTTTATTCATATGATAGGCTGCAAAAATTCCTTTTTCGTCACGCAAAATTGCCGCCAAATCAGGCTTTATCTTTAAATTTATCACATCGCTTGAGCCAGGAAGTGCGCGACCGAGCTTTTCGTTTGCAAGCCCGCGCATCAAAAGCGCAAACCACTTGCGCTTCCCTCCTGCGTGACGAAAAACCGCAAAATTGGGATATTCATCCCACAGATACTCGCCGTCCGCGCCGTAGCGCTGCTTCATTAGTTTTAGGACGCTGCTGAAGTTCATTCTCGTTCCTTGATATCGATCTTTTCCCTGCGCAATCGCGCCAGCCACTCATCCAGCGTCTTTTCAAAGCCGATCCCCTTGCTTTCGTAAAATTTCGCCGCCTCGCTCATATAGGCTTGCTCGACCCAGCCGCCGAAGTCGTGCGGGTATTTGTAGTCTGCGATCTGCTTGTCCGAGTTGATGAGGTAGCGCGGCGTAGGCAGCGGAGCAGCGGAGCGGACGAACTTCAAAGCGGCGTTGATGCCCAAATACGCGGCGTTTGATTTGGGGCTGTGCGCCAGATAGATCGCGCATTGCCCCAAAATAATGCGAGCTTCGGGATAGCCGATCTTGCTGACGGCAGTTAGCGTGCTAGTAGCAATATTTAGGGCGTTTGGATTGGCATTGCCGATGTCCTCGCTAGCTAGGATCACCATCCTGCGCGCGATAAAATCCGCGCTCTCGCCCGCATCTATGAGCCTCGCGACATAATACAGCGCGGCGTCGGCGTCGCTTCCGCGCAGGCTTTTTATCATTGCGCTTGCTAGCTCGTAATGCAGATCGTCGCTGCTAACGCCTGCAGCCACGGCATTTGCGCGCAGCGTGCGAAGCGTATCCAGCGTAATGGCGCTGTCCGCTAAAAGCGCAAATTCCAGCAGATTTAACATACTCCTTGCATCGCCGCTGCTGGAGTTTAGTAGGTATTTTCGCGCCTCCTCGTCCATCTCAAAGCCGATCTCGCCCTGCACCCGCGCAAAAAGCGCCTCCAAATCCTCGTAGCTAAGCGGCTCGAACTCAAAGATCATCGAGCGCGAGCGGATGCCGCTGCTTAGCACGAACTGCGGATTTTCCGTCGTCGCGCCGATGATGATCGCGGCGTAGTTCTCCATCGGGATTAGCAGCACCTCCTGCTGCGTCTTGCTAAGGCGGTGGATCTCGTCGATGAAAATGAGCGGCTTGATGAGTGAGCCGGCGTGCGAGGATAGAATTTTGCGGATATCCTCGACCTTCAGGCTCGTGGCGTCAAGCTCGTAAAAATCGTAGTTCAGCTCGCTTGCGATCACGCGCGCCATCGTCGTTTTACCGCTGCCTGCGGCGCCGAAAAATATACTGTGCGGGATGCTGCCTGCGGCGACGAATTTTTTAAAAACCGCCACGATCTTGCCCTGCCCCACGATCTGCTCTAAGCTCTTGGGGCGAAATTTCAAGCTCAAACTCATTTTACAACCTTAAAAATTTTGCCCCGATGATAGCGTTTTTATGATTAAATTTTGAAATTTGGCTAAATTTAAAAGGCGGAATTTTGAAATTTTATTTACAGCGGAGTTTGGTATTTATGCACGGCGCGGGCTTAAAATTTGCGCTGCGAAAGCGAGTTTTAAAATTTCAGTAGAATTTTAAAATTTTATGCCGCGCGTGCGGACGGCGATATAAAATTTGCGGCGAGAATAGATCGCGCAGATTTGGCGAACTTAACGGTTTTAAAAATTTAATACCTCGCGTATTGTGCGCCCGCGCCGCCATACATAGCGCGCCCAAAAATTATTGTCTGTGAGCGAGGCAAAATTTTAAAATTTAACCCTATTTTGGGGCTAAATTTTATCTCGCAGCGAGCCGCTAAATTAGCAAATCAATAAACGCAAAATCAGCAAAGCTAAAAAATCGTTGCGCTCTCATAAAATCATCGCACAACCATCGCAACTATCGCCTCGCCCGCGCAGAAACTATCGCGTAAATCTATCGCCTACGTAACGCGAAAATGTAAAATATGGTCGCTCAATCGTTGCAATAACCCGCGCGATCGCGCAAAACTCATCGTGCCAATTCCGGCGCCAGCGTAAAATTTAATCTCGCAAAGCTGCGCGCCCGCGTAAAATACGTAAAATTACCGCGTTAACGCTGCACTGGCGCAAAACTGCTGTCTATTTGAAAAGCTCGGTAGAAAGATACCTCTCGCCGGTATCGCAGAGGATCGTAACGATCACTTTGCCCTTGTTTTCGGGCTTGTCGGCGATCTGCGCGGCAGTATAAACGTTCGCACCGCTTGAAATGCCCACAAGCAGGCCCTCTTTTTGTGCCAGCTGTCTAGCTGCGGCGAATGCATCGTCGTTCTCAACGCTCAAAAAGCCGTCGATAACGCTTCTATCAAGATTATCAGGGATAAAATTTGCGCCGATGCCCTGAATTTTATGCCCACCCGCACTGCCGCACGTAAGAAGCGGCGAGCTAGCAGGCTCCACGCCGTAGGCTTTGAGATTTGGATTTTTAGATTTTAAAAATTTCGCCGTACCGCTGAGCGTGCCACCGGTGCCAAATCCCGCGACTAAAATATCTACCTTGCCGTCGCTTTGCTCCCAAATTTCAGGTCCAGTACTTTGAAAATGCGCCTTTGGATTGCTTGGATTATCAAACTGACTCGGGATAAAGCTATTTGGAGTGTTCGCAGCCAGCTCATTTGCCCTATCCACGGCGCCTTTCATTCCAAATTTTGGATCGGTTAGCTCGATTTTGGCGCCGAATGCGGCGATGAGCTTTTGGCGCTCGATACTCATCGAGCTTGGCATCGTTAGGATGAGCTTCATACCGAGCTTTGCCGCGATCATCGCAAGCCCCACGCCCGTGTTTCCGCTGGTAGGCTCTATCAAAACGCTATTTTTATCGATTTTGCCCAAGCTTAGCGCGTCTTTTACGATCTGCCACGCGATGCGATCCTTGACCGAGTGGCTCGGATTTAAAAATTCCGCCTTGGCTAAGATGAGGGCATTTTTGCCAAACGTATTGATTCTAACTAACGGAGTATTGCCGATGAGCTCCGTAACATCGTTTGCTATTTTCATATTTTTCCTTTAAATGCTGAAATTTAAATACTGGACGCTTCGCGCCATCATCTCCTCATAGCTGCTTAGAGGCTCGTTAAATATCTCTGCCAGCTTGACGTCAAATTTCTCAAAAAACGCCCGCAGTCCGGGATCGCTCATCTGAATGCTAGTCATCCGCAGATCCTTTTCAAGAGCGGTAAAAATTTCACCGAAAGTAATCTCGCTAGCATCTCTAGCTAGGTGATAGCCGCCGTTTTTACCTTTGATGCTACACACTAGCTTCTCGTTTCTAAGGGTATTTAGAATTTGCTCCAAATAATTCTTAGAAACTCCCGTGCGCTCGGCGATCTCTTTTATACTTATAGGCGCTACTTCGCTAGCTTTGGCGATCTGCAAAATCGCAGCCAGCCCATAAACGCCCTTTGTGCTTAAAAGTGCCATTATTTCAGTGCCTCGCTAAGATCGGAAATCAAATCGTTCGCGCCCTCTATACCCACGCTTAGGCGGATTAGACTCGCAGGCACGCCAGCGCGGTTTAGTTGCTCCTCGTTTAGCTGCGAATGCGTCGTGCTCGCAGGATGAGTGATGATCGACTTCGTATCGCCGATATTTGCTACGACGGAGAAAATTTTAACCTTGCTAACCGCCTTTAGCGCTGTTTCTTCGCTATCTACGATGAAGCTCATCAGACTGCTTGCATAGCCGTTTTTAAATTTCGCTTTAATCGCGGCATTAAATGGCGAGCTTGCAAGCCCCGGATAATTGACCTGCTTTACCTTCGGATGATTTTGCAAAAATTCTGCTATCTTTAGCGCGTTTTGCGAGTGTTTTTGCATGCGAAGCGGCAGTGTTTCAAGCCCCTGGATGAGCTGAAACGCGTTAAACGGCGATAGCGTCGCACCAATATCGCGAAGCAGGGACAAGCGAATCCTAAGCGTATAAATGTCGAAATTATCTACTAAATCTGCATAAACTAAGCCGTGGTAGCTCTCATCGGGCTCGTTGAAATGTGCGTAACGCGGATTGCCTTTGAGTTTGGAATTTAACTCCTTGCCCGAAACGATTGCACCAGCGATACTAAGCCCCTGTCCGCTTATATATTTGCTAGCGCTGTGGATTACGACATCGGCGCCGTCATCAAGCGGATTGTAAAGCGCAGGGCTTGGGATCGTGTTATCCGCAATCGTTACTACGCCGTGCTTATTTGCGATTGTAGCGATTTTAGCGGTATTTGCAACTGAAATTTGAGGATTTGAAAGCGTCTCGAAAAAGATCGCTCTAGTTTTATCATCGATTAAACCTTCCAAATTATCTGCCGTTTCGGAGTCAAAAACCCTAGCTTCGATGCCGAAACGCTTGATCGTATGCGCCAAAAGCGTGGTCGCGCCGCCGTAAATTTTCTCGGCGATGATGATATTTTCGCCCGCTGCGGCTAAATTTGCCACCGCAAAAAATATTGCCGCCTGCCCGCTAGAGACCGCGATTGCAGCTTTGCCGTTTTCCAGCGCCGCAAGTCGCGCCTCAAAAACATCAGTAGTAGGATTTGTCAAACGCCCATAAATCGGCCCTAGATCACGCAGCGCGAAGCGATCGGCAGCTTTTTTGCTAGAACCGAAGTTAAACGCGGTGCTTTGATAAATGGGAACTGCCATCGTGCCGTAGCCTGCGACGGAGTCGTAACCAAAATGAGTTGCGAGGGTTTCTTTTTGCATTTTTGTCCTTTGTAAAAAATTTGGCGAATAATAGCGAAATTTTAAAATAAAGTCAAGTATTTTTATATGATTTTAGAATGCCTATAATAACGGGATTTATAGAAAAAATGTTATTAAAATATAGTTTTATAATATGCGTAATTTTGCCAAAATTTCGAATTTTGCTATAATGCGCGCTTCAATTAAGGAAAGATCATGCAAATCAAAGAAAAAGATGAGCGCGTTAAATATATCCGCGCACTAGAACGCTTCGTAAAATCCGCCGTAGCGCTGCTAAAGCGCGAGGATTTCGACGCAGAGCTTTTTGCGAAGCGAATAGCTAAAAACTATGAAATTTTATCTAAAGCGGCCGCTACAAATCTCGATAGTCCCTACACCAAGGCGCTTGAGAGCTTTGCTAAAAACGTCCTTGATGCTAGCGAGGCAGGACAGATCAGCGATGCCGCGTTTAGATCGGCGCTACAGCATGAAGCAAACGCTCTGCAAAAGCTCAAAAACAATAAGAGTTACAAAAAAGACAAGCATAAAATCGATTTTTTAAAGGATTATTAGATGAAAACCGTGATTTTTGATATGGATGGCACGCTGCTTGACTCCTCGAGCGCGATCGAAATCAGCGTCAATAACACTCGCCGCGAGCTCTACGGCCTAGCGCCACTGCAAAAGAATTTCATCGTCCGCACCATCAATGATCCGAGCAAGAACGCCTTTTTAGAATTTTACGGCAAAACCGAAGCGAGCGCCGAGGAGCTTGCGTTTTTCGAGAAGGAATTCGTAAGCAATTACCGCGATTTTGCCGTGCTTTACGAAGGTATCGAAGATCTTTTGCACTCGTGCAAAAAAGCAGGATTTTTTCTCGCAGTCGCCTCCAATGCGCCTTCCTATACCCTAAGCGCGATCTTAGAAAAAACGGGGGTGCGCAGGCTATTTGATCTGGTCGTAGGTGCGAACGAGCAGATGCCATCAAAACCCAACCCTGCGATGCTGCTACACGTAATTGCATGCTCGCCGCACAAAAACGCGATTTTTTTGGGCGATAGCAAAAAGGATGAGCTAGCCGCACTCCGTGGCGCGGAATTTTTACAAAATTTAGAATTTCAAGGCGGCAATGACGGTGAGAGCTTAAATGCTAGCCGTGACACGAGTAGAGAGAATTTCAGCACTAGCGAGGGCTTAAACTCTTGCGGCGAAAATCTTAACGCGGATGAAAAATTCCGCCCTAACGACACAGATGCTGACGGGGCGGCAACACTAAGCTTTAAAGGCGCCAGAATTTCCGCAAAAGCAGAAGCGACGGAAGGCGTACAAGCTGCGGCAGTACGATGCTTTCGGGCAAATTTGGCAGATCTAAGAGGCGCAAAACTTGAGTATTTGCAGGTATGCTGGGGATTTGGCGAGCCTAGCGAACTAAGTCGCAATGCCCTAAGCATCACGCAAGCGCGCGAAATCATCGGCGGAATTTAAAGTAGCCTGGCTTTTGAGGCATAGCTAATTAAAGTAGTATTGTAGCAGGGTAAAATCACGCTTAGGCTCTTAAAACGGAGCGAATTCTATCTTCGCGTGCAACGCAAGCGAAATTAAAATTTAAAAATGATCCTTGCGCGAAAAATTCTGCTAGCACAAAAATAGAAATTTCATTTACGAGAGTAAATTTGAAATTTTAAAAGTAGCTCTTGTGGTGCGCGATTTCATCTGCGCGAAAAATGAAATTCTATCTGTAAAAGGGGGCGGAATTTTAAAAATTTAAAGACGCCCTCTCGCGGCTTAATTTAAAATTTGCCTCAAAATATAGTTTAAAAATTTAATGCCAAACGCGATTTTAGCATTCTACTGTGTCTATGAAATTTCAAATTCTCGTAAAGCGGCGGAATTTTAAAATTTTAAAAAGCCTGATCTGTGTTATGCACGCGAGTAAATTTTGTGATAATAGAATTTACCCGCCGCTCAGAAATCAAGATTTTACCGCACAAGCAAAGCCAAAATCCTCTCCGCCTACGCGAAATTCAAGAATTTTACCTCTTAAACAAAGCGGAATTCTATCCGATCAAGCGAAACCTAAAATTTCACTCGCGCCAAAGAATTTTAAAATTTCCGCAAAAAAATAAAGCTGCTTATCTGTAAATTTAAAATTCCGCCTATCTACAAAGCTTCGCGTTTAATCCGCCACGCGACCAAGATTAAATTTTTAAATTCCGCTCGCTCTGCCTATCTCGCAAACAAGTAAAATTTTAAAATTTATAGATTCAAAGCCCAAAATCCCGCGCTTAAGCTTAAAATTTATCACACGCAAGCGCAAAATATGCGTAATCGCTCCTGTTTAAAAGCCCCTATAGTTTGCCGCGCCCTAACCTAAATTAAATTTTACATTTGCTATAATCGCGAAATTTTAAGGAAGGTAAATGGATATTTTTGAAGGCAGCCCAAGAGAGAAATTTTTTGAAATTTTATCCGCTGCAAGCCCTACTTTGGTGCAAAACGAAATCGAAGAAGCTCTAATCCGCCTAATCGCCTGTGAGCAGCTCTGCGAAGCGCGCGGCATTAGCGAGCGCGAGATCGAAAGCTTCATCGCGCAGCAGGATCTACAAGACGAGCTAAACGACAAATTTTTGCAAATGAGCGGAAATATCCTAAGCAATAACGAATAATGCAAGATCAAATCGATTTAATTATGAAAAGCTTCATCGCAGACTGCGGATATGAGCCCGCTAGCAAGATGTTTGATAGGCTAAGCCCAGGTAAAAAACTGCGCTCTAAGCTGCTGCTAAACATCGCACAAAAGGACGAAAAATCACTGCGTCTGTGCGCTATCATCGAGCTCATTCAAGCTGCGAGCCTGCTGCACGACGACGTCATCGACGAAAGCTCTGTGCGCCGCGGCAAACCCTCGATCAACGCCACCTACGGCTCCAAAAACGCCGTGATGCTGGGCGATATACTCTATTCCAAGGCATACTTCGAGCTTAGCAAATTTGAAAGTCGCATCGCCGCCGCGCTTTCGGGCGCTGTCACGAAACTAGCCGTGGGCGAGCTGATGGACGTGAGCTTAAGCGACGATTTCAACGACGATGCGAGCAAATATCTGCAGATGATCTATCTAAAAACCTCCGCTTTGATCGAAGAAGTCGCGCGCTGCGGGGCGTTTTTAAAATTCGGCGGCGCAGAAAATCGTGGCGAAATTTCAGATATTAACGGCGCAAAAAACGAGGACAGGAATCCGAAAGCCGCGAAAGATCATGATGAAATTTCAAGCGCGAGCGTAAAATTCGGCGAATACGGCAAAAACCTTGGGCTTGCCTTTCAGATCATCGACGATATTTTAGACGTCACGCAGAGCTCAGAAGCGCTGGGTAAGCCGAGCCTGAGCGATTTTGCGGAGGGCAAAACCACTCTGCCCTACATCTATTTATACGAAAATTTAGATGATGCGCAGCGGCAAAAGCTAAAATCGTTTTTTAAAAAGCAGCTCTGCCAGAGCGAAATTTCATGGATCAAGGCGAAGCTTAGCGAGCACGGCATCATCGAGCGCTGTATAAACGAAGCTCGCGCCTACGGGCAAAAGGCGCTTGAAGCCGTGGCGGAATTTAAAAACGACAAGCTGGAGCAAATCGTGCGAGATATGATAGATAGGGAGTTTTGATGGCGTATATGAGCGTGAGCTTCACCCACAAAAACACGGACATCACGGTGCGCGAGAAACTGTCGTTTTCAAACGACGTGCGCAAGAAAGAAATTTTGCGCCTTTTGGCTTCAAACTCCGCGATAGAGGAGTGTTTGGTGCTAAGCACCTGCAACCGAGTAGAAATTTTTACCGTCGTAAGCGACTTTGATGAAGCGCAAAAGTTCGTGCTTTTGGCACTTTCGCGCATTAGCGGCGTGAGCTACGACGAGCTAGCCGAGCGTGCCG
Organism: uncultured Campylobacter sp.; assembly: GCF_938015785.1. GTDB lineage: Bacteria > Campylobacterota > Campylobacteria > Campylobacterales > Campylobacteraceae > Campylobacter_B. The sequence continues at coordinate 34,387 of NZ_CALLWC010000034.1, read as the reverse complement.
ATATTTACGAAGATTACGGCGCGATACACCACCTTTTCGCCGTCGCAGCATCTCTTGATAGCCTCGTAGTGGGCGAAACGCAGATCGTAGGCCAGCTCAAAGACGCCTATAAATTCGCGATGCAAAACGCTCGCGCCGGCGCGCAGATCGCAAGAGCGATAGATGAAGCGCTAAAGTGCGCGGCGCGCATCCGCAACCAAACCGAAATTTCAAAAAATCCGATCTCGGTCTCAAGCGTCGCCGTGGCGATGGCAAAGGATAGACTGGGCTCCTTGCAGGGCGCGGACGCCGTGGTAGTGGGCGCGGGAGAGATGAGCGAGCTAGCGTGCAAACACCTGCTCGCAAGCGGCGCGAATATCACGATCTTAAATCGAAATTTAGTCGGCGCGCAGAGGCTGGCGAATTCTTTGATCGGCGCGAAGGCTGGCGCAAATTCGGAAAATAGTGCGGATCTAAATCGCGCGGATATTAATCTAAATAACGCAAGCACGAACTGCGACATAAATTTAGACGCCGGCGCGAGTTTTAGCTGTGCGGAAGCTGGCTCAAACGGCGGCGCGGGCAGCTACGCGGCTACGAATAAAATTTCTACGGCGAGCGGTCCTGCGAGCTACGATAGCGTGGGTGGCGCAAATTTAAGAGGCAGCGCAAATACCTGCGCGGCTCGCATCAAGACCGACGCGCTGGATAATCTGAAAAAATATCTAAACGTAAATAGCCTATTTTTCAGCGCTACGGGCTCGCAAGAGCCGATCATTACCGATAGCTTGCTTGAGCCCAAAAGCTTTAAGCGATATTTTTTCGATATAGCCGTGCCGCGCGACGTAGAGCTTAGCCAAAGCGAGGACGTCGAGGTTTATAGCGTCGATGATCTGGAGGAGATCGTAAAGAAAAATTTGCTGCTTCGCGAGGAGCAGGCGCAGATCGCTTACTCGATCGTAGCAAAATGCACGAATGAGTTTTTCAAATGGCTGAGGGCGGCGGCATCCACGCCGATCATCAAGGCTTTGCGCCAAAGCGCGAAACAAGTAGCCGAGCTAGAGCTAGCCAAAGCACTTAAAAAAGGCTATCTAAAGCACAGCGATGCGGAGGAGGCGCGCAAGCTGATCCATCAGGTTTTTAAAGCGTTTCTGCACGCTCCGACGGTAAATTTAAAAAACCTTGGCGAAGCGGACGATGCTGACGGCACGGTAAATGCGCTGGTCGAAATTTTTGAACTGCAAGAAAACTACGAAAAATTTTTAAATCAAGAAAATGAGAAAAAGGACAGACAGAATGAAATTTAGCAAGCTTTTCGCTCCGAGCCTAAAAGAGGCCCCCAGAGACGCGGTACTACCTAGCCACGCGCTTTTGATCCGCGCGGGATTTATCGAGCAGCTGGGCAGCGGGCTTTATAATTTTTTGCCGCTAGGAAAGATAGTGCTGGAGCGGATCTGCGCCGTCATCAGGCAGGAGATGAACGCTGCGGGCGCGCAGGAGGTCTCTTTTAGCGTCGTGACGTCTGCGGATGCGTGGAAAAAAAGCGGTCGCTACGCCAAATACGGCAAGGAGCTATTGCGCTTCAAAGATCGCAAGGATAACGACTTCGTGCTAAGCCCAACTAACGAGGAAGCGGCGGTTTTGATGATCGCGGATAAGATCACGAGCTACAAGCAGCTGCCGCTAAATATCTATCAGATCAATACGAAATTCCGCGACGAGGCGCGCCCTCGCTTTGGGCTTCTGCGCGGACGCGAGTTTACGATGAAGGACGCTTATAGCTTCCACGCAGACGCTGCAGATATGAAGCGCGAGTTTGAGGTGATGAGGCAGGCGTACTCGCGGATCTTTATGCGACTAGGGTTAAATTTCCGCGCGGTCGATGCGGATAGCGGCGCGATCGGCGGCAGCGGCAGCAAGGAGTTTATGGTGCTAGCGGATAACGGCGAGGACGATATCGTCGTGTGCAAGCGCTGCGAGTATGCCGCAAATATCGAGGCTGCGCGCCGTGCGCCCAAAACCACGAACGCCGCCGCGCCCGAAACCGACGGCATGATGAAATTTAAAACCCCCGTGATGAAAACAATTGACGCGGTCGCGGAATTTTTCAAAGTAGATAAATTCTACACTATCAAAGCGGTGATCAAAAAAGCGCTATACGAGGATCGCAGCGAGATCGTAGCGTTTTTTATCCGCGGCTGCGACGAGCTGCAAGAGACCAAGGCGCAAAACGCCTGCGGTGCGCTGGAGCTAGTCGATGCCAGCGAGGAAGAGATCGCGCGAGCTGGCTTTACGGCGGGCTTTTGCGGACCTTTCGGGCTCGGCGAGGGAGCTAAATTTTATATCGATGCCGAGCTAAAAGGAGCGCGCGAGATGATCGCGGGCGCGAACGAGCCCGATTACCACTACGTGGGCGCTAGCGTGATAAATTTTAACGAATCGCGCTTTGCGGATCTCGCGGCCGTGGGCGCAGGCGACGCATGTCCGTGCTGCGGCGGCGAGCTTAGCATCACAAAAGGCATCGAGGTGGGCCATATCTTTCAGCTCGGCACGCGCTATTCAGAGCCGATGGGGGCGCGATTTTTGGATGCAAACGGCAAGGCTCGTGCGTTTTACATGGGCTGCTACGGCATCGGCGCAAGCCGCCTAATCGCCGTGGCGATCGAAAGCAGCCACGACGAGCGAGGCTGCGTGTGGCCGCGTGAGCTGGCGCCTTTCGAGCTTGAGATCATCATCTCAAATCACAAAGACGCGGCGGCGGTAGAATTTGCCGAAAAATTATACGAGCAGTGCCGCGAGCGCGGCATCCGCGTGCTACTTGATGATCGCGCGGAACGTTTCGGCGTGAAGATGAACGACTTCGAGCTGATGGGCTTTCCATACGCGGTGCTCGCGGGAAAAGCCCTAGCGGAGGGAAGCGTCGAGTTCATCACTCGCGCAGGCCTAAAGCGGCAGAGTGTAAGCGCTGATGAAATTTTAAAACTTATCGAGAAAAAATTAATCGAGAAAAGTTAGAAAACGTATGAAATTTAGCCCTAAATTTGGGCTAAATTTTCTAATAAAAAAGTAGGCTCTCTCTTTAAATTCGCCGCTTTGATCGTGCCCTTCAATATCTGTGCAGAGCAATACCCAATCGCGCATTGCCTCCTGCTTTGAAATTTTTTACAAACGCCTATAGGTATGCGGCTCCAAAAAAATAGCTCGACCGGCTTTGACCGAGAGGGCATTTAATCTCCAAAATGCAGAACTCCTACCTGCGCCTATCGGTGCAGATTTCAGCGCATCCGTCGGCACCGAATTTGACTGCAAAATTTATGCGAGCACGGCTTTTAAATCTATATTTGTCACAAAATTTCACATCGTCGCATAAAAGCACGGGCTACATCGCGCCTAATAAATACGCCGCGAGGAGCAAATCGGAAAATTTAAAAAGGCGGCCGCAATTAAACTCTTTTGCGCTCTTTTACTTCAAAGAAATTAAACCGCATCAAGTCTAGCAGTAGCGCGCCGCGAAACACAACGGGGGAAATTTAATGCTGCTTATTTTAGCTTATAAACAAAACTGCCGGAGCGTTAAATTTAGCGCTCGCGGCGGTAAAATTTAGCCCTGCGCCCGCCGCGAGGTAGAATTTTAGCTTTATAATTTACTTCGAAAGACTTTGTAGCCACCTTTTAGCCGCATCCGCAGCCGCTATCAAACCGCCGCACATCATTATCAGATCCTTTATCACCAGCCTGCCCGCACCCGAGAGATACGGGAAGCCGTGGTTCGGGCTCTCTGTTATGCCGAGGGCGGGATTGCCCAAATTCGGCACCCAGGTTTCGGGCGTCGTTATCAAAAACGATAGCGTAACGATAGCCATACCGAAGGTCAAAAGTCCGCCTACGACGCCAATTTTTGGGAACCATATGCCAAGCAGCATCAAGATACCGATCGAGCAAATAGTCGCGCCGATAATGTAAGAAGCCGTATAGGTGCCGTTTGATTTATGCCATTTGATATTATCCGGCACAACTAAGCCTTCGGGGTTTTTGTGCAGATTATACTCTGCGACCATTTTGCCCTTGCCGTTATCGACTACGTCTTTATTTTTCATCAGATAGCTGAAAAACGGGCTGTTCGTGACGAAGGGCACGATGCCATCCGCTTCATACTGCACGACTTTTAGGCCGCCTATCCAGATCATGACGACGAAAATTGCAAACCTTATACAATTTACAAATATGCTTTGCGAATTGGACAGGCAATTAAGCACCTTATATAGGAAGGAATTTTGATCCATCTGTGTTTCCTTTGCGGTAAAATTGATGCGATAGTTTATCAAAAGAGGGTTAAATAAGTCAATAGTTTTTATAAAATAATATTAATAGTATTGTAAAAAATTTTATCAAGTGCGTATAATTTTGGATCTATTTACAGATCTTTCAGCCTCCGGATCGATTGTTTTTGGCAAGTTTTATGAAATTCCGGCTAAATCATGCTTTGAAATTTTAAAAAATCTCCAATGAGAAGGCGCAGATCGCGGCGCGCGGCGGCATAAGCAAGGATCTGGTGGGCGGCAAAAACTATGTGAGGCAGCCTAATGATGAGTAAAACGTTTGTGCGTTATAGATAAATACACAGCGTGAAAAAAAAGGCTTGCGACTACAGATGCGAGACGCTCGCAATGCCTATCTACGAGCGCTCGCAGGCTTTGTCGTTAAAATTTATCCGCGCGGTCTTTTGCATTAAAATTTATCTACGTAGCTTTTACATTAAAAATTTGACCGCACGGCTTTCGGATCAAATTTCATCCAAAGCCTTCGCTCGTTAAATTTCATTTTTACTATAATTGCTTGCCAAAATTTTACCTAAGCAGCCGCTTATTTTCACTCGGCTAAATTTTACTTTGTTGCCTAGATTTCGCCCACGCTTTTCCGGTTAAAATTTTATCCAAAATGCGGCAAGCTCGTAGCTGCGAGGCTCGCCCAACCCGCTGAAGCTTTCAAACGCAAGCGCAACGCCGCTGCTTAAGCTTAGCTCCAAACCATCATCCGTTGCGCGCTCGCGACACTCGATCCGCTCACGATTTAAAGCGCTTTTTACGGCTGCAAGATCGATAGGGGCTCCGCTAAATATCCAAGGCTCTATTTCGATTTGCTGTGCCCTGCCGTCGCCGAAATCCAGAGGCTCGCTTCTGAAATGATCCGAAAAAATCATAAAAATTTCGTCCTGAAAAAAGTGAAACTCGAAGGCGCCGTATCTTAAAATTTCAGCCCCAGCACTCTTAAAGCTCGCATCCGCAGGGCCGAACATCGCGGCAATCTGCGCGCAGCTCAAGCCGCTTTCTACGCCCGTAAACTCTCCCGAGCGAAAAAATTTTAGCATATCGATTTTTAGCATTTCACCCCTTTGGCGGCGCTTGAAAGATACTGCGCGCAAGCAAAACCATTAAATTTAGCGTCCATGGTGCAAATAAGACAAGGCGCAATCAAAAAAGAGCGCGGACGCATCTGCATTAAATTTTAATTCTTATGCGCGCCAAATTCTAATACCTCGCGATATGAGCGAATATGGACGCTGTTGCCGCAAACCCCTTTTCCGTTTCATATCACGCCGTTTGCAAAGCAACAGAGTGCGCGGATAAAATCTTTGCCGGGCACAATTTCACTCCCGTTTGCCTGCGCGTCAAAAAATGGCGCGGACAGAATTTTGCCGATAAGAGCAAAATTTACCGCCGCAGCGATCATAACCGCGCCAAAAAGCGTGAGCAATCTTAACCTTGCTTTTTATCTCTAAAAAATCTAACGATCTTAGCCTGCAGCTTGAACCACTCGCTAAGCTCCATTATAGGCTGCCCGGCATAGTTTTTACCGCCCGCTAAGTCCTTGCTTATGCCGCCGCGCGCCGCGATCTGAGCGAAATCGCCCACGCTTACGTGCCCGCCGCTGCCGCTCTGTCCGCCCATCACGACGTTGCGTCCAAGCGTCGTCGAGCCCGCAAGCCCCACCTGAGAGACGATGAGGCAGTTTTGCCCGAGCTCGCAGTTGTGCCCAATCTGAACGAGATTGTCGATCTTGCTGCCGCGTTTAACGATCGTCGAGCCGAATACCGCGCGATCGATCGTCGTGCACGCGCCGATCTCGACCTCGTCTTGCAGCACGACGTTGCCGTTATGATAAATTTTAACGTGCTCGCCCGTTTTGGTGTGCGCGTAGCCGAAGCCGTCGCTTCCGATAACGGCGTTTGCGTGGATTATGCAGCGCTCGCCGATGATCGCGTCGTTGTAGATGACGGCGTTTGCGTGGATCACGCAGCCGCTTCCGATATGCACGTCATCGCCGATATACGCGCCGCTTGAAATGACGCAATCCTCGCCGATCGTGGAATTTACGCCGATATGCACGTTCTGCCCGATCTGCGCGCTAGCGGCGATCTTTGCGGGCGTGCCGCTGCGAATGAGCGGCTTGGCAAAATGCGCGCTTAAGATCGCAAAGGCTAGATGCGGATTTTCGCACTCCAGCGCTCGCACGCCGCTTGGGGTTACGGTGCCGATTTTTACCAACACGGCGGCTGCTTTGGTGGCGGATAAAAATTTCTCGTTTTTGTCGCTATCGCAGTAGCTTAGCTCGCTTTTTCTTGCGTTTTGAAGCGAATTTATCGCGGCGATCTCTGCGTCCGCTCCGTTAAGCTCTATGTTTAAAATTTCGGCAATTTTAGATAATTTCATTTGCGCTCCTTTAATTAAATTTTATCGCCGCTTACATATCCAGCGCGACACTGCCGCCGCGTACGATATCTATCGGATTGTATTTTTTTATCGTCTTTAAAAAGCCGTCGATACGGTCTGCGTCATCGCACGCCATGATGACGATCTTGCTGTCGTCGCTGTTTGCGATGCTGCCGTTGTAGGCTTTTAAAACGGCGTCAAGCCCCGCTAAATTTTCGCCCAGCGCGATCTTTACCAAAACCATCTCCTTTTCGACGAATTTTGCATCCTCGATAACCTTGTAGACGGGGATCAGTTTATGAAGCTGCTTAGTGATCTGCTCTATGACGCGCTCGTCGCCCGAAGTGACGATGCTAAGGCGCGATAGACCGGTATTTGGGATCGGCGCAACGGTGAGGCTGTCGATATTATAGCCGCGCCCTGCAAAAAGCCCCGAGATCCGCGACAAAACGCCGTGTTCATCGGTAACGACGACCGAAATTATTCTTCTTATGCTATTCATCCTACGACTCCTGCTCAAAAATCATATTATAAAGCGCGCCGCCTGCGGGCACCATCGGCCAGACGTTTTCGAAGCGATCTATCTTGGCCTCGATGACGCTCACCTTTTTGCTCGCAAGAGCCTGCTTCAGCGCGTCTTCAAATTCCGCTTTACTGCTAACGCTAAAGCCCACGCCGCCGAAGCCTTCGACAATTTTTACGAAATCAGGCTGCGAGCTAAGATCGGTCGATGAGAAACGCTGCCCGTAAAATAGGCTCTGCCACTGCCGCACCATGCCTAAGAAATTGTTGTTTAATACGATATTTACGACGTTTAGGCCGCTCGCGCTCGCCGTCATCAGCTCTTGGATATTCATCAAAATCGAGCCGTCGCCGCTAAAATTTATAACAGGTCTGTCTCCCGCATAAGCCTTCGCGCCCAATGCTGCGGGCAGACCGTAGCCCATCGTGCCCTGCCCGCCGCTACTTAGCAGAGTGCGTGGCTTGCAAAACGGATAAAACTGCGCGACCCACATCTGATGCTGTCCCACGTCCGTAGCGATGATAGCATCCTCGCCTGCGATTTTTGCGGTACTTTGTATAACCCACTGCGGCTTTAAAATTTCATCGCTGTCGTTAAATTTAAGCGGGTGAATTTCATCGTATTTGCGGATGAGCTCGCGCCACTGCTCGAAATTTTGAGCGCTAACCTCGCTTTTAATGCGCGGCAGCATCTCCTCTAACACCGATTTCACATCGCCCACGATCGGATAATCCGCGTTTATGATCTTTGAGATCGAGCTAGGATCGATATCGACGTGGATGATCTTTGCGTTTTTGCCGAATTCGCTAAGCTTGCCCGTGACGCGATCGTCAAATCTCGCGCCCAAGCAGATTATCAGATCAGACTCGCTAAGCGCCATATTTGCGGCATAGCTGCCGTGCATTCCGACCATACCTAAATTTAATTTATCGTCGCTTCGCACGGCTCCCAGCGCCATAAGGGTTTGCACGACAGGGATCTGCGCAAACTCGCTAAGCTCGCGTACCAGCTCGCTAGCGCCCGCGCTAATAACGCCGCCTCCGATGTAGAGGATAGGTTTTTTGCAGCCTGCGATTAACTCGACGGCTTTTTTGATCTGCTTAGCGTTGCCCTTATAGTTCGGCTTGTAAGTTTGCATCTTAATTTCGCTAGGATATTCAAAAACGCCCAGCTTCGCCGTTACGTCCTTCGGCACATCGACATGCACGGGCCCCGGTCTGCCGCTGCGAGCGATGTAAAAAGCCTCTTTTAAAATTCTGGGCAGCTCTTCGATCGTTTTAACCAGATAGTTGTGTTTGACGCAAGGGCGTGAAATTCCGATCGCATCGATCTCCTGAAAGGCGTCGGTGCCAATAAGCGAGGTCGCCACCTGCCCGCTAATAAGCACGATCGGGATGCTATCGCTATACGCCGTAGCAAGCCCCGTAAGCGCGTTCGTAAAACCAGGTCCACTCGTGACGACGGCCACGCCAACCTTGCCGCTAGCGCGCGCGTATCCGTCCGCAGCCATCGCCGCGGCCTGCTCGTGGCGCACCAAAATATGTCTGAAGTATTTTTGTTTGTAAATTTCATCATAAATATTCAGCGCCGCGCCGCCCGGGTAGCCGAAAACTACCTCGACCCCCTCCTGCCGCAACGCCTCCACGATCATCTGCGATCCGCTAATTTCTTTCATACGCCCATCCTGTTTCGTTGGAATAATTTTGTGATTATATTATTTTGTAAATTAAATTTCACGAATTTTAGGCGCTAAATCGGGTCGAATTTCAAATTTAATAGCAGCAAGACGGGGCGAAATTTTGGAATTTAGCGAGAGTAGAAAAGGCAAATTTAAAATTTAGCCATAAATTTAAAACGGACGGGATGTTCGGATTTAAAATTTTAAAGTGCAGATTTTATCTTGACAAAATACGGCGCATCAGTTTTAACGTAAAATTTTAGCTTGAAATTTTACCACGTAAGCTGCTGATTAAATTTATAAAATTTTTTGGAATTTTATCATAGCGCAGAGCAACTCCTGCGCAAATTTTAAATTCTACGTTACGAAATTTTAAAATTTATCCGTAAATTTAGGGCGGGCGGAATCTCGATTATAAAATTCTAAAATTCCGCCCGCGTAAAATTAAATTTTAAAAACCCTATTGCACGCCGACGCTAACGCAGTCGCCACTTTGCGGATCGCAGTTACCGGAGCTTGTGGTGCTGCTGGATCTTTTAGAGCGGATCGTTCCCATATGCATAGGCACCGGTATGTTACGGCGCGAGCTTCCGCCGATATCGCTATCGCTCATACTGCTAGAACTTCTCCTGCGAGAATAATCATCGCGAGGAGGCGGTGGCGGAGGAGGCGGTTTTATACCTCCGTGCGGAGGTGGTGGCATGCCGCCAGGAGGCGGGGGAGGAGGCGGCATCATGCCGCCGTGCCTACCATATCCTGGCGGAGGAGGCGGCGGTAAAGTACCGGTCTCTGTGATCGTGATGCCATTGCCGTAATTTTCAACGCGTCTGTAAGTAGAGCCTCCGTAAACCGTGCGGGTGCGGGTCTTTTCGACCACGACTATGTCGCGATCAGGCTGCACCGGCTGCTGCACGTTAGCTCTAGGCGATATTTCAAAGCTCTTCTGCAGTTTAGCAGTATCGTAACTTGCAAAGCCGTTGATACCCTTTAGCTCATCTGCACTTGAAATTTCGCGTTTTTGGCGGTATTGCATAAGCATATCCGCCCTACCCGCATCAAGCCCACCGATCGTCATCAGCTCGTAGCGACTAGCTTCGTTTATGTTGATTTTCGCCGCGGCGAGGCTCACTAAAAGAGCCAAAATCACCAAATTTTTCATGTGCGCTCCTTTGTTGGAAGTTACCAAATTCTAAACCCTCACGATAAATCTTTGATTAACACGCAAGCAAAATTTTGCTACAATTGCCTATCTTATTTCAAAGGATCAGCCGATGAACGGAATTTTGCTCCTATGCGACGAGCCCGCCGCCTACCAATCCGAGCTAAAAAAACTAGATAAAATTTTATCCATGAGCTTTCACAACGTTTTGCAACTTTGCATCGCTGGCGATAATGCCCTTTTTAGCAAGAGCGAGCTTGAAAAAGCGCTCGCAAACGGGCAGGATGAGCGCGTGCGAAAGGCGGCGATAGAGCGCTTTGCGCAGATTTTAGAGCAGTGCAACTTCGTACTGGTTCACGGCGTAGCGGGAGCCGATCTGCGCGAACTAAATTTACAAATCGCAAAGGATCTAAATATCCCTGTTTGCGGATTTTATCCTAACGAAATTGCCGCGCGCATCGGCACGCGCTTGATCACCGCAGCAAAAACGGTAAGCTTTGCCAGCATATATGAGGATAAAATTTCATTTTCCGCGCTAAGACCTGCACAAGAGGGTGCAAATTCTAAAAAATCAGAGCTTTGCGGTAAAAATTCTGCCTGCGAAAAGGGCGCAAAATTTCACGACGAAAATTCCGCTTGCCAAAGCGGCGCGATAGAGCTTGATAAAGTCGTTGCCGATAAAAGCTACTTAACGGACGCTGCAAACTCCACGCGCTGTGAAATTTTAACCCCGTTGAAATTTGAAAGCAAGCTCTACGCCAAAGCTCGCGCGAACGTTAAAACCGTCGTGCTTCCAGAAAGCGACGATGAGAGAATTCTGCGTGCGGCTGCGATTATAAAACAAAGCGGCGGGGCAAATTTGATCCTTCTGGGGCGGCAAGACGAAGTGCAAAAAAGCGCAAGCAAGCTAGGTCTCGATCTAAGCGGCGTTAAAATTTTAGATCCGCAGACGGATGCGAGCTTAGAAAAATTTGCGCGCGATCTATATGAGCTTCGCAAGGCAAAGGGCATGAGCGAGGCGCAGGCGCGCGATTTAGTGCGCGATCGCACCTACTTCGGCACGATGCTCGTGTATGAAGGGCTAGCCGATGCGATGGTAAGCGGTGCCAGCACGACTACTGCGGAGACAATTCGCCCCGCGCTTCAGATCATCAAGACAAAGCCGGGCATCGCGAGCGTTAGCGGTGCGTTTATAATGTGCCTGGATACGCAGGCTCTGCTTTTTGCCGACTGCGCCGTAGCACCGAGCCCGAGCGCAGAGTATCTGGCGGGTATCGCGATCTCAAGCGCCGCGACCGCAAAGGCGTTCGGGCTTGAGCCGCGCGTGGCGATGCTAAGCTACTCCAGCGGCGATAGCGGCAGCGGAGAGAGCGTAGAATTTATCAAAGCAGCGACGCAAAAAGCGCGCGAAAAGGCGCCTGATCTCACAATCGACGGGCCGCTGCAATTCGATGCGGCGGTCGATGCAGCGGTTGCCAAGAAAAAGATGCCAGGCTCCGCGGTCGCAGGGCATGCGAACGTATTTATCTTCCCTGATCTTAACTGCGGAAATATCTGTTATAAGGCCGTTCAGCGCACCGCAGGCGCCGTGGCGATCGGGCCGATTCTGCAGGGCTTAAAAAAGCCGGTAAACGATCTAAGCCGCGGCTGCAAGGTCGCCGATATCGTAAACACGATACTTATCAGCGCCATTCAAGCAGGAGAGAATTAATGGATATCCTAGTCATAAATTCCGGCTCGAGCTCGGTTAAATTTAAATTCCACGATATGCTAAATCACGCCTGCATCGCGAGCGGGCTCATCGAGGAGATCGGCTCGACGCACGCAAGCGGAAGCATCAATTGCGCCAACGGACGAAGCATAAAAGTTGAAAACGAGCAAATTTCAAATCACGAAACCGCGATCGCAATCGCGATTGATCTTTTAAAACAAAGCGGAGTAATCAAAGATCTAACTCAAGTAGGCGGTATCGGGCATCGCATCGTTCAGGGCGCGGATTATTTCGACGCTCCCGCGCTCATAGATGAGGACGTAATGGCTAAAATCGCCGAGCTTGCGCCGCTTGCGCCGCTACACAATCCCGCAAATTTAGCAGGCATCAAATCCTGCCTAAAGATCGCTCCTAAAATTCCAAACGTTGCGGTTTTCGATACGATATTTCATCAAAGCATCCCGCCTTATGCGTATATGTACGCGCTGCCGTATGAATTCTACGAAAAATACAAAGTTCGTCGCTACGGCGCGCACGGCACGTCGCATTGGTTCGTCTCGACAATGGGAGCGAAATTTTTACGTAAGAAATACGAAAACTTCAACGCCATTACGCTACATCTTGGCAACGGATCGAGCGTGAGCGCCATAGAAAACGGCAAATGCATCGACACCTCAATGGGGCTAACGCCGCTTGAGGGGATCATCATGGGCACCAGATGCGGCTCGATCGATCCCGCTATCATCCCATACATCGAGCGCGTCGCGGGCTACAACGCGCAGGATATGGACGTCATAATGAACAAAAAAAGCGGACTGCTCGGCATCTGCGGCGCAAGCGATCTGCGAAAAGTATATGAAAAGATGGAAGGCGGCGAGCCACGCGCGAAACTCGCGTTTGAGATGCTCGTGTACAGCGTCGTTAAGATGATCGGGGCGTATTATGCCGTGCTCGGGCGAGTGGACGCTTTGATCTTTACCGGCGGTATCGGCGAGAATGCGCCGCATTTTAGACAAAATGTTTGCGAGAAGCTCGCTCATATCGGCATCGAAATCGATGCGACAAAAAACGCCAAAAATACCGGCTCGATTAGAAATTTAAGCGCGGCGGATAGTAAAATCAAAACGCTCGTAATCCCTACCAACGAGGAGCTGGCGATCGCCGAAGCCACGGTCGATACGATCAACAAAAACTCCGCGCAGATCGACTATCAGAAATACTCGGAATTTTAAATTCTATCTAGTGAGGTTCCGCGGTTATTTTGCGAGCAAGCAACGCCAACCTGCCTTTTTTGTTAGGCAATTAAATTTTGGGTCTTGGCTGCGAGCTTACGTGAAATGAAAGAGCCTTTTATTTTAGAGGCTTCCCGGCCCCGACGATACGAGAAGTTACTACACTGCATACGAGTTTGCGCTTTTCTCGATAAAGCTTAAATTCTTTCTCGGAAGAGGTGTAGCGTAAGGGGCTATACTTGCGAAGCTCCCTTTTACTTTGCTTCGGCTAGCAACCGCAAGCAGGTCTGCCGCCCAAACCCCCACCTACCCCACTGCACATTAGAGGTGGCAAAGCTTTGTTTTTAAACAAAGCTTTGCTGGTTAAATTTAATAAATTTTATTTCAAATTAGACTGCAAAATTCCAAAGCAAGTCCTCGTCGTGAAATTTTACCGAACGATAAGGCATAAAATTTTAAAATTTAGCGCAAGCCGGGTTTTGGCACGCAAACTTTATTAAAGGAGCGAACGATGAGCGATTTGCTAAATTCACAAGGCGCGCAAGAGCAAGATACGCCGTATCCCGATACGAAATTCACTAAATTTTTCGGGCGACTTTACGCGGCGGTTTTTGCGCTGTTTGCGATCACGGCGCTTAGCGTATTCGTGCTACCCGAAAATATTTTAGACGTAAGCGCGGCATGCGCGGACTTCGTTAAATTTATGAAGCAGTTTTTTCCAAACATCGCCGCAATCGGCAAAATAAGCCCGCATACGCAACTTGCGGAATTTTACGTCGCGGCGATGTGGATGCCTATTTTAACGGCTTTCGCGCTAAGCTGCGTGTATTGTCCGATCGCCGCATTCTTATACAAAAAAGAGCTTCCCGCCGTCAAAACGCAGATATTTGTGCTTATCGGCATACCTTTCGCTTACTGGGCATTAAACAATTATTTCTACGCCGATTTCGCCGTAAACGGCATCCCACACAGAGTGGGCAACGGGCGGACATTTCCAACTTTTGCGAGCAGAGAGAGCCTATTTGGCTGGATATCGTTTTTCGCAGCCACCTCGATGTTTATGAGTATGCTTGTCGTGATTTCGCTTAGCGATATAGTCCACTGGATATATCTATCGAGAAATAAAAGCTAAATTTTATAAAATCGCGGACCAATAAAATTCCACCATCCATAACTTTCAAAGTTATTTTATGAGCGCAAAGCGAACGACTGATAAAATTCCGCGCTCCGTTTTAGAACAAAAACAAGCGACGATTAAATTTAAACGCCCTGCGATTAGAACTTTTTTGCGCGGAATTTAAGCGACCAAACGACGATTAAATTTAAACCGCAAGCAGCCGCTTTTAAATTTTGAAATTTCGCTAAATTTTAAAATTTTATTCGCGCCACGTAAGGCGGAAGGTCGTTACTTCGCCCGGCACGCTGTCGTAGGAGATAGAAAAGGAGTATTTTTTGCAGACCTCGCTTACGATGCTAAGCCCGATTCCAAAGCCGCCCTCGCTTGAGTTAAAACGCGCAAAGCGCCTGAAAATTTCGTCGCCCCTTTTCTTATCGATCCCTTCGCCGCTATTTGAGATCGCTAGCTCGCCGTGCCTTAGCCGCACATCCACGTAGCCGCCTGCATCGGCGTATTTTACGGCGTTGCTTAGCAGATTGTCGATCAGGCGCGAAATTTCATAGACGTTTGCGTTCATGCTCGCATCCGCAAGATCGGTTTTAAGGCTTAGTCTGCGCTTTTGAATAAACGGCGCGAAGTATTCGCAGCGCGAAGCGACGAGGCTTTTTAGATCGATCGAGATAATCTCGCCCTCCTTTTTCATACCGAAGGTCAAAAACACCAGATCCTCGTAGATGCGCGAAAGCGTCTTAGCGGCAAGGTCGATATTAGCGACGCGCTTGGCGTTGTATTCTCCAAGCTCTGTGTGCCGCATCGTCTCGACGCTCATGGAGATAATACTAAGCGGAGTATTGATCTCGTGGGTGCTATCTTTGATGAAGCGATTTAGCGTGTCGATCTTGTCGTAAAGCGGCTTTGTGCCTAGCCGCACCAGATAAAACGCCACGGCTAATATCACGCCCAAAAGCGCTATCATCATCGCTGCTGTTTTGATACGAAGCGTTAAAATTTCGCCCTGCACGCTACTTCCAAGCAGAATGATTTTAGCCTTGGAAAAGGCGTTTCGCTCCTCCATATTTTGCAGATTTTCATAAATTCCTAGCCTACCGCCACTTATAAATTCCGCCTTTAGCTTCGCTTTATCAAGAGCGCCAAGCTCACCGCCGCAGCCGTAAATTTCATCAGAGTTTGGCTTAAATATACACGCGCTTACACCCTTTTCGCGCTCGAAGTCCGCTAGCGATTCCAGCCCGTCCATGCTCGCTTTCATATAGATCATCATTTTGATCTCTTTTAGCTCTTTTATCCTGTGCGAAAGTAGCGCGGCTTCGTTCATACTGTAATTTATCTTGAAAAAATATCCTAAAAACAACGCGCTTGAAATGAGATATAAAGATAGAATTTTAAGCGTTAAAGCGGTCTTTTCAGACATACAGATACCCTGCGTTGCGGCGATTTATGATGTGCTCTTCGCCTAGGACGCGGCGTAGATTTTTGATATAAGTTCGCAGCGCTTCCTCGCTCGGAGTTTCGTCAAAAGCGTAGATCGCGGAGAAAATTTCATCCTTGCTTAAAAGCCTGTTTTTATTTTGTAAAAAAAGTGCCAGCAGCTCGCGCTCTTTGTTTGAAAGCGCGACGGGCACGCCCGATCTGCGTAGCTCTTTGCTTGCAAAGTAAAATTTAAACTCGTCGTCAATAGTTACAAAATCATCAAAATTGTGGCTGAAGTTTCGCTTTATGAGAGAATTAACGCGCAGCAACAGCTCTTTTAGCTCGTATGGTTTTTTGAGATAATCATCGCAGCCGCTTTTAAAACCAACCTCAAGATCATCAAGCGTATTTAGCGACGTGGCGAATATCGCAGGGGTGCGATCGCCGCTCTTGCGTAGCTCTTTTAAAAGTGAGAATCCGTCGCCTTTGGGGATTTTTACGTCAAAGATAAAAAGATCAAATTTTTGTTCATAAGCAAGATCCGCGGCGCTTTGAGCGTCGCTGCAAACGCATACGTCAAAGCCCGCGTCTTTTAGATATTCGCCGATGAGATCGCAAAGCGTCTCATCGTCCTCTACGAGTAAAATTTTACTCACTACATCTCTTTTTTCATCTCTTTTTTCATTTCGCCTTTCATCTCATCCTTCATATGTTTACCCTCTTTCATAGCATCCTTGTGCATATCTTTCATGTCGCCCTTCATCTCTTTCGCACCATTATGCATTGATGTATTGGCGTCCTTCATCTCATCTTTCATGCCCATGTCGGCAGCTACGGCAAAAGTGCCAGCAAATAGCGCACTAAGCGCAAACAAAGTAAGTTTTTTCATTACGTACTCCTTAAAAGAAATTAGCGGAATTATACTTCCGTAAAAGTGAAGTATGTGTGAAATTCCGAAAAAAATTCAAATTTAAATTTAAACGCCTGTAATTTCAAACGCGGAGCGGCTTAAATGCGCTCGGTCGGTCGCGATCTCTGAAATTTAAATCGCTCGCTACGGCTAGTCAAATTCTAAACGCAAATCAAAGCTAGCGAGGGCGCACGCCAACAGCGCATTGCCGAGCTTATTTTATCGAGGCAAAATAGAAATTTAAACCGCCAGCGAAACTGATTAAATTTTATAATGCCACGGCTCGGTCATTAAATTTAAAACGCCACGCGAGCTTTTAAATTTGCGGCATCGCGCGAGCTTTTAAATTCGCTATGCCGCGTAAGCCCTTAAATTTAGTGCGGCGCAAGCGCACAGGGCGCGAAATCGCACCTAGATCGCGGCGCAGCTTTTGATCTCATCCTCGCTTACGATCTCGTAGATTACGCCCGCGTTTTTGATAAACTCCTCCACGCGCGCGACGTGTGCGGGCTCTACGTTGATGACGAGGCTTCCGACGACGTTTTTATCGAGGCGCTCGAGCTTGCCCCAGACGATGTTAAAATTTATCTCCAAGGCGCGCGCCATATGCGTGATCACGCTGTCAAACGCGACCGCAGGCGGGAAAAAGAGCCTGATATTCACGCCGCTTGCGGGTAGCACCTCCTCCTCGCCCAAAAACTCCTTCATATTCTCATCCGGGTGCAAAAACAGCGAGACGATATCGCCCGAGTTGCTCACGCGCCCGCCCTTAAGCAGGATCGCTCGCTGCGCGATGCCTTTTACGACCTCCATCTCATGCGTGACGAGCACGATCGTAATGCCTAGCTCGCGATTAATGCGGCGCAGAAGCGATAAAATTTGCGCGGTGGTATTGGGATCAAGCGCCGAAGTCGCCTCGTCGGAAAGCAAAATTTTAGGGCTTAATGCAAGCGCGCGCGCGATCGCCACGCGCTGCTTCTGTCCGCCGCTAAGCTCGCTAGGATAGGCATTTGCTTTATCCGCAAGTCCTACGAGCTCCAAAAGCTCGGCGACGCGCCGCTTCGTGTGGTCCTCGGGATGGCCCCAAAATGCTAACGGCGTGGCGACGTTTTGCGCGACGCTGCGGCGGCTCATAAGCGCGAAGTGCTGAAAAATCATACCGATATTTTTGCGCAGCTCGCGGATCTGAGCGGCGCTTAGATCTCGTACCTCCCTGCCCTCTACCTTAAGGCTTCCTTCTTGATAATCCTCAAGGCCGTTTATGCAGCGCAGCAGCGTGCTTTTACCCGCGCCGCTGCGGCCGACGATGGCAAAAATTTCGCCCTGTTTCACCTCCAGGCTCACATTGTCGATCACGCAGGTTTTGCCGTAAAATTTCTTTAAATTCTCTATCTTTATCACTCAGATTTCCTCGTTCATAATTCCGCCGAAACGCCCCCGGAAATTTATAAAATTTCGCGCCTTAGCTCATCTGCGCTCTTTGGCGAAAGAAACGCTGGAGCGATGTCAAACACGCTAAACGCGCCGCGCTCGCCCCTTTGCGCCAAGCGATACGCCGCACGGGCGTAGGCTACGAGCACGCTTGCGGTAAATTCGGGATTTGAATCAAGCTTTAGCGAAAACTCGATCAGATGTTTATTTTCGCCGTGCTCGCCCGTCGCTCCGCTTCGCAAAACAAATCCTCCGTGAGGGATGCCGCCGTACTCTTTTTTAAGCGTTGCAAGACCCACGAAATGCACGCTCGTGTCGTAGTCGGCAAAGTAATTGGGCATCGTTTTTATCTCGCGCTCGATACGCGCTTTATCGGCGTCCTCTTCGACCACGACGTAGCACTCGCGCAGGTGTTTTTCGCGCGTGCTAAGTTTTGGATTTTCGCCCGCGCGAACTCGCTTTAAGGCGCTTTCTATCGGCACGGTATATTGTCGCGCATCCACGACACCCTCGATCCTGCGGATAGCGTCGGAGTGGCCTTGGCTCACGCCTTTACCCCAAAACGTATAACTGCTGCCGTTTTGCAGCACGCTCTCGCCGAGCAGTCTATTTAGCGAAAACAGACCCGGATCCCAGCCAACGGCGATGATGCCTACATTTCCGCCCGCTTTGGCTGCGGCGTCCACCGCGGCGAAGTGCTCGGGGATTTTTGCGTGCGTATCAAAGCTATCTACGACGTTAAAATTTAGCGCAAACTCCGGCGTCTGAGTCGGTAGATCCGTCGCGCTACCGCCGCAAAGCACCAAAACGTCAAATTTGCCCTTGTGCGATAAAATTTCATCCACGCTAAATACTGGCGCGCCGCATGTTTTTACTTCGCTCGGATTTCTACGGCTAAAAACCGCCGAAAGCTCTAAATCCTTGTTATTTCGCGCGGCAAGCTCTACGCCGCGACCTAAATTTCCATATCCCAAAACCGCTATTTTTATTTTTTCGCTCATTTTTTATCCTTAAAATTTTAAAATTTAGCGCGTAAAACGGCGCGCCGCCGATGAAATTTTATCTCAGTAGAAAATAATAAATCACGTATAACCAACTTAAAAATCCGTGGATTATCGCCCACATTATGCTTTTATTGGCTCCCCACGATAGTGCGACGGCTATGACCGTGCCTAACGTAAATCCACCGATACTACCTTTTGACATATTTTTCTCCTTGATTTAAATTTAGACTCAAACGAGCGGACTACTCGCCAAACGCCTTTAGCTCGTCGCATACCTTGGCGAATTTTTCCTGCGCGCTTTGCAGTCCTTCGCGGTTGGCTTCGACTACGGCTTGCGGGGCGGAGGCCACGAATTTCTCGTTATTTAGCATGCCCGAGAGCTTTTCGATCTCTTTTTGCAGCTTTGCTTTTTGCGCGTTAAGGCGCGAAATCACGCCGCTAAGATCGACCCCCTCAAGCGGTACAAAGCTTTCTAAGCTCTCGCTTACGTCGCGGGCGGAATTTGCGATATTTTGCTGCGTAAATTCCACTTCATCGACCTTTGCTAGCGTTTTGATGTAGTCCGCAGCAGCGCTTAGGTCGACCGCGGATTTGACGTAGGCTTTGGCTACGCGCGCATTGCCGAGCTCGATCGTCGCCTTTGCGCGGCGAATGCTAACGATCGCTTCGATAAGAAGCGAAAATAGCTCCTCGATCCGCTCGTCGCGCTCGCCAGGATGTGGGTATCTCATCACCATGATGGAGCGCGCGTCTTGCAGCTTCGTGCCGCTTAGCTCCTGATACAGATACTCGCTTAGAAACGGCATAAATGGGCTTAGCAGCTTCATCGCTTCTTTAAAAATCATCCCCAGCTCGCCGATCGCGGTCTTGTCCGCTTTGCTAAGCTCGATGCCCCAGTCGCAAAACTCGTCCCAAAAAAACTTATAAAGCTCGGTTGCAGCGTCGTTGAAGCGGTATTCGTCTAAATTTTCCCGCACCGCGCCCACGCAGCAGTTGAAGCGCGAAAGCATATATTTGCCGAGGCTTGTTTTAATCCGTGCCGCGTCCAAATCGTCAAATTTAGAGGCGTTTAAAAGCAAAAACTTGCTCGCGTTATAAAGCTTGTTCGTAAAATTTCGATATATCAAAAGCTTGTCGTCGCTAAGGCGCAGATCGCGCCCCTGCACGCACAAAATCGTAAGCGTAAAGCGCAAAATATCGGCGCTAAACTCATCGATTTTTAGCAGCGGATCGACTACGTTTTTGCTCGATTTGCTCATCTTTTTGCCGTCTTTATCCTTAACCAAGGCGTGCAGGTAGATGTCGCGAAACGGCAGCTCGCCCATGGCGTTTTGGCACTGAAACATCATACGCGCGACCCAGAAAAATAAAATGTCAAAGCCCGTAATCAGCATGGTATTCGGATAAAATTCGCTCAAATCCCCCTCAAACCACTTCTCGTTTTTTAACGCCTCACCGTTGCCCCAGCCAAGCGTGCTGATCGGCCAAAGACCGCTTGAAAACCACGTATCGAGCACGTCGGGATCTTGAGTAAAATTTTTACCGCCGCATTTTGGGCAGACATCGGGGCTCTCGCGCTCATCCGCCCACTGATGACCGCAGTCGCAGTAAAATACGGGAATTCTATGCCCCCACCACAGCTGACGGCTGATACACCAGTCCTTCAGCTCGCGCATCCAGGCGTTGAAGCTATTGATCCAGTGCTTCGGGAAAAATTCCGCCTCGCCGGAATTTACCTTAGAGATCGCCTCTTTTGCGATATCTGCGCGCACGAACCACTGCTGCGAGATGTACGGCTCGACGACGTTTTTGCAGCGGTAGCAGTAGCCGACTTGATTTTCGTAATCCTCGATTTTTTCGATAAAGCCCAGCCGCTCAAGCTCCGCTACGATCTGCTCGCGCGCGGCAAGTCGCTCTAAGCCTTGAAATTTACCGCACTGCTCGTTTAAAATTCCTTTTTCGTCAAAAACGGTGATAAAGCCCAGCTCGTGGCGCTTGCCAACCTCGTAGTCGTTGGTATCGTGCGCGGGCGTGACCTTCACGGCGCCCGTTCCGAAGCTCATATCGACGTATTCGTCGGCGATGATCTCTATCTCGCGACCGATTAGCGGTAGCACGACTTTTTTACCGACCAAATTTTTATAGCGTTCGTCCGCGGGATTTACCATTACGGCGGTGTCGCCGAAGTAGGTCTCGGGGCGCGTCGTCGCGATAACAATGTAGTTGCGGCTCGTCTCGCTCGAATCTTTGCAAGAATTTGAATTTTGTTCGTCCGCAAAGTAGTAGCGCAGATGATAAAGTTTGCCTTTGTTTTCCTTGTGTTCGACCTCTACATCGCTTAGCGCGCCGTCGTGCGTGCACCAATTTACCATGTAGTTTCCGCGCACGATGAGCCCCGCGTTGTATAAGCTTACGAATGCTTTGCGAACGGCGTTTTTAAGCCCCTCATCCATCGTAAAGCGCTGTCTGCTCCACGCAGGCGTGACGCCAAGACGCTTCATCTGCTTTACGATCTGCCCGCCGCTTTGCTCCTTCCAGTGCCAAACGTGCTTTAAAAACTCCTCGCGCCCTATCTCTTCTTTTTTGATCCCTTGCGCCAAAAGCTCGCGCTCGACGACGTTTTGCGTCGCAATGCCTGCATGATCAAGCCCCGGCTGCCAAAGCGTACGGTAGCCGTCCATTCGCTTGTATCGCGTCATAATATCTTGCAGCGTAAAAGTGAGAGAATGCCCGATATGAAGCACTCCGGTGACGTTTGGAGGGGGCATCATAATGCAAAAGTTTTTGCCTTTTTGCTGGATATCTTTATTGCCGTCGATCTCGAAATAACCGCGCTGCTCCCAAATTTTATAAAAGCTCTCCTCTACGGCTTTCGCGTCGTAAAAATCTGCCATTTTCAGCCCTTTTTTAAAATTTTAAATTTTGCGATTTTAGCGGAATTTATGTAAAGCGCTCATTAAAGCGTGCCAATTCTGCATTATACAATAAAATGTAGTATTTAAATATATATAAAAATATCGAATTTTAGAATATTTTAGATAAAATTTTAAAAAATCATATAAAAACACTTGACATTAAAAATTCTACCTGCTATAATACCGCGAAATTTTAACCAAAAGGATTAAATATGAAGAAATTTCTTCTCGCTTCGCTTCTTAGCGCTAGCGTCGTCAGTTTCGCTCTTGCCGAAAAAATCGTAGTCGCCGCTACTCCGATACCGCATGCCGAAATTTTAGAGCAGATCAAGCCTGATCTAAAAGCCCAAGGTTACGATCTTGAGGTCAAGGTTTTCAACGACTACGTAACCCCAAATCTCGCTACCGATAGCGGCGACGTGGATGCGGGATTTTTCCAGCACGTGCCGTATATGGAGGAATTTAACGCCAACAAAGGCACAAAATTAAAAGCGACCGTGGGCGTGCATTTAGAGCCGATGGGCATCTACAGCCATAAGATTAAAAATTTAAAAGATCTTAAAAACGGCGCCAAAGTTGCCGTGCCAAACGATCCGACCAACGAAAGCCGCGCTCTTGATCTGCTCGTAGCCGCGGGGCTCATCGAAGTTGATCAAAACGCCAAGCTACGCACGCCGTTAGATGTCACGAAAAACCCTAAAAATTTAGAAATTTTAGAGCTTGAAGGCGCCGCGCTTCCACGCACTCTGGGCGATGTCGATATTGCCGTTATTAACTCAAATTTTGCCTTTAACGCAAATTTAAACCCGATCAAAGATTCGCTATTTTTAGAAAAGGCTGAGGGCAACCCTTATACAAATGTTATTAGCGTTAAAGAAGGCAACGAAAATAGCCCTAAAATCAAGGCGCTAGATAAAGCGATTCAAAGCGAGAAAGTGAAGAAGTTTATCGAGACGCAATATAAAGGCGCAATCATCCCGTCGTTTTAACTCCCCTCTTTTTAAAATTCGGCGCAGGATTCGCGCCGAATTTGCTGGCATTGGCTATTTTATTTACTATCTTTTTTTATAATTGCGCGAAATTTACCGAATAAAGGAAAAATAATGAAAAGAATTTTATCTTTCAGCTTTGTTGCCGCTATGGCTATATCTTCGCTTAATGCAGGCGTTTTGGCTACTGCAAAAGACGCGAATATCACTATTACGGATGAGGATGTTGCACCGTTTTTAGCTCAAGGCATGCAGCACGGCGGACAGGAACCAACCGCCGATGAGAAGAAAAAACTAATCGACGATCTAATCAAATACAAACTTCTAATCGCAGAGGCGAAAAAATCAGGTATTGAAAACAGCGACGAATATAAACATCAGCTAGAGCTTGCTAAAGATGGCATTGCATTTAATCTATGGCAACGCGAGCAAGCTAAAGACGTAAGCGTCAGCGACGAGGAAGCTAAAAAAATTTATGATGAAAATAAACAGAATTTCATGCAACCAGATTCCGTTACCGCAAGTCATATCTTAGTAGCAGACGAAAAGGCTGCTAAAAACGCGATTGCGAAGCTATCAAAAGTCAAAAAAGAGAATTTAAAAGAGGAATTTAATAAACTAGCTAAAGAAATTTCAATCGATCCAAGTGCGAAAGAAAACGGTGGCGATTTGGGCTCTTTTGGCAAAGGGATGATGGTGCCGGAGTTTGAAAAAGCGGCGTTTGCGCTAAAAGATGGCGAGATGAGCAAAACTCCGGTAAAGACACAATTCGGATATCATGTAATCTACAAAGAAAGCAGCAAAAAGGCTGAGACTATGCCGTTTGAAAAGGTAAAAGATCTCATCAAAAATCAATTACTTCCAAGCAAAGTAAACAAAAAAATCGATGACAAGGCTAATGAGCTATTCGGCAAACTAAACATCGAATACGCAAAATAGTTTTAATTTTAAGGCGCGAGGCTATTAAATTTATATGCAAGTTCGCTGCAGCGGCAACTTGCAGGGATAAATTTTAGCCTGCGTCTTTGTTTTATATGCGCTAAATTTTGTGAAATTTTAAGATCACTCTTATATCGCCGGATTGTTAAATTTCAAACTTATTTGCTCTGCCGATGTTAAATTTTGCGTAATTTTAAATACAGTCGGTTTTTACACATTAAATCAAGGAATTCAAATGCTTTCTAATATCGTAAATTTTATCGTAGAATTTGTCGCAGGTTGGGGATACCTTGGCATTTTTGTGATGATGTTTTTAGAAAGCAGCTTCTTTCCTTTCCCAAGTGAAGTCGTGATGATCCCTGCGGGCTATCTGGCCTCAAAATCGCAGATGAGCTTTGTTATAGCATTTGTTTGTGGGCTTGGTGGTAGCATTACCGGCGCGCTGTTTAATTACTATCTATGCTACTTTTTTGGACGTAAGATTATCGCTAAATACGGCAAATACGTAGGCATCACCGAGGAGAAATTTGCAAAATTCGAAGCGTTTTTTAACCGTCATGGCGAAATTTCAACGTTTAACTGCCGCTTAATCCCTGGCATCCGTCAATACATCAGCCTTCCTGCGGGCCTTGCAAAGATGAATGTCGCGCGCTTCGTGCTATTTACTGGGCTTGGAGCTGCGATTTGGACATTAATACTTATGAGTTTGGGCTATTTCATCGGCGAAAACGAGGAGCTAATCAAGCAAGATCTGCATCTAATTACGATCGCTCTGTTCGCCGTCGTCATTATAATCTCGCTTCTATATGTTTATTTTATAAAACGCAAAAAATAGTTCCACGCCAGTAAATACAAATACAATGAAAAATTCCATTTTATCGCCTTTAAGTTCAAATTTTTCAAATTATAATTTAAGCTAAACAAGAATTTTTATAATTTCACTTTCATAATCTACGTGCGATACAATATTTCTATTAAAGTGTAATTATGCCTTAGTAGCGAATTCCAAAATATTTTTTAAGTAAAATTCCATTTAAAGCCTTAAACAATCATACTAATTTCTAAATTTTAATTTTTCGTTACGTTTTAAGCTGCTTTTAATACTAAAAGCTTTAAAATTCCATTAACAATTTCAACGAAAGGACTTATTATGGCAAAGACCAGAAAAGAACACGATTTCATCGGTGAATTAGAAATTTCCGACGATTTTTACTACGGTGTGCAAACATTTAGGGCACTAGAGAACTTCCATCTAAGCGGACGAGCGCTCAAAGACTATCCGTTTTTTATCAAAGCATTTGCACAAATCAAAAAAGCAGCTGCGCTAGCCAATAAAGAGGTCGGAGTCCTAGACGCACAAAAAGCCGATGCGATTGCAAAAGCTTGCGACAGACTTATCGCAGGAGAGTTTAGAGATCAATTCGTAGTCGATATGATCCAAGGCGGCGCCGGAACTTCGACGAATATGAATACCAACGAAGTCATTACAAACATAGCTTTGGAGAGCATGGGACACAAAAAGGGCGAATACCAATACCTTCATCCAAACGACCACACAAATTTGGGTCAAAGCACCAACGATACCTATCCTAGCTCGATCAAAGTCGCCGCTTACGCCAAGCTAACCGACTTATTAAAAGCTATGGAAAATTTGAAAAAAGAGCTTGAAGTTAAAGCCAAAGAATACAAAGATGTCATCAAAATGGGAAGGACGGAGCTTGAAGACGCCGTTCCTACTACTCTTGGAAACACTTTCAATGCTTTTGCTACCTACATCAAAACCGATATCGCGCTTATCAAAGCCGCTAGAGAGTCGATGACTTACCTAAATATGGGCGCTACGGCGATTGGTACGGGTATCAACTGCCATCCTGATTACAAAAACGTAGTCGAGAAAAAACTGGGTGAAATCACCGGCGTTAAATTTAAAGCTGCAGAGGATTTCATCGCCGCTACACAAGACACCGCAGACTTCGTTCACGTTAGTGGCGCGTTAAAAACAGCAGCCGTTCGCCTAAGCAAGATCGCAAACGACCTACGTCTTATGAACTCCGGTCCTAGATGCGGACTAGGCGAAATCGAGCTTCCTAAGATGCAACCGGGCAGCTCCATCATGCCGGGCAAAGTAAATCCAGTCATCGCTGAGGTCGTAGGCGAGGCTTGCTATGAGGTAATCGGCAACGACGTTACTATCATGCTTTGCTCCGAGCGCGGAGAATTCGAGCTTAATGCGTTTGAGCCTGGCATCGCATATGCGCTATTTAACTCGATTGTGCTTTTGGAAAATGCGATGAATACACTAGCTGAAAAAGCTATCAAACATCTAAAAGCAAACCCTGAAGCTTGCCTAAAATCGGTGCTAAATTCTGTTGGTATTGTTACTGCATTCAATCCATACATCGGCTACGAAAAATCCGCAAGTATCGCCAAAGAGGCACTTCAGACCGGAAAATCCGTCGGCGAAATCTGCTTAGAGCGCGGATATTTGAAAAAAGAGGAGATCGATAAGATCCTAGAGCCTAAATCTATGCTCAACCCACATATGAGCAAAAAATAGTTCCAAACTAGGTGCGGCGCGGAATTTCGTCGGTTAATTTAATAGGCGAAATTCCGCAAAGTAGAATTCTAAATAGATAAAATTGATCGTGCAGAATTCCGTAGATGCAGAATTTCATCAAGTTAGATTTAGCTTCCGTGGAGTAAAATTCCACTTGCGAAATTTTAGGATAAAATTCCGCATAGAATTCCGACCACTGAATTATAAAGATAATTCGGATTTTACCTGCTGAAATCTTTAGAATTCTGCGCGCCGTTAAAAAAATTACTTTATAAGGAGTTTTGCAATGGACATTTCATTGATATTGCAATTGATCGTACTCTTCGGTGCGATATTTTTGGGTGTTAGACTAGGTGGTATGGCTATAGGCTATGCAGGCGGTCTTGGCGTCGTCATTCTTACGTTGGGGCTTGGTCTAAAAGCGGGCAGTATACCATGGGACGTCATTTTAATCATTATGTCTGTTATCGCCGCTATTACGGCTATGCAAGTAGCAGGAGGACTCGATTATTTGGTACAAATAGCCGAAGGAATACTAAGAAAACACCCAAAATATATAAATTTCTTAGCTCCGATAGTTACATATTTGCTTACGGTATTTGCAGGGACGGGACATACGGCGTTTTCTATGATACCTGTCATTGCAGAGGTAGCAAAGACTCAAAATATTAAGCCTAGTGCACCTCTTAGTATAGCCGTCGTCGCTAGCCAGATAGCCATTACTGCTAGCCCCGTTTCAGCGGCGGTTGTATTTATGGCAGGCGAGCATGCTTTAGGCGGATTAGGCATTAGCTATCCATTATTGCTTGCTATTTGGATACCTACGACCTTTATCGGTTGTATGCTTACGGCTCTTGTTATAAATTTATTTTATAATCTCGATCTAAGTAGCGATCCAGAATATCAAAGAAGGCTTAAAGAGGGCTTAATAAAAGAGGTTAAAACAGAAGAAAATAAAGAACTTCCTGCAGGAGCCAAAAGATCGGTATTGATATTTTTGATCGGTGTTATCGCCGTCGTTTTATACGCTACGGCTATTAGCAAAAATGTAGGCTGGATAAAACCAAGTTACGTGACAGGCTACGAAAAAATCTATGAAAGCAAAGATCCTGATAAATTTAACGAACTAGTCGCAAAAAACATAAAAGTCAAAACCGACTCAACTACCAATGTAAAATACGTAGAAAATACCGATAAACCTACTAAAGTATTAGTGCTAACTAGAGATAATGCCATTATGAGTTTCATGTTAGTCATCGCTACTCTAATAACGGTAAGTTGTGGCGTCAAAGTCGATAAGCTATTTAATACCGCTACATTTAAAAGTGGTATGACGGCGTGCGTATGCGTACTCGGCGTAGCGTGGCTAGGTGATACTTTCGTGGTAAATCATACCGATGCTATCAAAAATTTCGCTGGTGATTTTGTCAAAGACTATCCATTTATGCTAGCTATAGCGTTATTTTTTGCGAGTATGCTTCTTTACTCTCAAGCCGCTACTGCAAAAGCGCTTATACCTACGGTTATTGCTGCGCTTGGACTAACTGCTACAAATAACGGAGACGCATATATCTTAGTTGCATCGTTCGCTGCAGTTTCCGCACTATTCGTGCTTCCTACGTATCCGACCTTACTTGGAGCCGTTCAGATGGATGATACCGGAACTACTAGGATAGGTAAATATATATTCAACCACTCCTTTTTCCTCCCAGGTGTTTTAGCTATAGCATTTTCAGTAGCGCTCGGCTTTCTAATAGCACCGATTTTATTGTAAAATTTAGCCGAGACTCGCTCTCGGCTTTATTAATTCGCTTAAGACTTAAACACTAATATTGAAATTTACCTAAAAGCAATGACGCAAATATCCCATCCAGAGTATCTACTTAAACTTAAATTTTGTTGATAAGTAAAGTCTCGCATAAACCAAATTTTATCTCTCTTGTCACTCCAATATGGCTAAGGTCAAAATCTACTTATAAATTTAAATGAAATCTCGCAGATAAAATTTATGTAAAAAATTTAATTCTGATAAAATTTTACGATTACAAAGCCTATCGCATTTCGTATATAAATTTTAGATCCTTCATAATATAAGTATCTGAATAGTAAATCAAAATTTCAGCCAAAAAACATATAATGTAAGAAATTTCAAACAAGGAGAAAATATGAAAAACCTAATCATCATCGCTCATCCCGATATGGCAAGCTCACACGCAAATAAGGCGTGGCGCGAGGTAGCCAAAAAGCAAGCGGATAAATTTGATATTCACGAAATTTACGCTGCTTATCCAAACGGCAAAATAGATGTTGCGCGCGAGCAGGAGCTACTTTTAAGCCACGATAAAATTATCATTCAGTTTCCACTTTATTGGTACAGCTATCCGCCGCTTTTAAAGCAGTGGTTCGACGATGTATTCGCCTACGACTGGGCTTACGGCAGCACCGGCGGCAAGCTAAAAGGTAAAGAATTCTCCCTAGCGATCACTATAGGCGACGAGCAAAACAACTATAAAAAAGACGGCACGATCGGATTTGGCATAGAAGAAGTTATCACGCCTTTTAAATGCGCGATGAATTTTACGGGTGCTAAACTGCTGCCGTGCCACTTTGGCTATGGATTTTCATTTCATCTAGATAGCGAATATATCGCAAAAAGTGCAGAAAAATACAAAGAATTTTTAGCAAAATTTTAAAATTTACAAAGGCAAAAACGCCTTTTTGGTCGCGAAATTTTATTTTAAAAGTGGCGGATGAAAATCATCTTTTCATCCGCACTGCTTGGCACGGCACGCTTCCTGTATCGCTATTTTTGCGTTGCACACACAGCCTGCTGAATAATCCCCCACCCTTTTGATCGTAAAATTTTATTCCCTTCTCCTCTCCCCTTAAATGGGCAAAGCTTACGTTAAAAATTTATACGAAATTTTTCCGTATAGAGCATGCTTTAGTGCAGCCATATAAAAATCAATGAGCATAAAATTTTACCTAAAAATTTGCACCCGCTCGCAATAACACTCGTCTTAAATTTCCACAAGGCGCTAAAAAACTATGCATGCCCACCCGGCTCAAACCCTCCGCTAAATTCATAAAACGCTGCGAACTACGCGTTTACGGCTACTGAGCTGTATATGCTGTCATAAGCCCGCCAAGCTCATCCTCATCAATGTC
Source organism: uncultured Campylobacter sp. (assembly GCF_938015785.1). Taxonomy (GTDB): domain Bacteria; phylum Campylobacterota; class Campylobacteria; order Campylobacterales; family Campylobacteraceae; genus Campylobacter_B. Next base: position 4,934 of record NZ_CALLWC010000034.1, on the reverse strand, counting down.
AAAACAACAATCACTCATCTTGCTAGAAAGTGCGTCAGCTGGTAGGTATCAAGGAGAAGTTACTGCGAAAGCGGTGCAAAATACGATACCTCCGCGCCGAGCTGCTTAGCGCTTGCTGCTCTGCACGCGCAAACCCAAGATCCAAAAAGAGATTTAAAGTAAAGTAGCGCCTGCCACCCTACGCGCGTGCAAACAGCTCAAAGCTGCCAAAAAGTTTGCGCTCACTTCGCCACTGAGCGCAATTTGCCTATTGCGCGCCTATTAATGCTTTCAGATTTCAACCTGTTCGCTTTTACTTTCCGTCTTTTAAATGCCTGCGCGCAGCTAGCTGCAAAGACATATTCGCTGGATACGCCTTGTAGCTCGCCCCCCATACCCTCGATAAAAATCCGTCGTAATTTATGCAGATATTTGGCAATAGGATCGTTTGGATACGATCTTTCGTACGAAGCCTAAAAACGCTACGCCGATACAGATGCTCGCGCCATTTTTTGCTCTGCGCGCGCTGCCTGCGTCGCTGCGGTTACAATTTTTCTGATACGACATTTAAAGACAACCTATCGCCAAAACTACCGAAAAGCTTTTAACCTTGTTTTTTCTGCTTTAGAATTTAGTCTCAATCAGTTCTTTGCTAAACCGACAGAACTTCCATGCTTTGATATAATCCATCCACGCGGAATTTAGCTAAATTTTTATTTGGATTCCTAAAGACGCAGCAACTTTTCTATCGCGTCTTATTTCGGATAGCAGCAAAAATTCTACCGCCACACTGCAAAGAGTTAAATTCTATCGAGCAAATTTATTAAAAATTTTAAGAGTAGCAAAAGCAATAATAGATGATTAATGCTTTTCCAAATAGATACCGCTACCATTAAAATTTTAATCAAAAGATATCCATTAAATTTAGGCTCTTTAAATTAGCCAGCAAAAGCTTAAATTTCACAAGGTTCCCTGTGAAAGCAAACCCCGCAATACTTCATTAAGCAGCGCAAAAGCCGCTTTAAATTTTATCCCGCGACGCGATTTACCCAGATCAAAAACTCATCGCTCGGGTTCTCGTCGTCTAGATGCGCGGGAGTGACGAGCTCAAGCGCTGTTTGCGGGATCGTCGTTTTGAACGTCTGTGTTACCCACTGCTGAAATTTCAGGTTTGGATGCACGATAAAGTCGTCCTCCTCGCTGTTTGGCGGAGCGCTAAAATCCTCGTCCCAGCAGATCTCATCGTATCCGATCGCAAGCAATCGCAAAAAATCAAGCCCGCTATGAGCCAAAACGCAGGTCATCGTCGAACCCGAGCCGGAGCCCATGTGCACGATCTTCGTCTCGCCCGCATCATCCAGCCACAGCGCGCACATCGAGCCCTCCGAGCCGCTACCCGCAAACACACAAAGCTGCTGCTTGATCTCCGAGGCAAGCTCGCGATCCTCGCCGTAAAACCAATACCTTAGCTCCTCGTCGCGATTTTTCGGCTCATCCGTGAAAAAGGCGATGTCCGTGCCGCCCTCGCGCTCATCGTCGCTCCAACTCTGCTGCAGCCGATCCTGTGGGTAGAGATAGCCGCGTCTGCGCCCGCCCGCGTCGTCATAAAAGCCATTCGCTTCGATCCACGCATAAAGCGCCTCAAGTTCGCTTGGCACGCGCATGCCCTGCGGTAGCGCCTCGCGCAGCTGCGCTAACAATAAATTTTCCACGATCGCTCCTTTTGTTAAATTTGCCGCTCAAATTTTACTGCGTTTCGGCTAAATTTACGAATATTTTGTCTGATATTTGCGGACGTTTAACGCTCTCAGTCGCCGCAAGCGCAAATTGGGCTCTTAAAATTTAGCTTTTTGCTTGTTATGCATGCGCCGCAGCGGTATGAGCGCATATTTGAAAAAGGTATGAGAATTTTTAGTAGAAAAATGCGTAAATTTTTACGACTTAAATTTTGCTATCTTGCAATCTCTTTACTATATTTTTTAGAAATTTGCGGCCTTAAATTTAGCTCGCCGCAAAGAGTAAAATTTTAGCAATATCTATAAATTTAAAATTTCTCGCGCCTTTTGCTTGTACGCCTCAAATTTTTGCTCAAACTCCGCGCGTCTTTGCAGCTCGTTTTTCGCCCCTATTTTGGTGTACCCAGAGCCTCGCCCCAGAAAATATACGTAGCTCGTATTCTAAAATTTCGTTATAAACGGCACTTTGTCATTATTAAATTTACAAATTTCGCCACCGTTTGATCTAACGGGCGAATTTCGTCTAAATTCCAAGCTCGGTTCTTACGAGCGCTTCGTTTTGCGGCGTCAAAAAGCCCGCGATATCTTGCCACATGGGATGAAAGCCGTATCCGCCCTCTATCATCTCGCTACGCGCGGCATCCAAGCTCCAGCCCTGATAGATCACGCGGTACATCGCCACCACAAGGCCCGTGCGATCGGCTCCGTGATAGCAGTGCACGAGCACGGCACCCTCCTTTTGGCGCTCGCGAATGGTGCGCAAGACGTCCGCGATCTGCGCGGGCTTTATCTCCCAGCTTCGAAGCGGCTTGTTCGCGAGCCAAAATTGATCCCCAAACACCCTTTTGTCGCCGCCTCTGCTAAAATGGCGCAGATTTACGATGCTTTTGACACCCAGCTCGTGCAGCTTTGCGGCGTCGTTTCCGTCAAGCTGAGCACTACGAAACAGTAGCTCGTCCACGCGGTAGAAATTTTTCGCTTCGTCGATGAGGGTTGCTTTTTGCGATGAGTTTGGGGTTGTGCCGCTCGCTGCGGTATCTGCGTTTTTAAAATGCGCGTGTTGAAATTTGGCGTCTTTTGCGTCCGCGAGATTTTGTTCCGCGCCGCTCGTTTTTCTAAAATTTATGGAATTCGCTTCTGTAGCGAGCTCTGCATTTACGCCGGTCGCAAAGCAAAACGCGACCGCCAGCGCAAGGGTTTTAAATTTCAAATTTCATCCTTTAAATTTGGCTAAATTTTATGATTTTTGTAAAATTTGACACTCGCGGCTAAAATGCAAAATTGCAAGCGCGCCTGAATTTAACGAAAAATTTGAGCGTCAAACCCGCCAAAATCGCCGCCAAATTTCGCCGCGAGCCAGCAAGTCGCGCTATTAAAATCAAAATTTCGTTTCAAAATTTCCCCGTTCCCGCCCTGGGTATCGCTAGATCAGTACGCGGTAGTTACATTGCGTAGTTACATTGCCCTTGTAAATTTACTGAAAATAAATCGTAAAAGGGGTGCGCCGTTTCCGCGAGCGCTGCCATAATTTTTTGTACTCGCCCCTTGCGATACTTACCCGAAATTTTATTTTTCGCGAAATCCTTTCAAATTTCGCCGCTAAATTTGACGCTTTAGTTGGTCAGATCGGTCTGCCAGTTTGCGCCTTGCAGCGTCGTGTCAAGCTGTCTGATCTGCCTAGCTAGCTCATCTACTTGCTTTTGCAGCGCCGCGACGTCGACCGTGCTTAGGATTTTAATCTCACTGCGAGAATAAACGTCCACCTTTTGTGCGGCAGTTTGCGCGAAAGCCCGCAGCGCGCCCGCTTTTAGCGTGAGTACGTCGCGCTTAGCGATTAGCTCGGTTAGGCTTTTGCCGTCCGCTTTTGCGGTGCAGTTGGTTAAATTTATCCGAACGATTAGGCGCTCAAGCTCATCCGTGAGCGCATCCAGCTCGGCTAGCAGCGCCTTTGGCTCTTCGCTGGGCTTCTCGCCCTCTTGCACCTTTGCGTTGTCCGCGAGCCTTGATTTTAGCTGCTCGATGCGTTTTTGTATGTCGGCGCGCAGTATCAGCGCCTCGGCTAGTTTCATTTTCGTCCTTTTTAAAATTTATTTTCCGCCGCCAAGCTGTCTATCCTGGCCGTAGTGCGGCGAATACGGGCCGTAGAGCAAGCATTTGTTGCAGTTTTGGCCCAGCAGCATCGCATCTGCGCTCGCAGAGAGCTTGTATCCCGCGTCGGAGACGGTATCGCCGATCTGTTTGATAACCGCGGAGATCAGCATGCCTACAAGATCGCTACTGCCTCTGCTTGAGTCGTCGCTTACCTGCGCCGAGCCCTCCCAGAGCGTCGCGCCGCTTCGCAGATCCACTAGCTTAGCATTGACCGCCACGACGCTTACGCTATTTAGCAGCATATACGAAGTACCGTATTTGACGACATCCATGTATAGCACGGCGTCTGCGCCGAAAATCTGTCTTAGCTTGTGCGCGGAGACGTTTTGGATCTCGCTCGCTTCGTAAATTCCGTTATTTTTGAAGGTCTCATGCACGAGCGTAGGCGAAAATACGTAATAGCCCGCCTCGCTTAGCGGATAGATCGCGTTGGCAAGCACGGCAGCACCTGCGTCCACTTCGGTAGGTTCGTTTGTCGGCATCAGCACCAAAATCGATCGCGGCTTAGCCTGCTGAAGCGCCGAGTAGTCGTAAATTTCAGGCTCGCTTAGAGCGCACGCGTTAAAAAACAGCGCCACGAATACGCTAAAAATCGCTATTTGAGCTTTATTTTTCATTTTTTAGCCTTTTTATTCGTTTTGCCGCCCTGCTTTGCGGCAACTTTGCCTTGCTTTGCAGAGGCTGCTTTGGCGGCTTCGCGTCCGCTTGATCCTTGGGCTTTATCGGCGCCGGGCTTGGCTGCAGCCTCAGCTTTTTTAAGCGCGGCGGGGTTTGTAACGAAGGTCAAAAACGGTTTTGATTCAGGGAAGGCCTGAGCTTCTTTTTCAAAGCTCTCCCTCGCCCTCACGCCGTTGCCCGCGCTTAGATATAAAAGCCCCAGATGCGAATAAAGCCCCGGCGGGACTTTACGCCCCTTTTCGTATGCCTTTTGGATAGATTTTTCAAGCGCTTCGATCTGTTCTTTGTTTATAGGCTTTCCCGTTTCGAGCGTATAGTAATAGCCGCTTCCGAGACTGTGGCCGCATAAAAGGCGTGACAGCGGAAAAAGCTTGTGCGCCGCGGCTGCCA
>NZ_CALLWC010000033.1 GCF_938015785.1 uncultured Campylobacter sp. | reverse complement strand
TAGTATCCATCGTAACTTACTGCTCCTTTGTGTGAGCTTAAGTTAAAGAGAGCCTTTTCAAATTTGACGGCAAAGCTTCAAGAGCTTAATTTTAAAGTTAAATTCCGCCGCTTGAAATTTTAAAGCGACGGAATTTTGTTAAATTTCAGCTCGCGCGGGTGGCTGTGCTGCGCGCGACTTGCACTACCGCAAGCAAACGCGCGCTGCTCATATACAAACCTCGCGCTCTAAATTCCTCAAATTTAGACTATTTTTTCACTTTGATCACGTATGGCACCGATTTGATCACGCCTTTGGAAAAGAGCGTCTTGGTGTCCGCGTATACGGCGTCAAGCTCGGCTTTTGAGACGTCCGCATCGCTTACCTGCGCGTCCTTGTTATAGTATTTCTCGATCACGTCGATCGCGCCCTTTTGATCGCTCGGCGAGAGGGCTTTTAGCTGCTTTAAAACCAGCGCCGATTTGATAAACGCGCTCTTGCCGTGCACCGGCGCAAAGATTAATTTTACGTTGCTGTTGCGAAGATGCTTTGTGATCCTCTTCATCTCCTCGGCGCAATACGGGCACTCCGGATCGCCCACGATGTAGGTCACGTAGGGATTGTTTTTATCAAACGACTCGATATAGGCAAATCTCGCGGGATCTATGCTCTTTAGCAGCTCAAGCGCGGCGGCGTCCCTGGCGTCTTTTAAAATTTGAGTTCTCATCTTAAACAGCGCCGTATCCGCTCCGTCCGCAAGCTTAGGCTCCTCTGTTACTGCCACTAGGCTTTTGCCGTCGTCGCTAGCCAAAAACGCCTCGTTTTTATCGCCCGAGCGGACGATCAGCAAATTTAGCCCGTTTAGCGAGTTTAGCTTATCGATCGAGATGAGCTGAGCGTTTTTATCATTTAGACTTTGCTTTAGGTTTTTTACGAACTCCGCTTCGTTCGCATTCGCGCCAAGCACAAAAGCCGCACATGTAGCCAAAACGTAGATGATTTTTTTCATAGCTTCCCTCCCCTTAAAATTTCGCCAATTATATCAATTTAAAATAAAATTTGTTATAATCGCGCCTCATTAATTTAAGGAGAAATTTATGGCTTATTCAATGGGCGATCTAAAAAAAGGTCTAAAAATCGAGGTGGACGGAATTCCGTTTAAAATCATAGAATACCAACACGTAAAACCGGGCAAAGGACCTGCTTTCGTGCGCGTTAAAATAAAATCTTTTATAGATGGCAAGGTGCTTGAAAAGACCTTCCACGCCGGCGATAAATGCGAGGCGCCGAATCTCGAGGAAAAAGAGATGCAGTATCTCTACGACGACGGCGAGGCGTGTCAGTTCATGGATACTGATAGTTACGAACAGATCGCGATTAGCGACGAGGACGTGGGCGAGGCGAAAAAATGGATGCTAGATGGTATGATGGTAAATATAATGTTTTACAACGGCAAAGCGATCGGCGTGGATGTACCGCAGGTGGTGGAGCTTAAGATTGTAGAGACCGCGCCAAATTTCCGCGGCGATACGCAGGGCAGCAATAAAAAGCCCGCCACGCTCGAAACCGGCGCCGTGGTACAGATACCATTTCACGTACTCGAAGGCGAGGTCATCCGCGTTGACACCGTCCGCGGCGAGTATATCGAGCGCGCAAATAAATAATCCCCCCTGTTTTTGCGAAATTTTGATTTCGCAAAAATTCCTCTTTCTTTTAAAATTTATAAACTCAGATCGATAAATTTAAACCGCGATCTTCGCATAAATTTTGATTAAAATAGCTTTTCAAATTTGCCAAAATGTGAGATAATTTAGTATAAGCTTTACGCAACGCTGATTTTTGCAAAATTTAAAATAGCTTTACGATTAAATTTACGGATATGAAATTTGAGTATAAAAAACGCCCGAAGCAAATCTTACGACCCGCTTTCGGGCTTTGAGCTAGGCTGCAACTTTAATTAGATTTAAAATTTCACCTTCACTTGGAAAACGAGGCTTAGCAAAATCTTTATTAAAGAAAAGCTTTCTGCCGTCAACTTCTACTAGAAAGTCTCCGCTACCACCAGGGACCAACTCGACAACCGCATCCTTATAGACGCTTGTTATTTCATCTCTCACACGGAGAGCTTGCGGTCTATAAGATCAAGAATTACAATAAGTAATTACAACCTTCATCTTTATTCCTTTCTAAAAAAGTGCCACATTGTAGCCAAACTAGCTTAAATTTTAATATAAAGGCTCAATTTAGCGCATCTCAGCATTTAAAATTTACGAGCGAAATTTCGCAGTTTGCAAAGCCCTAAATTTCGCTGCCGCGGGCTTAAGGCTAGTCCTTAAATTTTAAAATTTCATCGTAGCAGAGATAAAAATCGCAGCCCTGCGCATGGAATTTCTTATCGCCGTGAAAGTGCCCGAAATACCACCGCTTAGGCCTTACGAGCTCAAAGATCATCTCTAAATACTCAGACATTTTATCGGGGGTACTTTTGCCGCACCAGAGGTACTCTTTTAAAAATTTCATCGCAAACCTCGGCGCCGTGTGGCTCAGCACCGCATCGATCCGCCCGCTGGAGGCGATGAAATCGCGCGCATTTTGCATCGCGCAACTAAACTCCTCCTCGCTCGGAATCTCGCGCGCCCACCAGCTAAGCCCAGGTATCCGATGCGCCTTATCGACGCTAAGCGCGCCGCCGAAGCATAAAAAGTGCCGCCCCGCGATCTCGTAAATTTCGCCGCGCCGCAGCCAAAATATGTTTTCGCCGCCCACGCTCACGGTGCCGCCGAATTTCCGCTCGCGCGGCAGCTCGTCCAACATATCGAAATTTTCATGGTTGCCGTCTATGAAAAAAAGCGTGGCGGGGAAATATCTTTCTATATTTTTGCGCGCCATAAACTCATCTATCCGCTCGCTCCAAAACAGCCCAAAATCTCCGAGCACGATGACGAAATCATCGGCGCTAAGCCCGCTAGTAAAGGCTTTGTTCGTTATTTTATCGATCTCGTTTATGCCGTGCGTATCGCCGCAAAGATATATCATCTGCTTCCTTTTTTGCTTCTCTTTAAATTTAGTTCGCAGCGCTTTGTCGCAATTCGTGCAAATGGAATTTTAAGTGCTAAATTTTACGCAGCGCACTCGTTGCAAAATATAACTAGCGTTCCGATCCGCAACCACGCAAATTTAATCCAAATTAAAAGCGTAAATTTAGGCGACGTGTTTTAAAAGCACAGGCATCAAGCCTATCGACGCGTAAATTTAAAGCCGCAGCTTCCGATTTAAATTTCGCGGCGCAGATCTAAGCGGCGAAATCCGGGCGAGCATAGCTTTGATTGCTGCCGTCAAATTTTAAATTTAGCGACGGACTTTGTAAATTTTATAGCGAACCACGTAAATTTAGCGGCGGATTGTGCAATTTTCACAAAGAGCTTTGTAAATTTTCACAACGGACTTTATAAATTCCACGGCGAGCCACCTAAATTTAAAGATTAAATTTAAAGCCTGCCGCGCAATTTCGTAGCCAGCGCTGCGCCGATTTTTTCGTAGCCCTCTTTTTGCAAATGGATTTCGTCGGGGCGAATAAGCCCGCGCTCGCGCCAGCCGCGCCAGCCGCCATCCTCATCCATAAGACCGGCTATGTCGTAAAACATCGCCCCTTCGTCTCGCGCTAGATGCGCTAGCACCTCCGCAGCGCGTGAGGCGTTTGGCACTTTAGGGCTTCGCGGCGGTGCTACGAGCAGGATTTTTGCACCGGGAGCCGCAGAGCGGACGGAGCGAAGCAGCCCACGGACGCTTTGGTAGAATTTTTGCTCGTCAAATTTCGGATCCATCGCGTCGTTTGTGCCATAAGCGATAACTACGAGATTGTATCTAAGTCCCGAAAAATCCCTACCAAAGGCATCTGCACCCCATTTTTCGTAGAGGTTGCTAAACGCGCCATTACTCGCGCAAGAGTCTGCAAAGCGCGCGTTTTTGCGGTAAATTTTATATCCTCCAAGCTCTGCTCCATCACGCAGCGATCGAATTTCGATCGGAAATCTAAGTCGCAGCTTAGAATACTCCCATTTCTGCGGCACTTCTTGTGAAATATACGCGCTTAGCCCGCTTGCATCGCGTACGCGAAAAATCTCACCGCCCTGATCCGATTTATGCAAAATTTCGACGTAAAAATCGCCGCTAAGCTGCTTTAGCTCCAGCCGCACATTAGCGCCCTTTTTGCCGGTAGCGATCACTCCGCATAGCGGGAAATCGGGGTCTTGCTCGGTGCGGGATGAGATTACATTAAAGCCGCTTTGCTTAAATTCTATATTTTCGCTTTTGTGATATTTAGGCATCATTGCAGGCACGAAGCCGACGCTGTTTTGCACGAAAAAGCCGTGTCTGAAAGCATCTATCAGCGCATCGCTTCCTAAATGCGAATCACCAAAAAATTTCACTCCAAAGCCCGCAGAGCTTTTTGCATTTGCGGAATTTATGCCGCGAACGCCTGCGTTTGCCGCGCATCCGCTTAATAATGCGGCAAATAAAATCACTATAAATTTACTCAACTTCAATCCTTGATAAAATTTCTTTCGCTACCGCTTCGCAACCCTCTTTGCTCATATGAATGCCGTCGTCTTGGCGCACGCGCACGAGCTTGGAGCCGCTTTGCAGATAGGTTTTATAGACGCCTTTTTCGCACACCAGCGGGGTTGTTTGCATAAAATACCCGCCAAGCGCCATACTAGCGTCGGCATATATTTGATTTAGCAGCTGCGTTTTCTCCTCAAAATCCGGCTTTTGCATACACGGCATCGCTAGCCACAGCACTCCCGCGCCGTGCGAGTGCGCCGTATCGTAGATCTCGCGCACCCTTGAGGCGTAAAACTCCCGCCAGCGCGGCGTTTTGATGCCATAAGTTTTACCCCCTGCGCGGTACTCCCACACATCGTTAGCTCCTAGAAGCACGACTACGAGCTTAACGCCGCCATTCTCTCTAAGCGCAGTATCGAGCGTCTTTTGCCAGTCGAAAGATTTCTTGCTCGCAAGCCCCGTAGATTGCTTGCTAAGATCGATCACCCTTAGGCTTCGCTTCGGGAAAAATTTCTTAGCGTTCATCCCAACGTATTGCATCAGACTATCGCCCATAAAAAGTACCTCATCGCCTGCGTTTAGGCGGATTTTGCCATCGTCGCTAAGCGAAATTTTAGCATCAACCTCCACGGAGCCTTGCGTCGTTAAATTCTGCTCCAAGACCTGCGTAGCAGGAAGTTGAGAATCGGAATTTTCGCCGCTTTGCAAGGTTGCGCTTGCCGTAACGGAGTTTTGTGACGCAGAGGAGCTGCGCGACACAGAGCTTGTTGTAGCCAGGCTTTGTGATATAGAATTTGACGAAGTAGAATTTTGAGGGATGGAATTTTGTGCGTAAGGCTCCTGCGCAGAATCGCGCGTTTTTAAATGATGCATAGAATTATTTAAAGCTGAATTCTTCGCGGCATGGGCTTGCGGCTTGCTATCTTGCGGTTTAACGCTTTGCGAAGTATCGTGATCTCGCGCCCTCGTGCTTTGCAAAGCTTGATTTTCCGCCATACGATCTTGCGCAGGTTTTTTAAAATTTTTGCTTCCGCTATGCGGACTTGCGTCCTCATCCTTGCTAATATCCTCGCCTTTGATACGCTGCTCTAGCTTATCTACGCCATTTGCAATCTTTTCGTAGATCTCTCCGCCTACGCGAAACGGCGAGCGGCGCAGCCATTCTTCTAGCCCAAAGTCATCGTGAAATCGCTGCTCCAAATAATAAAGCAGCGAGCCTTGCATAAAAAATGCTGAGAAAAGCAGCGCAAAAAGCAGAGTTGAAACAAACCTAAGCATCTAAAATCCTGCGTAGATGAAATTTGGAATTCCGCTTGGCATCAGCGCGAAAATCAGCGTGAAAATCACGCCGAGCGCGAGAGCTTTAGGCAAAAACGGCAGCTCGGCAAAAAGCGCGATCAAAGTATCTCTAAGAGCTGAAATTTTAGGATAAACAAAAATCCCCGCTAAAATCACCGCAAGCACCGCTAGCTCGCTAATATCTCCGAAAACTCGCGCGCGGGTAAAAGCGCTCAAAATCGCCGCCGCATCTGGAAGGGAATTGGCGAAAAAAATCCAAGCGAAACTTACAAAAATATAGGTGCAAAAAAGCGCCAAATGTGGATTTAGCGGCTTTACGCCCACTTTGGCAAGACATTTTAAAAATACAAGCGCCGCTCCGTGCAAAAGCCCCCAAATCAAAAAATTTAATCCCGCACCGTGCCAAATGCCCGAGAGCGCAAACGCGATTAGCAAATTTACGCAGGTGCGCGTAAAACCCCTGCGTGAGCCGCCAAGTGGGATATAAATATAATCGCGTATAAATGTGGATAAGCTGATATGCCAGCGATCCCAAAACTCGCCTAAATTCTTAGCCGCATAGGGCATATTAAAATTCTGTGGCAGCTTAAAGCCCATCGCAAGTCCAAGCGCCCGCGCCATATCGATAAAGCCGCTAAAATTCGTATAAAGAACCACGCCATAAAGTAGCAGTGCGGCTAGAATTTGCGCCGCGGAGGACTCAGGCTCATCGCCGTAAACGCCCGAAATCACATCGCTATAATACGCGCCCAAATAGCCGCTAATAAGCAACATCTTAACTAAGGCAAAAATTATAAGCACATAAATTTCATCGGCATTGCCAAAGTGCTTGAAGCGATCAAACTGCGGCAGTACTGGCTCTACGCCCTTGGCAGCGCTAGCGCGCCCGATAGGACCCATCACGACGCTGGGGAAAAACGCTAAAAAGCACGCCAAGCTCAAAAAGCCCTGCTCGCCGCATTCGCGCCTATAAACCGAGACGAAATAGGTGATCGACATAAAAACATAATATGAAATTCCAAGCGGAAACGCCACACTATCGACGGCACCTAGGTGCAGCGCAGCAAGCGCGGCATTGAAAAACTCCCTGACGTAGCCATAATATTTAAAAAACGCGAGAAAAAATAAGCCGCCAGCAACCGCCGCAAGCATCACTGCGCGTGCCTTCGCAGTGGGTAGCGAAATCTGCTTCGCTAACCCCGCTTTTTGCACCTGCTTTGCTATGCCAGCTTGTTTTGTTGCGCTCATCTGCTTGGCTACCGCTTTACGCGAGAGCTTTTTCTTGCGCGAGGACTGCTTTGCGGGCGGTATAGCTTTTGCGACTACGCGATTGGCGCGCGCGATACACACTCCTGCAAAATATACGAAAGCACTATAGACTGCAAGCACCAGCGCAAAGCGTGGATTTATGGAGCACATAAAGCCGTAGCTTGCCAGCAGGATCAGAATTTTTTGCGCGAAAATATGATTTTTGAACGTCCAATAAACGATTAAAAACGCTAAAAAAGCAAGGACAAACTCGGGCGAAAAAAATGTCATTCAATCTTTCCAATTTAAATTTTTAAAGCTCTTGCGGCTTTTAAACGCTCGCAGCGCGAAATTTATACGAAGCGAAAAAGCCAAAAACTTTTTTTTAATCACTTGCAGCGCGAGATATTATGCGCAGGCACGGCATTACATCGCTAAACGCGCTAATAAATTTAGCGTCCAAATCCTTAGATTCACGGACAGCTTGCATGCAAGCCCTTGCCGCGTGAGCGAAATTTCGCCGCAAGGGCAAAATTTAAAACGCAAATGAGGGCTCGACGCACGAATAAAATTTTTAAACGCGCTGAGCGGTTTGTCAGCAATTCTTATGAAACCCCACAAACGCAATCTCGCAGGTTCTACCCGCAGGATTTCAAAATAAGTGCCTTGGAATCATGCCATATAAATTAGACGCGCGTAGCGCCGCTAAAATCTTACGAAATAAGATGAGCCACACTTCATCATAACTATGAGGGCTGAAATTCTACAAAGCAAAATTTTAAAAGCCAAAAAATTTTGCAGCGATAATAAAATTCCGCCCGTTAAAATCTATCGCGCAAAATTACTAAGCAAAATCTCACTTTAAAGCGTGTTAGAAACCATTTAAAAGCTGTGCCTTATGAGCCAAAATCATAGCTTTTAATTTTTACTGCAAATTGCAGACCTGCGCCGCCATAAAGCCCCTTTTAAAATTTTGTATCAACGCAAACACACCTTACGCTAGCCTCGCTCTTTCTTGCAAAAAACACAAGTTAAAATCAACGAGTTTCGCATCGTAAATTTTGGCTCTAACTCGAATTTAATGCGGCGTAAATTCAGGCTCACCAGGCGAAATTAGTCGTAAATCTCAATACGGCTACATAGATTTTATTTTGAGCTGAAATTTAACCTAGCAGAGCTGGACCTCGCTTCGTAACCCAGCTATTCTAACGAGATAATGTAAATTTTAATTTGCAATTTAAAATTTCTAGCGCAAAGATACCGGCTTTGTCTCGCGTTTTGAAATTCTAATCTAGCGGCGCGAATAGTTCATAAAACGCCGCGTAAAATTGCAAATTTCAGCGTTTTTTATTCGGCTGGCGAGGTTTGTGTGCGCAAGAACTGATTTGCGAAAATTTTAAAATTTTATCGCTTGCCCCAACCTGCCTTCAGGGCAATCGCGATAAAATTTACGCTCCGCGTTTCAAGCAAGCGAGCAGTTGCGATGAAATTCTAAGCTATCAGTCGAGATGAAATTTTACGCCGCATTTTAAAAAAATCCCGAACTTGCCTAACTGCGAAATCCGTAAATCTTGCGCGAAATTTCATATTGCTGCATTACTTAGCGGCTATCAAATATGCTTGCCAAGCAGACGCGTAGAAATCTCGCACCGCCCTTTAATGCTCGTTCGAAGTAAAATTTCGCGCAGCTGTTTTAGCGGTCCATAGTCGAAATAAACGCTTCACATAATTCTATCGCAAAATGGCTGCCGGGTGGAATTTTGCCCGGCAGCAAAGTCTTTTATGCGCTAGATTTATGCTTCTGCGCGGATGATCCTAACCGCTTCGACCATATTTTTTAGGCTCGGGCGGACCTCCTCCCATTTACGGGTTTTTAGACCGCAGTCCGGATTGATCCACAGCTGCTCTTTAGGAAGCACCTCAAGTAGCGCGCGGATCTGGCTTACGAGCTCCTGCACACTAGGAATTCGCGGGCTATGGATGTCGTAAACGCCCGGACCGACCTCTTGCTTATAGCCGACCGATTTGAAAACTCGAAGCAGCTCGTTGCCACTGCGAGCGGTCTCGATGCTGATGACGTCGGCATCCATCGCCTCTATCGTTTTGATTATGTCGTTAAACTCCGAATAGCACATATGCGTATGAATCTGCGTGTGAGCACTTGCGGCGCTGACAGCGAGCTTAAAAGCACTAACGGCGAATTTTTCATACGCAGGGATGTTTTCGGATCTAAGTGGATAGCCCTCTTTAAACGCAGCTTCGTCCACCTGAACGATCTTGATACCCGCGTCTTGCAGATCCGAAATTTCATCAAAAATCGCAAGTGCGAGCTGCTTTACTATTTGCTCGCGAGGCTTATCATCGCGCACGAAGCTCCAGTTCATCATCGTTACCGGGCCGGTTAGCATACCTTTCATGATCTTTTTAGTGCAGCTTTGAGCGTATTTGATCCACTCTACGGTCATCGGTTTTGGGCGGCTAACGTCGCCGAAAAGTAGTGGCGGTTTCACGCAGCGGCTGCCGTAGCTCTGCACCCAGCCGTTGGCACTAAACGCGTATCCGCTCATCTGCTCGCCGAAATACTCAACCATATCGTTGCGCTCAGGCTCGCCGTGAACCAGCACGTCTAGGCCGATCTCATCTTGAAATTTGACGCAGTCGTCGATATAGGCTTTGATCTGCTTCTCATAATCCTCGCGCGCTAAAAGCCCCTTTTTATAAGCGTTGCGAACCTGGCGAAGCTCCGCAGTTTGCGGAAAAGAGCCGATCGTAGTGGTAGGCAAAATTCCATACCCGAGCTCTTTTTTCTGCACCTTAATGCGATCCTCGTAGCGATCGGCGCGCTCGAATTTATTTAAATTTGCAGCGCGGCTTTGCACTCGCTCGTCATGGATGAGCGGCGAGCTAGCGCGAGTTTTGGCGGATTTTTGATTCTGCTCGTGAGCTTTCATGCCGTGCTCGCACATCGGAATTTCAAAGAAAAGATGGGTCAAAATCGAAATTTCGCTTAGCTTTTCGACCGCGAAACTTAGCCAGGATTTGATCTCAGCGCTTAGCTTGTCCTCGTATTTTAGCGTAAAAGGCACGTGCAAAAGCGAGCAAGAGGTACCCACGTAGATGCGCTCTTTAGGCACGTAGGCCTCGATAGCTTTGAGCTGAGCTAGCTTTTTATCAATATCGCTCTTCCAGATATTGCGCCCGTCGATCACGCCCGCAAAAAGCACGGTCTTGGCGTCTTTTAAAGTCTCAAGCTCTTTTTTGATATTCTCTTTGCTTGCGTAAACAAAATCAAGCCCGATCGCCCAAACATCGGTCTTTACTATCTCGCGCACGGCCTCGGTCGCATGCTCAAAATAGGTCATAAAGATGATTTTTACGTTGCTTGAAGCCTTGCTTAGGCGCTGATAAACAGGCTCGATCTTTGACGCTAGCTCAGCCGCGCGATCCGTTACGAAAATCGGCTCGTCGATCTGAACTACGACCTCGCTATCAAGCTCGCTAAGAAGTTTTAGCAGCTCCTCGTATTTTGCGGCAAGGGTATCTAAATGCGCGAGCGGATCGCTTTTGTCGCTTGATTTGCTAAGCGCAAGATAGGTGATAGGTCCGATTAAATTTATCTTTAGCGAGCAGGAATCCTTAAAATCGTTATTCTTCGCGGCCTTGTACTCGCTTAAAATTTTACTAGGATTTAGGCTAAATTCCGTATACGCCGAGATCTCGGGCACGATATAGTGGTAGTTTGTGTTAAACCACTTCGTCATCTCCATCGCGACTGCGTCTTTGCTGCCGCGCGCCATCGCAAAATACTGCTCATGCGCCGAAAGAGCCGCAAAGCGCTGCGGGATCACGCCGAAAAGCACGCTGGTATCGAGCATCAGATCGTAGTATGAAAAGTCGTTCACGCTAATTAGGCCGCTCCAAGCATCCAGCTGATATTTGATGTGACGATCTTTTAGCTCTGCGGCGACCCGCTCTAGCGCGTCATAATCGCACTTGCCCGCCCAATAGCTCTCCAAAGCCTTCTTTAACTCGCGCTGCTCTCCGATACGCGGAAAGCCCGTAACGTAACTCTTCATCTCTATCCTTTCAGTAAAATTTTGGTATGAAAGTGTTGATTTTATCTAAAATTTCTTTTGCCGTCATTAAAATTTTAATCTAATCTCGAAAATGAACGAAATTTTATCCAAAAGCGCAGGGGTGGAATTTCGCCGATAAAATCTGAAATGGAATTTTTATCGACGGAATTCTATAAATTAAAATTTTAGGATTGAATTTAAAGGCGTTAAATTCATCATAATTTAAGCCTCATCGCAAGATTCTACTAAAACTTAGTAAAGGCCTTGCGACGAGAAGCTAGCCTTACCTGACACGCCGCAAAGCCACTGAGCATCAAGGCTCTATGAAAGCAGTGCAATGCCTCAAATATGAAAATTCTTAGAATTTATAATTATATCCTGCGTAAACGCCGTATTTTTTACCGTCGTTATCTTCGATATAATCGCCGTCTTTGTACCACGCCTTGCTTGCTTTAAAGCCCATTTCAATCTCGCTATTAGAGCCAAACTCATACGCGGTACCTATCTTGCCGCCCAAAATGAAGCCACCCAGCGTATCGTCCGCTCTAACCCAGCCGCCATTGCTATAGTCTATTTTAACTTCAGTATCTAGCACCGAAAGCCCAGCGTAAGCGCCTAGGACGAGCTTAAATCTACCGAAAAGCTCCGGCGTAAAATCCGTACCGGCTACGAAATCGTGCGTGCTCCATTTAACCTTTCTCTTCGAATTGGCATTCGAGCTGGAATCCTCGCCCTTAAATCCGTAAAAATACCCGCCGTAAGCTCTAAACGTGCCGAAGTCATATCCGGCCTTAACGCCGATTTGCGGTTGTCCGTCATCGAAACCCGCAGCTTGGTTTTTGAAATTGTATCCGCCCTCACCGCCTATGAAAAGCCCCTCCGCCATCGCGCTTACTGCAGCTAAAGAGCTAAGAAGCGCCACTTTTGCAACTAAATTTCTCATCTTTACTCCTTTTGGTGAAATTTCATCTCAATGATAGCGACACACTTCGAAACCTAGGCTAAATTTAAAGTAAATACATAACATTTACGATTTTTAGTGACAAAATTTTGAAGTATTTTTATAACTTATTTATAACCAGTATAAATTCTAAATCTAAGCATATAGCTTGCATTATAAATTTTATCGCTTAGTAACATACGCTTTGTAAAAGCACAATGCAATAAAAATTTACGCAATATTCCTCTGGATATAAATTTATCTTAATAACTTGTAAATCCGCGCATAATTACTTAAATAAACCGGCTCAAACAGATCTTTATCATAGTTTTCCAGCACAAAAAGTTGGATAAAGGTTGATTCAAAGACCTTTTTATCTAAGATTAAAATTCTTTGGTAATCCGGTAAAAATATCACGTAAAGATTGGAATTTTTATCTATCTGCTTAGATAATTTTATGAGTTTGCCGTTTACTTCGCCCACTTGATAATATGAATTAATAGGCATTCTTTTACCGTCATAGATTAGGTATTCAGGATCGACGCTAGGCAGCGTGCATTCATCATTTATTATGATGCTCTCTCCATCTTTACCCATTCTAATATCATAACCCACATGAATAAATGGCGTCCAAGACTCTTTACCTGTTTCTATATCTACAGTAGAAAATTTTAAAATATTGGGCAATATATCTATCATGTGCGGTACAAAATAATAATATATATCCCTAGTTTTCTGTGGAAGCTTGAAATTCTTATCGCTTAAAGAACTTAAGAATTTATTGATATCGGCTTCGCCATAATCTTTTTGAATTTGATATAGATTTAGTTTAAATTTATCTTCCAGTTTAGGATCAAATTTTTTACCTTGCAACTTTTGTATATATTCGACATTAAGCCTTGCCATATTAGCAGAGCTTACCTCATCTTTATTAAAGGAAAACGCACTCATAAAAGTGTATTCTCCCGCCTGTCTACCTCCAGGATCAGCTACTACTTTTACATCTGAGTAATATCTGATTAAATATCCGTAATCCCACCACGATAGCACATAATCCTCTCTGTTAGCTTTATTTTTTAGCTCTGCAAGAGGCGTTATGGAGTCTTTCGTAAGCGTAGGCGCAACTCGGAATTTATAAATAAAATCTATGCTAGGCATTAGCGCTAAACAGGTTAAAATAGCCAACAAAGTACTTCTAAGCCAGGTACGTATTTCAAAGTAATTCAGCACAAAATATATAAAACAAGCAAATCCAAGCGCTATAATCGGCGTAGCATACATTGTGAAGCGAGTTCCACCGAAAAGTGCTAAAACTCCAAGCGCTATCATCGGTAAGATTAAGATAAACGAACGGAATTTTATCAGCAGTAGAGCCAGCCCTCCTACGGCGCATATAAATATAAATAGATGCCCACTAGATTCAAGCACAAATTTCATGAAATTAGCGTTTTCTACCTCATTAACCGTACTTCTAACGCCATAGAAGTAGAAAATTTCCTCTTTGCTTACATCTTTTAAGATGTAAGCTTTAAGCTGTACTGCTATAGGCACAAGTCCGCCGAATATGATAAACATAATTACGACGATCACACCCAAGATCCAAAGAGCCTTTTGACTTTTATGACTTGGAATTTTAATCATTAAAAAATATAGCAATGCAATCAGTGAGGTTTTGAACAATAAAATATAATTTACAATTATTGTCTCGCCTTCGTAATACGCGCCAAAATTTATAACTGCAACGACCATAAGAATAATCGCTTTGTAATTTTCCTCATTGTGTCTATTAAAAATCAAAGTATAGATTAAAAATATCACTATAATCGCCATATTTAAAGAATACGAGCTAGGATACCACCAATCATAAATCACCGTAAAAACGGCAGGTAAAGCAAAGCTACTCTGCTCGCTTCGCCCTATGAGCCTAATCAAAGCCCATAGCGTTAGCAGCGGCAGAGTAACATTTAACATATCGCTATCAAAATACCCGCCTAAAGTCCTCATATAATATCCCGGCAATATGGTGGCAAGCAGCGCCGCGATGATGCCGGCGCCCAGGATCTTATACTCTCTTGCTATTAAAATAATCGGTACGGCCACTAGCGGCGCCAAAAACACGCTCATATAAATCGTAATGCTATTTAGGCTGACTGGTAAAATTTTACTAAGCAAAAATGCCAGAGTTGGGATCGACGCGCCGTACGGGCTAAGATCGCCCGGCTGGTGAAAGCCCGCTATCATATCGCGCGCACCCTCGGCGTTTGCAAAGGCGTCATTTGTAGTCATGATGAGCTCGCCGTCAAAAGAAAACTGCTCAATCCCGCTAGCCCAATATATCCAAAAAAACCTGCACGCCACGCCGAATATATAAACCAGCGTCATGATCAGAAAAATATCCATGCGGGAGCATTCGCCGTTTGTAATTCTAAATTTTTGCATCTTTTTCCTTGATTTACCATTTGAAGTACCGAGCGGCAGGGTTAAAATTTGCCTCTACAAATTTTACTCGCTTTATCACGCCCGCGTTACGTCTTTAACGGCATTGTTTAATTTGCGTTTATTATAGCAGAATTTATCGATATTAAAGCGAAATTTTAAAAACAACCCAAGTCAAGCCGTTTAGAATTTAAATTTGTGATATGCAATTTTGGCGACCATCAAAAAATACGATATGTAAAGATAGAGATTAAGATGTAAACTAAATATCCAATATAAGGCAGATACAAAACAACACCAAGCCAATAAACATGCGTATATCTAGCATATTATAAATTCCATCTTCTGGGTGCGGAATGAACAAATATAGGACAATAAACATAACGAACGCTTTTAAAAAAATATATAATAACGTTTTATTCATAGGCATATATTTAGCGATTTATGCTAGGGCTTGATAGCAGAAACAACCGGTCGTTGCAAGAAGCTTGCGCCGAGCCGGTGGATTTTTGTGGTTTAGACGAAATTCTCGTCTAATACGCGTCGCACATAAATTTACAGACGGTTTTCGTGCGCAGATTAAGCATAATCGAGCTTAGGCACCTGCCGTCCTTGTTGCCGCTTAGCAGGCGCACGGCGTCGCCCTCTTTCCACTGCGTGCTGTCGCCCTCGATCGTCCTGTAATGCGCGCCGTTAATAACAAGCGACTCGCCGCCCTTTAGCGTTTTATCGATCTTTAGATCGCTTGCGATCTGGCTTAGATCGCCTTTTAGGGCATTTGCGATTAGTTTTTCCTCGGCCTGCTCATGCGTCTTCATCGAGCTTTTAGCAAAGTCCGGCACCTGCACAGTTTCGGTCTGAGCCGAAGCAAACACGGCGAGCACGCAAGCAGCGTAAATTAGTTTCATATTTTCTCCTCGGTTTTTTCAAAATTTCGGCGATTATAGCAAAGTTTACTTAAAAATTTCGGTCTAAATTTAGCTAGAGTTTAAATTTAAGAAACCGCCCGTCTGTTTAAAACAGAGCTGAACTCGATGGCAAATTATAAAATTTCGCCGTAATTTAAAATTTACTTATTAAAATACGCCGCGAGCGCGCTTAGCCAAACAAAGGGCTATTATCCAAGACATCACTCGCGGCGTACCCGCAGAAAACGCCGCAAGCATCGCAGAGGAGAGGATGCTGCTGCCGTATTGCAACGAGCCGATGAGCGCAGCGGCCGAGCCTTTCATCTCCTGCGGCACGCTATCAAGAGTGCGGCATTGGAGCAAGAGGCGACGATATAATAATACTAAAGACGATTATGTTTCTATAGAGTAAGTATTTAATAATATTTTTCAAATATATTTAATTAACCATAAATTTGCCTGTATATAAATATTACAAAATATATGTGACAAAAAAAGGATATTTAAGATATAATAACCATACAAACATCAATATTCTAGAAATTTAAAGTAAAAATGAGATAGAGGACGATGCAAATAAAAAGTAAAATAGAAGACAAATTTATTGATTTTTTAAGGAAAGAAAGCGCTATTTGCATGGTATTAAACGGCAAATGGGGAGTTGGAAAAACATATTTTTGGCAAAAATTTGCGGAAAGAAATTCAAAAAAGTTAAATAAAAAATTTGCATACATTTCTCTATTCGGTAAGGATGATATTAAACAAATAAAACAAGAAATTATATTGCAGGCCTATCGAATAAGTCGGACGATATCTGAAATTTCAAAGAATGCTAAAAAATTAAGATTTGATAAAATTTTAGATGAAGTTACGCCGTAATTGGGTTCGGCCATTATTGAATGCTTATCGTTTTTTGAAAAGAAAGATTTCGAAAATATCGTAATTTGTTTTGATGATTTTGAAAGATTATCAAATAAATTAAGTTTAAAAGACATATTCGGATTAATATCAGAAATTAAAGAACAGAAAAACTGCCATATTGTTATGATTTTTAATGCTGGTGAATTAATTTTAGACAACAATACAAAAAAATAAAAAGATAAAATCATAGATTACGAATTTGAATATAATCCCTCTATAGAAGATTCATATAAAATTTTGCATGAAGAGCTTAAATTTTTTAAAAGCTATCCACTCGAATATTTTAAAAAACACAATATAAACAATATTAGGATTATGAAACGAGTAGTAACTGCGCTAAATGATTTTGGTTTTTTAGAAAAAGATTTAAAGGATTTTAAATACACCGAGCAAATTTTAGTAAAAGACATTATGGAAATAGCTACTATAAATGCTTTGAAATTAAATATAGATTTTAAAGAGCTTGATAAATATTCTTTTAAGTACTTTACTAATAATCTTAAAGATAACGAGAAAAATAAAGAATTTGACGAGGTTATAGAATATGCTCAAATAAATTACCTTGAGCCAAGTGATATAAGAGAGGAAATCATAGGCTATATAACAAAATCCATAACAGATGACGAAAAGATTAGAGATATTGTTAATATCATAAAATTTAAAGAAGATAAGCTTAAGAAATTGGATGGATATATGTATAGATTGCAATACGACTTTAAATTGGATGATGGAAAATATTGCAATAAAATAAGAGATTTTCTTGCTGACAATATTGATATGGTATATGTTTTAGGGGTGAGTAACTTTATTTTTTATATAGAGTTTATCAAAGAACAAAATCCGACACAAGCTGATGAATACCATAATTTTGCCATTAATATATTGAAGGGCATATTGGAAAATAATAGTTACAATACCATTTTGCCGTATAATCCTGATATAGATAAAATTTTAGAATTTGACCCTGTATTAATAGAGTATGATGATAATTTGAGAGATATGTCTAATCAAACAAAAGTTAGCTCAAAAGAAGGAATTCTAAATATTTTAAACAATAGAAACGAATATGAGTTCAAAATACTTGAAAAGGTTGACGATAAAATATTAAAAGACTTTATCTTATCTGACCGTGAATTCTGTTTTGGTATTGTTAGTTTTTTAAATAGCAGTCTTTCTAGATATTCTGGATTTAAAAATTTGGTAAATAAGTTTATTGGAATTTTTGAGAGTATTGGCACCCTTCTTTGTGTTTCTTTACTCACATTTTGTTTTAATCCTCCTATAAATGTCGAGCCACCATCATTCAATGTTATCGTAGTTCGTGTCTGATTTTTTTGTTTTGCACCAGAAGATGCACTATAAGTTGATGTCAATTTAAAATTACTTATTTCCGTATCAAGTTTTAACAATATTTTTTTTATTCCATTTATCTTTTTTATTTCTGGAGTTATTTTAAAAACAATTCCCGCTTCTGAAAATATTGGCTCAATATAATCTTCATTATTTTTAGTTACTTTTTTTTCACCTATAATCACTTCTTCGGTAACTTTTAATTCCCCTTCTTCCTTTTCCATAATCATAAGTGTTGGCATAGCTTCTATTTTTATATCTCCATTTTCTTTTAGCATATTAAAGTCAACTCCCAAAAATTTTCCTCCCGCAGAAAATATCGAGCTAATCGAAATTTCTCCATTTAAAAATTTTGCAACCAAATTATTTTTTCCAGTATTTCCAGAATCTGAATTTATCGACCAGTCAATTCCAAGCCGCTCAAATAAATTTGAACTTGTATCAATTATCGTTCCCTTTATTATAACCTGCTCTTTTGGACTGTCAAAAGACTTTATTATTTTTTTCATTTCTTCAAATTTCTTTTCATCTCCACTAAAAATAATTTTATTCCCCACACCAATAACTTCAAATTTTTCAAATCCATTTAATGCTTCTGAAATTTCTTTTGCATCTCTATATTCAAACTCAATTTCTCCCGTCTTATTTTTTATCTCATCTTTTTTCTGATTTTCAATTTTTGAACTTTCTATTTTTGTAACTTCTTTTTTATTATTTTCCATTTTTGGAGTTTGTTTTGTCTGTTTAGATGTATTATTTTCAGGAGTTTTTACTTGCTTTTGTTGTGTGTTGTTATTTATACTATTATTTTCAATCTTTTTATTTTCCTTCGGCACTTTATAAATAAATATTTTTTTCATATTTTGTGCATCGTTTTTATTCACATAATCCGTAACTTTCGCTGAAAAAGTATTACTAAAAAAAATAATGGCATATAAAATAAAATTTAATTTCCTCATTTTTCCCCCTTTTACTTTTACAATTTTTTCTCAATAAAACCTATCGAAATTTTAAATTCATCACTTGTGAGCTCAATAAACAATCTTGAAGTATCAATATATCTTTTACTTTTATTAATTAAATACAAAAACTTCCCAAAATCATTTAAACTTCCAAAAGTTGTAAAATGAATATATTTTAATTTATATCCATTTTTCTCCCAGACATTTTCTGATTTTGAAATTTCTTTCACTTTTAAATCACTTTCATGAGCAAAAATATAAATCATCTTTTTAAACTCTGATTCATTTTTTATTGAAAAAAAAGAAAGTCTTCTTGTCAACATCATAATTTTATCGTAATCAGCTATATTCTTTTCTTTTTCAAGTGATTTTTCAGTTTCTATTTCAATAATTTTTTTCTCAAAATTTTTTTTATTCTCCAAAAGTAATTTTTTATTTTCCAAAAGTTCTTTGTGCTCACTATACTTTGAATTTAAGTTTATCGCCAAAAAAACTACAATTAAAGCAATTATCATCATTTTTAAATTTATTTTTCTCATTTTATACTTTTCCCACTTTTCTTAAAATTATTTAATGATATATTCAAACATTGTCGCTTCATCGTTATCTTTTAAATACCCAAGTTCAGAATTGGGATATTTTTTCAAAATACTATTTTCAAATTTTTCAAAATTCTCAAAATTTTTTAACTCGCCAGAAACTGTCCACTTTGAATTTTCATAATTAATTTTTGTATAATCTACCCCTTTTTTACTGTTTTCAACTAAAAATTTTATATATGAATAAAACTCATCTCGCTCAATCGAATTATCAATATCTTTTAATATTTTTAATTCTTTTGTATAATCAGGAATTTCTTCATCTTTCTTTTTCAAATAATTTTTTTCCAAAATTTTCGTCTGAACTTTTATATTTTCATTTTCTTTTTTTAATTTTTCATTATTCATAAAATTACTCAAAAGAAAATATCCAAGAAACAAAAATAAAACTGTCGCCACATCCAAAATTTTTATCTCTTTCAAACTTTTTGCATCAAAAAAATTTTCATTTTCCGCAAAATTTGGATTTTCAAAAAGTTCACTACCTGAAAAAATCATTTTAATTTCTTCTTCCGTATCAGTAAAAACAATCATATCCCCAAAGTCAAATTCACTAATTTCTCCAATATCGGAAAGTCTTAACTCAACTTTTTCCAATTCCGTTATCTTCTCGTCAAAAATTACCATGCGTAAACTATTTTCTTCCCCAATTTGAAAAATTTCAATTTTTTCACTTTTCAAATTTTCATTTTCCAAACTTTCTTTGTCTATAGTTTGTTCAACACCAATATCTTCTATTTGAACAATTTTAATTTCTTCATCTTCTTTTTTATTTTTATTTTCTTTTTGATTTTCAAAAAATAAATTTTCTTCTTTATTTTTTTCTTCTTCATAATTATTTTTGTTTTTTTTCTGATTTTGATTTTGATTCTCACTTTCAAATTCTAGATTTTTATTTTTATAAAAATTATAAATCGCTTGAAAATCAATTTTTATTTCCGAAATTTTCAAAAAATAATTTTTTACTATTTTTTTTAAACTTGAAATTTTATTTTTTTCCAAATAAAGATTCAAATATTCATCATTTACATAATCCAAAATAAATTTTTTACAAACAAATTTATTATTTTTAAAAATTTTTTTCATTTCATAATTTTTATTTTTATCTTTATTTTCTTTTTCATTTTCGTTTTTGTCTTCGTTTCTATTTTTACTTTTATTTTTTTCTTCTTCAAAATTTTGAAAATTTTCAAAATCAAAATATGAAAAATGCAAAATAAAACTAACTTCCACATTTTTTTTAAATTCCGTTTTGTCAAAACTATTTTCTTCCAAAAAATTTTCCAAAACATTTGATAATTCCTGATTTTCATAAAAATATATTTCATTTTCATAAAAAAGATAAATTTTATTTTCGCTTCTTAAATATATCTTCAAACTTTCCAAAAAATTCCTCCTCTATTTTAAAATTTCACCGCTCAAAACACTCATTTCCACAAGTGTTGCATTTTTTCGCTTAAAAGAAATTTTCTCTTTATAAAAAATTTCCGTATCCAAAATTTTTCTTTCAAAAATAACTTCCAAATCACCATAAACTGTATTTTTATCAAGTGGCAAAAAATATTCATTTTCACTACTGTCTTTAATACTTTTTACCACAAAGCCACCAATACTTTGCACATTTTTTGGCAAGAATATCAATTTTTCTGCTCTCAAATCATTTTTTATTTTTTGTAAATTCGTATCGAAATAAAATTCTTCTTTTTCTATTTCGACTTGATTATTTTCAAAAATCACGCCATTTCTTTCAATTCTTTTAGCGTTTTCCAACTCTTTTTCAACAAAAATTTTTTTATTTAATTTTTTTTCTGTATTTTTCAAAAAAATTATATCCGATTTCTGTTTTACAAAAAATATAAAATTTGTCGAAAACACAGTTATCATCGAGAGTGCAATTAACACATAAATAAGACTTGCACCTAAATTTTTTTTTTCATTTTAAAAAATCCCCTTTTATCATATTTTCACAACTCTAATTTCATCTTTTCCAAAATTTTTTATTTTTATGACAAGAATTTCGCCAATTTTTTCAAATTCTAAATTTTCTAAATTTGAAATCACTGTTCTACTTCCAAAACTACTTTTATTTTCCGTATCCGAAATATACATTTTTTTATTTTCAAATTCAATTTTATATAAGATTCCATCTGTTTTATAAACAATTTTATCTTTAAAAATATGAATATTTTTCTTTTCATTTTCATAAAAAAATTCATCTTTATCTCTATTTTTTAAATTTTCCACAATTTTATCCAACGAAAAATACAAATTTTCATAACTTTTCTGATTATTTTTTTTCATTTTCTCAATTATGACAACTCTTTTCAAAAAAATCGAAACTACAAAAACTATGACTGAAAACAAAAATATACTTAGCATAATTTCTAAAAGCAAATAACCTCTTTTTTTATTTTTCACAATTTTTCCTCTTTTCAAATTTATTTAAATTTATTTTAAATTTACGCTATAAAAAATTTGGAAAATAATAATCGTTCATTTTATTTGCAATTATTTTAAAAATATATTCTTTTTCGCCTTTTTCATTCAAATAAAATCCATCTGTTTTTTCAATTTTTATTTGAATTTTATTTTTTGTAAAATCAATATTTTTTAAAATCTGATATTTTTTCTCAATCAAAAATTTATTATAAAAATCATTTGTATCTGCAATTTCATATTTTTCAGAAAAATTATTTATTTCCTCATATTTTTTAGATTTTATAAGCTCAATCATATTTGAAATTTCTATATTCTGAAGATTTACATTATCTATTTTCGTATTCGTCTTTAAAGTTTTTAAAAACAAATTTGACAGCGGAACAATCGCAAGTGTTACAAAAAATATTGAAATTAAACTTTCAACTAAAGTTTCCCCCTTATCTTTTTTCATCTTTTTATTTTTCCCCTTTTCCCCTTTTTCTCTTTTTCTATTTTTCTCTTTTCTCTTTTAACCAAAAAATATTTTAAAATGATTAAAAAAGATGTAACTTGCAATAATAAATGGTGCAAACGGAATATATTCACATTTTTGAAGTTTTTTAAAAAAAAGTAAAAATAATACGACAATTCCTGAAAATATATACAACATTGTATAAAACTTAAAAATATTTTCAACTCCGCTGTACCGAAACAACCCGCCTATTCCCATCATAAGCTTCACATCTCCAAAGCCAATCAAACTTTTTTTAAAATAATCTTCCAAAATATAAAGTGCCAACAACGGCATTAAATAGCCACTCGCTCCCAAATAATAATTTCCCAGATCATTAAATTTGACAGCAGAAAATAATCCTATTAGAACTAAAAACAAAATATCCCTGTCATATATCAGCTTTTTTTTCATATCATTTATAAAAATACTAAAAAATGTAAAATATTTTAAAACCAACAAAATGATTGCCATCATCTCTTTATCTCTTCTCCAGGAAAAGCCTTGCTATTTGCAGCGATCTTAGCATAAATTTCTCCATTCTGATAGATTATTTGACCTTGAATATTCCCAATTTTAAATTTTCCGCTGCTATCCAGCCCAATTCCAAGTTTATTCAAATTTCCTTGCTCCGTCAAAATATCCTGCAAATTTTTCGGTGCATCTCCGCTGTGGTCAATACTCCAAGATGTTGTCGTGTTATTTAACTCGGAAATTGCCCCAATAACTTTACTCCTATTAGCTTTATTCAAATATTTTCCAACTTGCGGTATTGCAATCGCAGAAATTATCGTAATAATTGCCACGACCAATATCACTTCAATAAGCGTAAAGCCTTTTTTTGCTTTTTTGCCAAAGGTTTTTTCACTTTTAAACTTTACAATTCTCCCATTCATTTTTTGTCCTCCTTTTTTTATTTAATATTTTATTAATTATTTATACAATATTTTTTGAATTTTGTCAATATATTTTTATGATTTTACAATTAAAAAAGTGCCAATTTTTAAAAATTGGCACAAAATTTAAGTTTATTCTATTATATAAGCACTTACAATTTCTCCATAAT
>NZ_CALLWC010000032.1 GCF_938015785.1 uncultured Campylobacter sp. | reverse complement strand
ATGATGCTGCGCAGGATGGCGTGAGCGTGGGGCTTGCTGCTAGTTTCGAAGAGAGCGAAAATGCGAGGAGCGAAAATTTTATGCCGCAAAGCTCTGCGCCTGCGAATTCTGCCAAAGGGCAAAGCTTCATTCCTGCATCGCGAAATTTTATTTCCGCGCAAAGCTCTGCGCTCGTGAGGGATTCCACATTTGAGGCGCAAAATTCTAATTTTACGGCGCAAACGGAGAATTTTGCAGCTGAAAATTCGTTTGTAGCAGAGCAGGACGCGGACTTACGAAGTAAAAATTCTACGGCACAAAGCTTTGCATCAAAAAATTCTACTTTCGCAAATTCTGCGCTTGATATAAAGTGCGCAAATGATTGTGGGCCTCAAGGCTCCGAGTTTTCCAAGGGGCAAAGCGCTAATTTCGCTGGCCGCCGCGCCGCAAATTTTGCCTTAGAAAATGCCTTGGAATTCGCGCCTCAAGATGAGAATTTCGTTGGTGAGAATTCCGCGTTTTTGGCAAAAGGGCAAAATTACGCGCTAAAAAATTCCGATGGGCAAAATTTAGAGCAGAAAATATCCGCACAAGAGTGGCGCCCTTCGAATTTGCCGCCGCAAGCGGGAAATAAATTTGCGCCCGAATTTGAGCAATCCGCGCAGTCTGCGTTAACGGGTGAGAATTCTACGTTTGCTTCTTCTATGGCGGAGGGGGCGCTTGGTGATGAGCCCGCGTCTGCTGCTTTTGGGAGCGAATCAACTTTTGCGGCTAAGCCCGTAAATTTCTATGGCAAGCCTGCGCGCAAAGCGCCTACGAAAGAGCGCGCGAGCCTTCGAGAGCGTTCCAAGACTCTGCCTATTGCAAGCGCTTCGCGTCCTATCTCGCTACCGCAAGCGCCTAGAGCTAGGCTCATCGAGCTTAAGCCGCGCTTTATAGGCATCGAGCATAGGATTAAAATTTCGTTTTTGAAAAAGAGCGCGAGCGAGCCCGGCGAAGGGGTTTTGGCGCGCGTTCGTATTCCGCTTTTGATGGAGAATTTCGGTCTTAATGATATTTTGTCGTCCACGGCGAGCTACCAAATGGCGAAAAAGATGGTGCGCACGATCGCTGATCTTTACATCGCCAAGGACCTGCGCGGCGTGCGCATAGGCGTGCCGGTGCGCCTTGAAATGGGCTTTAAAAGCGGTATCTCCGACGTCAGCAACCACGCCTTTATTTTCAAGCTCATCGAGGACAGCCTCGTCAAAAACGGCGTCATCGACGATGATAACGCAGATATCGTGCGCGAGATCAAACTCTTTAAGCAAGACGTTTTCGACGGGGTTTTAGTAAACATCGTACGGTTTGAGTAGAGACTTTGCGGCGCCTTGCGTAAATTTTAAAAAATTCGCGTTACCGCATGAAATTTCGCCGTTTTCGAGCTTTAGCTCGCACCGCAAAAAGCGCTTTTTAAAATTTTTTTGATCAAACCAGTAAAAATTTGAAAGGATTGAGATGCAAAAAGCCTTTTTTAATTCGCCCATTGGAATGCTTGAAATTTGGGATAACGAGATCGGGATCTGCAGTATCGACTGGGTCAAAAGCTCTGTCTGCGGGCCCAATGATGAGATCTTTAAAAAACACGACGCAGGGCTTATCGGCTTTGTGCGTGCCGCGGACGATAGAGGACGCGATTTAAAGCTTGGCGATTTAAGAAAGAATTTGACTCTTTGCACCGACGAGCTTAGCGCCTATTTTAGGGGCGAGCTTGAGAGCTTTAGCGTTAAACTTAGCCAAAATGGCACGCAGTTTCAAAAGTCCGTGTGGAGCGCGCTTTTAGATATCCCCTACGGCGAGGTCGTAACATACGGCGAGCTAGCCGCGGCTATCGGCAGACCGCGCGCAAGCCGAGCAGTAGGCAGCGCAAATGGCAAAAACAAGATCCCAATCATCGTGCCGTGCCACCGCGTCGTAGCTGCAGGCGGGCTCGGCGGATACAGCGGCACCGGCGGCGTAGCGACCAAAGCGTGGCTACTAAACTTTGAAAGAGAAAGCTTAGCCAAATTTGGCAAGTAAAATTCCGTTAATTCCGCCTTGCCGCTCAGGCGTTTATTTTAAAATTTTATCGCGCGGCGCTGCGAAATTTCATAAAGCGATTTTGTAAATTTCTAGTTTTGCGGCGACCAAGGTAGTTAAAATTTTGAAAGAAGCGAAGCCTGCTAAGCCGGCTTGAAGTCTTAATTTGGAATTTATCGCGCCGCAGACGCTTGCTATGAGTGGTTGAAATTTTTCGCAGCGGTAAAATTTAGCCTCACGAAATTCTACGCTGAAGTCCTTCGATAAATTTTATCCTGCGTGCATTTAGTGCGGCAGCGCGTAAAGCAGCAAAATTTTGCCGATCCTTTTGTGCAGATAGGCAAGGATAGCAAGTTTTGAGGCGGAATTTTGCAGAGGTTAAAATTCTGTGCCGCTACGCCGTATGGGTAAAATTCCACGCCGCCGTATCAAAGCAAAGTAAAATTCTTAAATCGCGCTTGTCAGGCAGGGTTAAAATCTGCGCAGAAGCGGTAAGCGGGGCGGAATTATCTCAGCGGCAACGTGACCAAGTAAAATTTTATAAATCCGCGAAGCAGGCGGTATCCCAGCAGAAATGGCATTGTCCTAGCCAAGCTTCTTGCGTAAGCAGCGGGCGCGTCAAAGATAAAATTTTTCACGGAGACGGCAAAGTACAGCAGTATGCTGCTAGAGACACCTGACGAAGATGAAATTTTGCGCGAAGAGAGCGAGATGAATTTTGCGCAAAGACCGCGCTATTTGCTGAAATTCGCGCAAAAGCAGTATTCTTTTAAAAAATTCCTAGCAGCGGTAGCATTCGTCGGCGAAGCTCGCCTTTGAGGCGGTGGCGTTTTGCTAAGGCTTCTTGCGAAATTGATGTTACATAGCAAAGTAATTGTAAAAGCGGCGAGCGTGCTGTAGATAAAATTCTTAGCAAAAGCGGCGTAGCAGGGCAAAATTTCTACGTAAGACGCGAGGCAAAGATAAAATTTGCCAAGCAGCTACGAGCGAAAACCCTGGCAAATTCAGCAAAGTTTGGTAGAACGCAGAATTTTTATCAAATCTACGTAGCTTTGCCAAATCCCTAAATTAGTCGAAATTTTCTATCAGATCGCTAAAAATTTTAGCTAAATTTTCGACGTCGCTAATCTCTACTCGTTCGTTGATCTGATGGATCGTGTCGTTTCGCACGCCAAACTCCGCCGTCTCCACGCCAAACTCCGCGAAGTATCTCGCATCGCTCGTGCCGCCTGCGGTGTTTGGCTCGGCTACTGCGCCGCAGATCTTCTGCACGCTAGCGCTTAGTTTTTGCACGATTTTGGAGTTTCGCTGAGTTAAAAAAGGCTTTGAGGAGCTTTTTAACGCAAGGTGTAGCGACGCGCCTGCTCGCAGTTGCGCGGTGCAGCTCATTTCTAGCTTGCCGCAGGATTCGCTTTCGTTGCATAGCGCGTCTTTAGCGTCCAGTTCAAATAATCTCAGTACGTAGTCTCGCACGTCTTTTAGCCCCAGCCCTACGCCGCCGCGGACGTTAAACATCACGCGCACGTCCTTAGGTGTTACGTTTACTACCTGCGAACCGCCGCGAATGTCGGTGATGACTATCTTGGCTGGAGCGAAATCCTCGCTACCTGCGTCCAGATCATGCCCCGCAAGACTTGCAAGCACCGGCGCTAAAATGTGGACAGGATTGATGCATTTATCTGGGTAGGCTGCGTGCCCGCCGATACCCGTGAGTGTGAGGATGCCGTTAATCGAGCCGCGACGGCCGATCTTAATGGTATCACCGAAGCGCACTTCGCATGTAGGCTCCGCAACGACTGCGAAGTCGGGTAGGGCACCTTGCTTGCGCAATTTAGAAAGCATTTCACGCGTGCCGTAGATGCCGTCGCCCTCCTCATCGCTGGTTAGCAGCAGGCTCAGCGTGCCCTTAAAATCGCGTGCCGCCGCTAGCGCGCAGATTGCCGCTGCGATGCCGCTTTTCATATCCTGCGCGCCGCGCCCGTATAAAAAGCCCTCCGTTTCCACCGGCTTAAACGGATCGCTCGCCCAGCCCTCGCCTGGCGGCACGACGTCGATGTGCCCGGCAAAGCATAGATGCGGACCCTGTCCGAAGCGCTTGGTAAAAATCGCGTTAGTTACGCCGTTTAGCTCGAATCTATCCTCGCTAAAGTCTGCCAGCAGCATCGAGACGTAGTTGAAAGCCCCGTCGTCGCTAGGTGTGAGCGAGCGGAATTTGATGAGCTCTTTTAGAATTTCAATCGGTTTCATAAGCCATCCTTTGGTTTAAATTTTAGCGAAAATTATAGCGTATAGAAGCTTTAGTGCAAAAAATACCAAAATAAACGCCGAGATATATGCAAATGCCCGCACTACAATGTTTGGAAGCTTGCTACGAGCTAGATATATCGCAAGTGGAAAAAGCGTGATCCAAGCTAAGATTCCACTTACAAGCCCCGCAAGGACAAGCGCGAAATCTGCTCGTGCGGTGCCGGCAGAGACGCTGAGCCAAAACATAATGACGTATGGATTTAGTAAATTTATCAAAAAGCCTTTGCCGTAAAGCGCCGCGCCCGAGCAAGCCTCGACGCTTACAGGCTGCACCGAGCGAGTCGCGCCATGCCAGATTTTATACGCCGTGTAGAGTAAAAAACATGCGCCAAATACCGATATGCAGGTAAAAACGATCGGAATTTTGGCTAACTGCGATATCCCGAATGCCGAGAGCGCCAGATAGAGCATATCCGCGCTCATGGCGCCGAGGCCCAGGCACAGCGCCTTGGTGTAGCTTCGCAGTGCGTAGGACATTATCAGCACGTTTACCGGACCGATCGGCACGCTAACGCCCAGACCCATCAAAACCCCTTGTACGAACGATTGCATCCTTTTGCTTGTACTCCCCAAACTGCTCTAAAATTTCGGCACGTGGCGCTGCGAAAAAAGCTATGGGCGCGGCTTTGCGAATAGATCGATGACGCACAGCTTCGCGAATGGATCAATCCTAAAATTCCGCGCGACCGCCGATCGGTTTTTAAATTTAACGCAATCGCCGCCATACGCGTCTTAGTTTTAAAATTTTAACACGAGCGGTTGCATACGCTTCGGCTTTGAAATTTTAACGAGCGCTTCACATACACGCTCAGTCGCAAAATTTCAATATGAGCATTATGTGCTTGAAATTTATACGAGCATTCGTGCGGCGGACCCGCTCACTAGACTTCAAATTTAGTTTTTAAATTTTAACGCATAGATCGTAGTTTAAATTTGCACTTTAAATTTTGCGGCTAGAATTTTGCGAGGCAAAATCCGCCGTCCCGCCGCGTCGCTAAATTTGCGAGCCAAATTTCGCAAAGCAAAATTTAAACCGGCAAAAGATTGGCGACGAACGGCGGCTCGTTCAAGTCGATAGGTCTTAGTCGCGTAAATTTTAAGATCGCGGCGGTAAAATTTAGCCCACCGAAATTTCGCTTTATGAAATTTCGCGTGTCTGTGCTCATAAACGGCTCATGATCGCAGATAAAATTTTGCGAAGCGAAATTTCGCTTCGCAAAATTTAATCCGTAAATTTTAAAATCCAGCCGCAGCGTCTGAAATTTAATCGGACGCCCGTTTTAAATTTGGCCGCGCGCCCGTAATTTGGCTACGCCCTCATTTTAAATTTTATCGGCCGCCGCAAAACCTGGCCCGCAAAACAGATGCGCCGCAGAGTAGACCCGACCGCAACGCTAAATCGCACCGTAAATTTTATCGTTTCGTAGTGGGACAAATTCCGTGCTGCAAAGTAAGAACCTGCGTGCCGCCGGATCAAATTCGCATCGCATAGCAAATTCCGAGCGAATTCCGCGCCGCAGCTTGGTTTACAGAGATCTTGCGCGCAAAGCCCGCTTCATAAAAATTACGCGCCCGCAAGAGGAAGGCGACAGGGTGCATTTATGCCAAAGTCCGTCAAAAATCCCCATCACGACGCAAAAGTACGTTTTAAAACGAAAAATCCCCCGTCGCGCCGTGCGACATGCTCTCATAGACCGCCTTGACATATTTGTCGCGCACTGCGCAATCCAGCAGCTTCTCGCACTCTAGGCAGCTGGTGAGGTTGTGCTCCGCCTGGCACGCTTGTAGCGCGGCTAAGCTTTTATCCAAAATTTCGTCGTAAACGTCGCGCGGCGCGACGACCTCGGTATCCGCCATCAGTTTTTACCGCCGTAAATTTCATGCATCTTCGCGATCTCGTATTTCGAGCCGAAAAAGCAAGGGCTGCTTTGGTGGATTTTTTCAATCTTTAGCTGCAAAAGCGAGCCGTTTTCGCCGTCGCTGGTGGCGCCTCCGGCGCGCTCGAAGATGAACGCAAACGGCAGTACTTCGAAGGTTACGCGAAGCTTGCCGCGCGGATGATCACTGGTAGCGGGGTAACTGAAAAGTCCGCCGCCTTTTAATAAAATTTGATGCAGGTCGCTTACCATCGCGCCGCTGTATCGCAGGCGGTAGCCCTCGTCAAACAGCGCCCGCACGAGCTTTCGGTGCGGCTCGCTCCAGCCCTTTTGCGTCGCACCCGTGGCGTTTAGTTTGCCTTTTTGCTGTAGGCGCAGATCTTTTACGAAGCTAAATTTGCCCTCGCGATTTAGGCGATAAAGCTTCGGCGCGTCCTCGCAAACGACCATCTCAAGGCGCGGCCCGTAGATGCAATAGATCGCCGCCTTTAAGTTTGCGGGCGAAATTTCATCCTCATAGATGCCAAATATCGAGCCCACGGCAAAATTTACGTCCACCAAGCTTGAGCCGTCGAGCGGATCGTAGGCGATGATTAGGCGCGCGTCCTCTCGCAGCGTTAAAATTTCATCTTTCTCCTCGCTGATTAGAGCGCGTACGAGCGGATTTTTGCGAAATTCCGCTTCGATTATGGCGTCGCTTTTTACGTCGAGTTTGAGCTGCGTATCGCCCGTGCTGTTGTGATGATCTGTGTAGCCGAAGTCCGCGTATTTCAGCTCCTCAGCGATTTGTAGCGCGATATTTTGGATTGATTTTACGATCTCTTGCATTCTGTTTCCTTTACATTTTTTTGGCGTTTTTTAAGATCCATTCGCTAATGCCCGCAGCGTCGTTAACGTCGAAATTTACGCGACAAAACTTATCCATCTGCTCGCCGCTTAAATTTGAAGCGATCGCGTCCGAAAATGGCAGATACGCCGGATCGATCTTGTCGCGAAACAGGCTTATGCGCGGCAGCGGCAGCGTCTTTAACCCCTCTACGAGCAAGATATCAAACTCGCCTAGCATCCGCACGACCTCGTCAATCTGCATACAGCGCTGCGAAAAATAGCTCGTCCGCGTCGGGCTCATCACGACGGTTTCGGCGCCGAGCTCGCTAAATTTTGCGCTGTCCTTGCCCTCTACGTCGAAGTGCGCCTTATCGCCCGGATCGTGTTTTACGATCGCGATCCGCAGTTCGCTAGCGATAAAAATTTTAGCGATCTTGCAAATTAGCGTCGTTTTGCCGCTGTTGGAAGGGCCTGAAAATGCGATAACAAGTCTTTTCATTTTTAAAATCCGGCTTTTTAAGATGAGCAGATTGTAGCGAATTTAGCCTTTTAAAAAGCAAAATTCGTTAGAATGCGCCTAAAATTTCAAAGGAAAGATCGATGAAGAAATTTGATTTTAGTGGCGCGCTAAACGGCCTGCTAAAGGGCGCGCTCCTAGCCGCGCTAGCGCTATTTTTAAACTCCTGCTCCGCAAACGATCCCCGTCATGATCCGCTTAAAAACGAGTTTTCGGCCTACACGCAAAAATTTGAATCGGTGCGCGCGGGCGATCGCTATTTGGCAGTGGCGACCTATCTAAATCCCGTCGCGCCCGAGCTTAGAAACGCCGCGGAGGACGAAGTGTTTTTGCTCACCTCCTATCCTAAAGAGGTGCAGATCCTCGCGGTGCAGATCAACGGCGTAAACGCAAACGTAACGTCGTTGCACGACGGAGATCCGCTTTTGCAAAAGGAGCTCTTTAAGATTGCTTGGGCGAGCCGCTACAAGATCACCGCGCCTAAGAGCGATAAGGACGAGCTGGTGCTTAGCTACCGCACCTCAAATGGTCTGGATGCCACGATGAAATTTCGTAAAATTTCAAAGTCGCTGTATTGGCAGCCGCAGATCGATCTGAAAGATTAAAGGAGAGAGGGTGGGCTACGACATAAGCTACCATGCGATCGGCAAAGATGAAATTTCGCAGTGGTATTTTAAGCCGCTAAAGCTCGCGCAGAGGGGAGATTTTGAAAGTATCGCCCAAATCGCGCGCGAAGCGGGGGTGGATGAATTTTATGTAGAAAAATATGCGGATGGCTTCCGCTCGGCGCTGCAGTACGGCACGCAGGGGATTTTTAATAAAACGCACGGATTTCATATAGCCGTGGCGCAGGGCTATTTTAGAGAGTATTTTTACACGCGCGGCACGGCGTTTAGCTTTTTGGCGGAGCAAAGCTCTAAATTTAAAACCTACATAAGCGATTGGCGCGAGGTTTTGCCGAAGGAATTTTTAGCGGAATTTAGCGGGCAAATTCACAACGAGATCATCGAAAACTACTGCTGCGGCGCGTATCTAAATGCCGATGGCGTGCAGAAGCTGCTGCGCGATTATGAAGTGGACGGCGAGATAAAAGAGGCGATAGATGAGTTTTATGCGCAGAATTTGCCCGTGTTTTTAAAGGCGCTAAATTCTGCCGCAGAGCTTGAAGTAGGGCTGCTTGAGGCTACCGAGGTGGTTGAGCCCAATCCGATCGATCTGAATAGGTCCGAGTCATTTTCAAATCTTTTTAATTGCGATCCGCAGGGCGCGCTGATCTACGCGGAAATCGCAGCGCAGCAGATCGGCGAAGCGATAGAGCGAGATAAGGTAGGCGGAGGCGGTACTGCGGGCGGAGAGAATTCTGCCTCGCGCGGCGCCAATGCAACGAGCGGCGGCAGTGTGATGGAAGCGGATGGCGGCACAACGAAAGCAAGCGGCGAGAATTCTGTCCCATGCAGCGGCGATATGATAAAAGGCAGCAGTGAGAATTCCGCCGCGGAAGATCATGAAGACGAAACCTCCGCAGGCGGCGAGAAGTCGCTTTTCGGCAAGATCAAAGGGCTTTTCAAATAGCAAATTTAATCGCTAAATTTTATTCCGCCGAAGCTCGTGCGGAGTTAAGGTTGTAAAATTAAATCATCTTGCGCTCGCGAGCTCCGTGCAGTTAAATTCGCTAAAACGGCGCGGTCGGCAAGCGCAAATTTAAAATTTAAAACTTGCCGAAATTTTAAAACGGCGGCTTGCATATCTGAAGTTACGAAATTTTAAAGCATCGCAAACAAGCAAACAAGCTGCAAAGCGGCTAAATTTAAACTTGTCGCAGCCTTTGCGGCGGATAAGCTGCGGATAGTTTATCTGTTTAAATTCCATAGCCGAAAACGCCTGATTTTGATTTCACGCTACTTAAAATTTTACGCTCGGGCGTTAATTTAATCGCTCACAAAACGCTGCGACAAAATTTAAATAAATTTTTATATTTTAAAGCTCGTCGCCCCAGAAATAAAGCTCAAAAAAAAGCAAGCGCAAAGATAAAAAAGACTATCAGCGCTGCGCCGCCCGCTCGGGTGTAGCTATCGTCTCCTACGCCGAATTGCACGCAATACGCAAGCGCCATAAAAAACAAACAAGCCGCTAAATTTGCGGAGCGCTTCTTTTCGTC
Source organism: uncultured Campylobacter sp. (assembly GCF_938015785.1). Taxonomy (GTDB): domain Bacteria; phylum Campylobacterota; class Campylobacteria; order Campylobacterales; family Campylobacteraceae; genus Campylobacter_B. The sequence continues at coordinate 57,282 of NZ_CALLWC010000032.1, read as the reverse complement.
TTTCAATAACGATACGCACAAAAAGGCGGCTACTATGAGAACTGCGGTCGCGATAATTTGCATGGCGTGCCGCCTTTCATGCAGGGTGGGAAAGAGCCCTTATTTGGCGTTAAAAGATGAAATTTCGCCGTTTTGATCTGCTCGTCTAAGCTCTTAGCGGGCAAATTTCGCGCTTTTGAGGCGGCGGCTTTTAAAATTTCTCGCTCGCCGCCTCTTAAAATCATCCTTCAAGCCCGCTGCTGGCTTAGCGGAAGCTGTCGCTTCTGCTCGGTATCAGCAGATCTTGTAGCTCCTGTTGCACCGAGACTTTCGCGCGCGGATCGAGGATCTGCGAGTAGATGATAAAATTTGCGAGTACCTTTTTGCCGTAGTCCCTGCTCTCGGCATACGGCACGAGCTCCATGCTAAGCCACGGCTCGAATTTGCCCTTATTAAACATATCGCCGCGCTGAAGCATCTTTTTGACGAGCCCGAGCCCGCCGTTGTAAGCGTATGCGATGAAAACCGGGCTGTAAATTTTACGCTCCAGCCAGTCGATGTGGATGTTGGCGAAGCGGTAAGCGACTTCCGGGCGGAACATATCGTCTTGATCGAAGCCGTCGATTTTGAGTTGCTTTTTGCCGATCTCATTAGCCAAAAACGGCATAAATTGCATCATTCCGAGTGCGTACGAGGTAGAAACCGATGCGGGCACGAAGCGGCTCTCTTGGCGCGCAAGCGCTAAAATTAGCGCCTTGCGGCGGTTGTCGCCATCGCCGATATATTCCATAAACGGCGTTGGATAGAAGTTGTCCTTACCGCCGCTTGCTTTATTCATGATGTATGAGTACTCGCCGATGCTTTGCTTGGTGTCGAATTTTTTGGCAAATTCCAAAAGCTGCGGGCGCGACATCCGATCAGCGCTATTTTTTGTGCGAACCCAAGCGAAAGGATCGGTAATATCGTAGCCTTCGATGGAATTTTTAGCAGGATTTGGGATGATTATGTTTAAATTCCTATCCCCTAAGACCTCTTTGGCGTACAGCGCGTAGAGGCTGTAATAATCGCTGCTAGCAAGCTGGCGCAAGACATTTTGATCTCCATTTAGCAGGTAGATCCAAAATTTCGCATTGTGTACATCGTGAGGCTTCTCAAAGCTCGCTGCTGCGCGGCTAAAAAACGCAAGCGCCGCCCCTTCATCATTCTGCATGACGGCATTTACGCCCAGCATAAACGCTACGTCTTTCTCCACGGCCAGCGGATCGACGCCCGTGAGCGAGCGGCGCAAGTGCGGGTATTTGCGGTTGATTAGCGCGTCGTTGAGAACCGCTTTGAAGCCTTTTTGCGAAGCCAGTTCGCTTACGAAGGCTGCGTCGGCGTCGATATCGATCAGAGCGTCTTTGCCCGCACCTTTTAAGTAGTCGTAATATAAAAAGTAGTTTTGCGCGTTGCGGCTCTGCATAAAATACTCGCTCGGATTTTCGTCGTTAAATCCGCGCAGTAAATTTACGGCGTTTCGCGAAGCCGCGTCTTGGTGACTCTCTAGTTGCGAAGCGAGTGTCTCGCGCACGGACGGGCTTAGCTTGGCGATAAAATTTGGATATGAGCGCGCCTTTTTGCATGTTAAATTTGCATCTAAAATATTTGCCGCCGTTACTCCTGCGCAGCGATCCGGACGCTTAGGAGGGCGAATGGCGCCGAAAATTCTATCTAGCTTCTCTTTTAGTTTGCCCTTGTAGCGAAAGATGCTTTGTTTTAAAGCTCTAATCTCCGCTTTGTTGTATTTCGTCTCATCGATCAAGCGATAGATGTAATAGTCCTTGGCTAGGGATTTTGGCTCGTTTTTGATCTCCTCGTAGCTTAAAATTTTACCGCTACTTGCGGCGCACAGCAGTCCCAAAACAAGGCTAAATTTCAGAAATATTTTCAAATGACCGTCCTATTGATGATATAGATTATCGCGCTGTCAAAGAAGTTAAGCACGAGTAGGATGAGAAGCGGCGAAAGATCAAAGCCGCCGAAAGTCGTAGGCAGATAGCGGCGCACCAGCGCGAACGCGGGCTCCGTAAGCGCAGAGATCACGCGGATGATTTTATAAAATTTACCGAACGGATTTGGACGGATGAAACTCAAAACGCAGGCGACGAAAATTAGCATCATATAAGCTTGAATCACGTAGTGAATACTCACTAAAATGCCGTAAAATACGCTATTTAGTAGCATCGAGTATCTCCTTTAAATCGGCGCGGATCAGCGGATACAGCTCGCTAAGCTCCGGTCCGTGAGGTGCGCCGGTCAGTAAAAACCTAAGTGGCATAAACAGGCTCTTGCCTTTTAAATTTGTAGCCTGCGAAAGCGCCGCTTTGAAATCATTAAATTCCATTGGAGCGCCGTTTGAGCTTAATAAATTTAAGATCGCCTCTCGCAGCGCCTGCGCCTGCGCCGCCCACTCCTGCGGGATATCTTTCGCGCCGTAGATCGCTGCGATCTTTTCTTTAATTTGCGGGATAAGGCTCGCTTCTTGAGTGTAAAATTTTATCAAAGGCGCAAATCTGGACTCAAGCTCAAAAAGCTCCGCTAGGCGCTGCTCGCTCGCTCTTTTGATATGCTCGCGGTTTATAAAGGCGAGTTTGTCCTCGTCAAATTTAGCCGGGCTTTTTGAAATTTTAGCGATGTCGAAAAACTCCACCGCCTCATCCATACTAAAGACCTCGCGCGGCGTTTTGTTGCCCAGCAGGATCAGATAGTTTGCGATCGCCTCGGGCAGGTAGCCGCTTTGAAGCAGCCATTTTACCGAGGAGCTATCCTCGCGCTTGCTCATCTTTTTGCCTTCGGAATTTAATATGATTGGCAGGTGGGCGTATTTGATCTCGCCGTCGTAGCCGAGGCTTTGGCGGATCCAGTTTTGCTTCGGGGTGTTTGAGACGTGATCCTCGCCGCGGATTACGAAGCTCACGCCCTGCATCATATCGTCGCAGGCGCAGGCGAAGTTATAAGTTGGCGTCTTGTCCGCGCGCATGATGACGAAGCTGTCGATATTCTGCGGCTCAAATGCGATACGGCCCTTGATCGCGTCGGTAAATTCCAGCGCGTGATCAGGTTTTTTGAGGCGGATGGTAAAAGGCTTTTCGCAGCCAAGCACCTCTTCGTCGCTTAAATGCTCGCAGTGCCCGTCGTAGCGATACGCCTCGCCCGCGTCCTTTGCGGCTTGCTTTTTCGCTTCCAGTTCCTCCTCGCTGCAAAAACAGCAAAACGCCTTTTTCTCGGAGAGTAGCTTAGCAGCGAACTGCTGATGAAATTTTAAATTTTTATTTTGATAATACAGGCTCTGCCACGAGATGCCGAAGCGCTTTAAAATTTCAATAATCTCTTGATCTTTGCCTTCGATATTGCGCGCAGTGTCGGTATCCTCGATGCGCAAAATAAAGCCGCTTTTATCTTGCAGCGAGCAGATGTAGTTAAAGATAGCCGCGCGTAAATTTCCGATATGCATATCGCCGGTGGGCGACGGAGCGAAGCGATACAATTTAGGTCCTTTGGGTTTAAATTTAAGCTGGGATTATACTTTTTACTTCCTAATAAAAAGCAAAAACAAAGCAAAAATAGGCTAATATCGGCGCATTTTATTTAAGGAGACAATATGAGTTTCATTCAGGAATTCAAAGAATTCGCGATGAAAGGCAACGTCATCGATATGGCGGTGGGCGTCGTCATCGGCGGGGCTTTCGGTAAGATCGTAACCTCGCTCGTAAGCGACATCATGATGCCGGTTTTAGGACTTCTTACGGGAGGCATGAATTTTACCGATCTTAAGATCGTGCTAAAAGAAGCGGTGGGGCAGACCCCGGCCGTTACGATAAACTACGGCTCGTTTATCCAAGTAACGGTCGATTTTATAATCATCGCATTTTGTATATTCTGCGCGATCAAGGCGATCAATAAGCTTAAAAAACCTGCTCCTGCGCCGGAACCTGCCGCACCTGCGGAGCCTAGCGAAGAGATTAAACTTCTTACCGAGATAAGAGACCTGCTTAAAAAATAGGTCGCGGCGATGCTTGAGAGAATCCCTTATTTTAAAGCTCTAAGCGCAGCGCAAATCGATCGTTTGGAGCAGATTAGCATCCATAAAAGCTACAAAAAGGGCGAAATTTTATTTTTCGAGGGCGAGCGCTCGCAGTATCTATTAATCCTGCTAAAAGGAATTTTAAAAATCTATAAAACCTCCGCAAAGGGGCGTGAGATCCATATGCGCGAGATACGCCCCATCTCGCTCGTGGCGGAGATGGTAAATTTCGAAGAGACGAGCTATCCTGCAAGCGGCGTGTTTTCGACAAACGGCGAGGTGCTAAAGATCGATTATGAAAAATTTAAAAACGAGTTTATGAGCGATCCTAAAATTTGCCTGGAGCTTTTAAAATCGATGTCTGAGAAGATCCGCGCGCTAAATGCGGTCTTTGATAATCAAGTCGTGCTTAACTGCGACGGCAAAATCGCTAAGTTTATCAACGAAAATTTTGATATTTTTATGAGCACAAAGTACACTAGAATAGCCAAAATTCTAAATGTCACCCCCGAAACATTTTCGCGCACCATCACTAAATTTAAAAAGAGCGGCGCGCTAATTTTAGACGATAAGCAAGAAATCACGGGCTTTGATAAAGATAAGCTGGATGAGTATATCCAAGGCTAGAGTTTGAAAAGCGCCTATATTTTCCCGATTGTCGGCACGGTTTTATTTCTGTTTTTTAATCTTTACGTCTACAGATCGATCAGTGCGCGTTTTGCGCCATATAAAGGCTTCGCTACGTTTCGCCCTGTCTTGAGCTTACTTTGCGTAGCTTTAGCAATTTTAGATGCAATATTTTTTGCGGGTTTTGGGCTTAATGGAAGCTTTAAAAATGAGCTGCTCTATAAAGCTTGCGTATTTTGCATGGCAGCGTCCTTTTCGCTCTTTTTTATCTGCCTTGCTTACGATGTGCTAAGCGCCGCCGCGCATGTGGTTAAATTTAGCGAAAACAGACGAAAATTTTTAAAAACTTTTATCGATGTAACCTTTGTAATAATGGCGTTTAGCTATATTTTTAAGGGGCTTTATAATGCACTAAAAATTCCAAAAATCACCGAGCGCGAAATAAAAATCAAAAACTTAGCTCGCGAGCTAAGTTTTGCCGTCATCTCGGACGTGCATCTGGGCGAGTTTTTGAAAAAGGAGTTTTTACAAGGCGTCGTAGCGCAGATAAACTCGCTAAATTATGACGCGCTGCTAATAGTAGGCGATATGTTTGATCTGCGCTCAGATGAGCTCGGGGATATTTTGCAGCCTCTTGAGGCGATCAAAAAGCCTATCTTTTTCGTCGCGGGCAACCACGAATATTACCGCGGCGAAGCAATCGGACTTATCGCGGCGATGCAAAAAGCGGGCGTGCGAGTGCTGCAAAACGAAAGCGTGGAATTTGAAGGGCTAAATTTAATGGGCGTGCACGATCTTAGCGGCTTTCGCTTCGGATACATGCAGCCAGATCTAAGCGCTGCGTTAGCGCAGGCTGATCCCGATAAGCCTAAAATTTTACTCGCTCATCAGCCAAAATACGTCGTGGATTTCGTGCGCGACGAGGTCGATCTGTGTATCTGCGGACACACGCACGCGGGGCAAATTTTTCCGTGGACGCTTTTAGTGCTGCTTAGCCAGAAGTATCTTTACGGGCTGTATAACGACGGGCTGAAGCAAATTTACGTAAGCAGCGGCGTAGGGTTTTGGGGCCCGCCGATAAGGGTCTTTGCGGATGCCGAGATCGCGCTGCTTAAGCTTAGAAAGGCATAGATGAGAAGTTTTATTTCGAGGATTTTCGGAGTTATCGCCGCGGTGAAATTCCCTAAATTTATACAAAATTTTATCAACCGCAAATATGTGGAATTTTTTAAAATCGATATGAGCGAATTTGATCCGCCGCAAAGCTACGCGAGCCTAAACGCGCTTTTTACTCGCCGCTTGCTGAGTCCGCGCGAGATAGCGGCAGATGAGACGGCTTTTATAAGCCCTAGCGACGGCGTGATCTTTGAGAGCGGGACCTGCGCCGATATGCGAGCTTTTAGCGTGAAGGGCTGCGAATATAGCCTTAGCGAGCTGCTTGGTCGCACTTTTACGGCAAGCGAAAGCGGCGGAGCGGTTAAAAATTTAGATGACGGGGCGGTTGCTACGAACGGGAGCGGCGAGGTTGGAACCGGATGCACAAAAGATGCCGGCGCAGGGATGAAATTTCGCGCCGCGCAAGCAAAAATTAGAAGCGATGAAAGCGGCGCAACTTATGCTACAAGCGGCGTGCAGGCTGAAATTTATAGCAATGAAAACGGCGCGAGCCGCGAAACGAGCGCAGAGGACGCCCGAGGCGGCGTAAATACAAAGGGCGTAAATTTAAGCTACGCAAACATCTATCTAAGCCCGCGCGATTATCATCATTATCATGCGCCGTGCGATCTGAGCGTGCTGCAGGCGCTTTATATCCCTGCCGATCTCTACAGCGTGGCGAAGAAATTTTTACTTAAAATTCCAAACCTCTACGCTAAAAATGAGCGAGTGATTTTAAAGTGCAAGATACGTAACGGCGGGATTTTATGGATGGTTTTCGTGGGTGCTTTAAACGTCGGCAAGATGAGATTTGATTTCGATGCACGAATACAGACGAATGCATGCGCAAGTAGATCTGAGGCGCTTTACGAATATGAAAATTTAAACTTTAAAAAGGGCGATCATTTGGGAAATTTTGAGCTGGGTTCGACGATCGTGCTCGTAGCGCAAAGCGAGTTTTTAAAATTTGAAACCCCGACTGATACGTCCGTGAAATTCGGACAAAAAATCGCAGAATTTAATGAAATTTCATAAAATTCCATTTAAAATGCAGGATTTTTTCTTCAACTAAAATTAATTTTATTTAAATTTGGCTATAATCATCCCACTTTAAATCAAAGGATTTAACATGAAAAATTTAAAAGCTTTTACGATGATAGAGCTTGTTTTCGTCATCGTCGTTTTAGGTATTTTGGCGGGCATCGCGGTGCCTAGATTAGCTGCTACGCGCGATGATGCTACGATCGCTAAGATGCGCGGAGACATCGCTGCCATTAGAAGCGGACTTTCGCTAGTTAGAAGCGAGAATATGATGAGGGGCGTGACTACGTGGCCTGCTTTGGAGGGTTCAGACAATGCCACTCTTTTTGATGGCGTTTTGCAGCAACCTATCTATCCTATGAGAGATGGCGGTAGAAACGGCTGGACTTTGGTTAGAAATGGCAACGATAATGCTACATCTACATATACGGCTACCGTAGCAGGCAAAAGTACTAACTTTACTTATTATCCAACAAGAGCTAGTATACCTACTTCCGGTGCAAATAAAGATAGAAATGTAGGCTCATTCGACTGCAATCACGCTGATGATCTTTGTCAATCCTTAGCTCAATAGCTAAATGCTCTATTATGAAGTTGCGGTTTTGGGCGCCAGCCTAAAACCGCTTACTTATAGTTCAAATTTTAAAATCTCAGCTTATCAAATCGTATCCGTTACCATAAAATCGAGCGTTAAATCCGCCGTGATCCTGCGCGAGGTTGCAAAACCGACCTTCAAAACCAAGGAAATTTTAGAGATTTCGCAGCTTAAATTTACCTCATTTCAGATCGCACTTGCAAATTTTATCGCGTACTACTATGTCTGCGAAAAGGGCGTTGCATTTGGGATTTTCGAGCCTGCAAGCGAGACTACGCAGGATTTGCGGAATTTGCAGGAGGATCCTACGACCGAGCGGAATTGCGCTTGCGAGCAAATTCCCGTTAGTGAGTTGGTCTCCGCTTGCAAGCAAACTTCTACCCGCGAACAAAATTTTATTTCCAAGCAGGATTCCATCACCACACAAAATTCTACGCTCGACGATGACTTTAGTGCCATACAAAATTCTGCCCCAATCCAGAATTTTGCATTGACGAGGAATTCTACTATCATGGAAAATTCCGTTACCGTTATAAATTCCGTCATCGCGCCGAATTCCGCGCAAAAGCAAAATTTAAAGCAGGCGCAAAATATTATCTCGCAAAATTTAGCGTTAAATTCTACCGCCAATTCTATCCAAGCGTTTGACGACGGGCAAAATTCCGCTTCAGTGCAAAATTTCACATCAGATCAAAATTCCGCCGCCATGAAGACCGCCATAAATTTTGCTGCCGCGCCAGGTTCGGCACACAAACAAAATTCCGCCATCGCGTCGAATTCTATCAAAGAGCGGGATTTTGTCGAGGGAGAAAATTCCGCTTCTGGGCAAAATTTTACTTCAATTCAAAATTTCATCGCCCTGCAGAATTCTACTTTAATTCAAAATTTCGATACTGCTCCGCAAAAATCTGTTGCTCCGCAAAATTCCGTCCTAATTCAAAATTCCGCCGCTACCGCCCAAAGTCCCATTTCGCAGCCGCTACTCCCGCTTCAAATAGGTAAAATTCCAAACCTCACCCCTGCGCAGGAGCAAGCGCGTAAATTTGCCGAAGCCAATGAGACATCGCTGATTTTCGGCGATACGGGCAGCGGCAAGAGCGAAATTTATATCGCGCTAATCGCGCAGGCGCTCGCTGCGGGCAAGCAGGCGCTGTTTTTGATGCCCGAGATTTCGCTCACGCCGCAGATGACGAAGCGGCTACAGAGCTATTTCGGCGAGCGGCTCGGCGTCTGGCACTCCAAAATTTCGCCCAAAAAAAAGCGCGAAATTTTAGCGAAATTTAACGCAGGCGAGATCCGACTCATCGCGGGTGCCCGCTCGGCACTATTTTTACCCTTTAGCGATCTAGGCCTTATCGTCGTGGACGAGGAGCACGACGACAGCTACAAATCCGCCGCTGCGCCGCGCCTAAATGCCCGCGACGCCGCGATTTTCGTCGGCAAAAAGCTCGGCATCCGCGTGGTTTTGGGCTCCGCGACGCCCGCACTTAGCACCTACGCAAAGCAGCCGCACTTCCGCCTGCGCGGCACCTATTTTAGCAGCGCCAAGCGCTTTATTTTCGATGAGAGCGAGACGGGGCTGAGCCCTAAAATTTTAACCGAGATCGGGCGCAGCCTCGAAGCCGGCAAGCAGGCGGTCGTGTTTTTGCCGACGCGCGCGAACTACAAATATATGGTTTGCGAAAACTGCGGGCAGATCGTGCGCTGCCCGTTTTGCGCCGTCGGGATGAGCTACCACGCGGATGCTGCGGCGCTAAAGTGCCATTACTGCGGCTTTAGCACGTTTTACAGGGCGTCTTGCGAAAACTGCGGCGGCGAGGTAATGCAGGCGCGCAAGATCGGCACGGGCGAGCTTGCCGCACAGCTCGCGGCGCATTTCCCGAGCGCTCGCATCGCAAAATTTGATCGCGACGAGATTACCACGCAGCACAAGCTCGAGGCGCTGCTAAATAACTTCAACGCCCATAAAATCGACATTTTGGTAGGCACGCAGATGCTTAGTAAGGGGCACGATTACCATGGCGTGGATCTTGCGGTGATAATGGGGATCGACGAACATCTGAGCTATCCCGATTTTAGGGCGCGCGAAAAGACGCTGGCGCTTGCGATGCAAGTGGCTGGCCGCGCCGGCCGCTCGGGGCAGGGCAGGGTCGTCATACAGACGCGCCAGAGCGGTTTTTTTAGGGATTATATCGAAAACTATGATGATTTTTTGCGCGACGAGGCTGAGTTTCGCGAGGGGCTCTATCCGCCGTATATGCGGCTTTTGCGCGTGCTGATCTCGCATAAAAACGAAAAGGCGGCTAGCGAGATAATGAACGTGGCGCTTGAGCTTTTACGTCGCAAACAGGCGGGAAGTAGCGCGTTTGTATCGCATGACGGGCTGGACGCGAGGAGAGCAAATTTAAGCGCTTTAAATTTAGAAAATTCTGCGCAGCATGGCAGTAAGCAGATGTCAAATTTTAAATTTCAAAGCTCGGATTTGCGCGGGAGCAATGCAAATTTAAACCGCCAAAATGCTTCAAATTTGAAAAATACCGCGCAAATTTCAGCTCGCGACGTAGATAGGGATAGCGTAAATTTAAAGCCTGAAAGAAACGGCGCCGCGCAAAATTTTATAAATTTAGCAGCCGAAAATCTTGCCGGAAATTCCGCGCAGCATTTGAAAGAGAAGGCGAGCGAGAGCTTTGAGATCATCGGCTACGGTAAGGCCGGTATCGCCTATATCGCGTCGAAATTTCGCTTTGAAATTCTGCTGCGCGCTAGCTCGCACGTGCCGCTGATTAATGCCGCGCGCGCGCTTGAGCATCTGCCCGTCGAGATCGATATGGATCCCGTAAACTTCGGCTAGACGGAGCTTTTAAAATTCAAGCAAAATTTATTCGCCGCGGACGCCTTTTTGCAGCGTTTGTTTGCGGAACGGGCTAAAAAAGAGTGGCAAAATTTCGGGCAAAATTTAAGGAGACGATTTGAGCGATAATTTAGATGAGCTAAGAGAGGCCTTGCGTGGAAGGCACACGAAGGCGCCTCGCAGATCGCAGACGGATAGTGATAAGCCTGATGCTTGCGATCTGAATTTAAAACTAGATGGCTCGGAGTTTGCAGATGATAGTGCAGAAACGTATACCGACAAGAATGCGAGCCTTTCGAGCGAGGATCATACCATAATCATAGATTATGACAGAGCCCCATTAATCATAACAGATCATCTCTATCGCGATTACGTTAAATATCAATTCCCTGCGATGTGCTGCGCATTTTTAATATTTTTGTTTTTTGCCATCATCGTGGTAGGTCCGCCAGAGCTAGGCGTATTGCGGATGTTTATTCTAGTGCTCTTACCGCTCATAGAAGCGGCTAGGCGCGAGGGCGAAGCATATTTCGTGATGACGAACTCCGCCGTCGCGTATTATAAAAAGGGCGAAATTGTGAAATTTTTTGAGCTACAAAAGATCGGTGCGATGGCGATTAGCTTCGATTGCAGATGGAGTTGGAGGCAGCAAATGCCGTTAGCCCTTAAGATCATTATCGCCGTTTGGGTTTTACTCGCGCTTAAGTTTGGCGGAGACGACGAAAGCGTGAGTGTTAATATTAGAAATATAGTTTGTATTTTTACTATGGTACTTACCCTGCTTTACGGCTCTAAGATATTTATGCATCTACATAATGGCAGCCTCGGATTTTTCGGCATTCACGATCAGCTCGTGCTATATAAAGAAAACGCCAATGTCGATATAATGAATATTTTGATGGCAAACAAAGATGAATACGTGCAGCTACGGGAGTATTTCTTAGCCGTGCTAAATGTCGATATAGACGAGTTACGGCGCACGATGTCGGTTTTCGATGAAAAGATAGAATTTAAGAAATTTAAATTCTAAATCGGCGCGCTTGAGGGTTTGTCCGCAGGAACAAATATAGACTCCGTGAGTTTTGGCTAAGCGTGCAGTTAAGCGAATTTTATTTATATAAATTTTGCCCGCGGAATTTACATGATACGACGATAAATTTTACGCCCCGTCATTCTTATATCAGATTAAAATCAAAATATAATATCAAATTGCAAATGCGATTTAATCTTAACGGGATATAATAAGTCATCGCTCTTTTTGAAAGAGGCAAAACTATTTGCACCGATATAGAGCATATAAAGGCAACGATTTGAAAAAACTACTTAGAAATTTTATGATTTTCGCAGGTTTCATCTTTATATTATACGCCTCTTATTTTCTATATTTTTATTCTAAAAGAGCCGAGTATGCGGACGTTTTATTACAAAAAGCGCTTAGGTATGAAGAGGAATTTTTTACTAAGAAAACACAAAATTTAGACCCGCCAGAGCAAACCAAGCTACGGCATGAGTTTGAAAAAGAGAAATTAAAACTAGAAAAATATTGCAGCGATGCCATAATAAACGGCGAAAATGGTCATTGCAAGGTTTATTACAACTTCGATTTTGACTATATCCATTTTTACGACGGGCGAAATCAAGATATCGCGCTGGGTTACGACTTTGATAACGAAAGCATTGAATTTTATAAAAAGCTCGCAGATCATTATGATTACGAAGGCAAAAAATGCAGGTCGCGCAGAGTGTATAGCGAGCACCATGCGACATTTGCCATTGATAATTTTGAGCATGCAAAATTTTGGTTGGGAAATTACGGCGAATTTACCCTAAAAGATCCATACATTCATGAGTGTGAATAAACTTGATCGGTAATTTTAAACACTGAAAGCCTGCCGTATAGATCGGCGGTATATGCATAAATTCATATTTGTGCGGATATGATAATGTATTTTATACTTTGATTAAGTAATTATGTTGTATAAGCTTATATGACCGATAACAAAAAACGCTTTTAAGATTCCAAAAGCCTATTTTAAGGAGCAAGGGATGCAAATTCGTGCTTTTATTTTAGCGATATTGTTTGCCGTATCGTTCGCAAAAGCGGATGATATAAAGCATCCATCGATGCCATGGCAACTGGAACCTATTTTATGGAAAATTCAAGATAAAAAAGTTGTAAGAAAAGCTCTTCACGAACCTATGATCCGGGGTGCAACTACCTTTAACGGCAAGAGTTTTTATTTTTTTACGATAGAAGATAATGCAACGCTCAAAAAAGAATACGAAGAGCATTTATCAAAAGAAAGAGACTTCTGCAACGACTTTTACGATGATCTGTTCGAGTGGAAAAATATAAATATAATCAAACCTCTGGTTTTTGATACGACGGATTACAATAACCCAGTTTTAAAGAAAAATATGGGCGATTGCTGGTATATGGATATGAATAAAACGATTAAAGACGGCTTTAGCGGGCGAGGATTTACATTATATAAATTTGATAATAAGCTTTTGTATATTATGATTTACAAAACCACTCCTTATATATATCAGACGGATGATTTCGCAAATCTTGCTTACATTTTAGATCCCAAAAAGTGCAGTGAAATCATAAAAGATCCTCGTGGCAAGGCAAATTTGGAGAGTTTAAAAAACATTATATATAAACCGCGTCTGTTTTATGCCGAACCGATACGTTATAAAGATACAGACTATCTACTTTTCATAGATTTCGACAATACGCATAGCGGACAACTGCTCAATGTCGCAATCAGGAAATTTAAAGACGGTATTTTACAAATGCCTGTTTGTAGCAATTCATACGTAAATACGAAGCTTTATCGATAGGGGCGGTTATGTGGGTTCATATTTTCATCTTAATGATCGCATTCGTATTATTTGCGAATGCAAACGATGTAAGCGATACGGAAATTCCTTTTGATTTAAAAATAGCTTTATGGAAAGCTAATGATAGGAAAGTAGTAAGAAACAATCCTTCCGGTATGGTAGAAGGAGAAACCACTTTCAACGGAAAAACCGTTAGCTTTTGGCAAATAGATAGAAATGCAACGCTCAAAAAAGAGTATGAAGAGCATTTATCAAAAGAAAGAGACTTCTGCAACGACTTTTACGATGATCTATTCGAATGGAAAAATATAAGCGTAATCAAGCCTCTGGTTTTTGATACGACGGATTACAATAACCCAGTTTTAAAGAAAAATATGGGCGATTGCTGGTATATGGATATGAATACAACGATTAGAGACGGCTTTACGGGGAGAGGATTTACGTTATATAAATTTGATAATAAGCTTTTGTATATTATGACGTATAGAGATTTTCGGCAATACGAGATGTCTTTTGCAAATTTTATGTATATTCTAGATCCGCAAGAGTGCAGTAAAATTATAAAAGACCCCTCATACGATTCATATTATAGCAGGGCAGATTTTGAGGATTATCGAAACAAGATCGCAGGAGATACCCTGATTTATTTCGGACCGATAAAATATAAGAGCGAAGATTATCTACTTTTTATCGATTCCGTAAATTTAATAAACGGTCTTAAAGCGGTTTTTATTAAAATTAGCAAATTTAAAGACAAAGTTTCGCAAACATCCGTTTGTAGAAATTTGTATTTAAATACGAAAATTTACCGTTAAGGAGTAAATCATGCAACGCATTTAGTTGCGATTGATAACTTTGAGCATGCGAAATTCTGGTTGGGAAATTACGGCGAATTTACCCTAAAAGATCCTTTTATCGCTGTGGTTTTGGGTCGCTTATTTTTTGCTTTCGTATCTGCGTTTTTAAAATTTTGTTCGGATTTTGCGTCGCCGTACATGCTTTTGCTCGCCCTTTTTTGATATACAGCGCCTACTCCTCGCTTCCTTCCGTTCGTACGATCAGGCTTTTTGGAAGGCGGAATTTCTTGATGATCTCGCATTCCTTGGCGCGCATCTGTCCGTCGTCGCTTTCATGATCGTAACCTAGCACGTGCAGCATGCCGTGCGTAAAAAGCAGCGCCGTCTCGTCATCCCTGCCGTGCCCCAGCTGCGCGGCTTTCAGCTCCACGAGGTCTAAATTTATCACGACCGAGCCGAGTAGCGCGGGGGTGAAATTTCCGCCGCCAAAATTTTCATTTTTTAAATTTTCATCGCCAGAACTTTCGCCCTCGGAATTTTCAGAATTTATGGTATTAGAATTTTTGCTCGCAGAATTCGCGGCGCTTGTATTTTCACTAGCGGGATTCGCAGCGTCTGGATTTTTATCACCGCTGTTTTCATGCGCGGAATTCTCTTCGCTAAAATCCTCGCCGAAGCCTGCAAACGCCGCAGGATCGAGTGGGAAGCTCAGCACATCGGTCGTCTTATCGATGCCGCGCGTTTGCGCATTTAGCTGCCGCATCTCCTCGCCGCGCACGAAAATTAGCTCGACGCTCCCGCCGCCCAGCTCCGCCGCGATAGCGTCCAAAATTTCGGGATAGGGCTGCTCGCAAAGTATCATTTTTACCCCTCTTTTATAAAATTTTCGTATAATTTTAGCAAAAAAAAGGACGAAAATGAGAGCTTTATGCGTGATCAGCGGCGGCATGGACAGCGCGACCTGCGCCTATATCGCGAAGCGCGAAGGTTACGAGATCGTGGCGCTGCACTTTGACTACGATCAGCGCACGATGGACAAGGAGCGCGAGTGCTTCGGTAAAATTTGCGACGATTTGGGGGTTGCAAAGAGGTTTATTTTAGATGCTCGCTTCATCGCGCAAATTGGTGGCAGTGCCCTTACGGACGGTACTTTGCCGATAAGAAAGGGCGCTGCGGAGCTTGGCGCCGCGGCAAATTCTACCGGCACCGAGATTGACAGCGCGGCAAATTCCAAGAGCGCCCGTCTAGAAGGGCAAAATTCTATTGCGGCGAATTTTACTAATGCCGAGATTGGCGAGCAAAATTTTACTGCGTTAAATTTCTCGACGAGCTCCGCAGACATTCCGCTCGCCGTAGATTCGGCGCGGAGCAGCCGTACACAGAGCGGTGAAATTTTAATTCAAGGCTGCGAAATTCCACTAGGGGACGATAAAATTTCATCGCAAGACAGCAAAATTTTAGCCTGCGACGACAAAATCCCACCGCAGGGCATCAAAATTCTGGTTCAAGACGGCGAAATTTTACCTCAAAGTGAAGCCGAGCTGCAGCAGGGCGATGAAATTCCACCCAAGCACGCAGGGGGTAAAATTTTACTGCAAAGCCGAAGCGATAAAATTTCACCGCCAAGCGGCGAGAGCGTGTTTTCGGATCTGCCGAGCACCTACGTGCCGTTTCGCAACGGCGTGTTTTTGAGCATCGCCGCCGCCCTTGCCGAGAAGGAGCGCTGCGACGCGATTTTCATCGGCGTGGTGCAGGAGGATAGCAGCGGCTACCCCGATTGCGGCGCGGAGTTCATCGGCGCGTTTGAGCGAGCGCTCGATCTGGGCACGAGCCGCGACTTTCATCCACGCATCAAAACCCCGCTCGTGCACCTTAGCAAGGCGCAGATCGTCTCGCTGGCGCTTAGAATCGGCGTGCCGTTAGAGCTTACGTGGAGCTGCTACGAGCGCGAGGACGCTGCGTGCGGGCTTTGCGACAGCTGCCTACTGCGGCTTAAAGGCTTTGCGGGCGCCGGCGCAAAAGATAAAATCCCCTACGCGATAGAAGCTTAGACGCGCCGCGGCGAAATTTAATCGCGACGCGGTTAAATTTTACCGAGCCCGCGTAGCGTGGCAATCCGCGCAGTGTTTAAATTTGAAACGCCGCATGATTTGCGGCTAGATTTAAACGCGCGGCGACTTGCGCTTTAGCGCGCGCCGAGCTGTGGCTGTAAATTTAAACTGCGCTTCGGAATTTGAAAAATTTTAATGCGAGCGTTGCATGTGGTTTGAGGCGAAAATCAATTATAAATTTAACCCTACGATATATTTATTAGCGCATAGGCGGATATAAACATATCGTAGTATAATCCGAGAATTAAATTTTAAGGAGGAGAAAATGGCGTTTGTAGCGGAATATATTTCGAAAGAGGACTTGAAGAAATACAATGTTATAGACACTGTTAATAAAATTAGGACAAAATTTAGAAAACCTTTATTGAGCGATCAAGATATTAGATGGTTAAATTGGGTAGTAGATAAACAAAAACAGACTTACCTTATCTTCATCGGTAGCCCTCAATTACCTGATCCAAGAGATGGCTATACGGGCGAGGATATTTGGTTGCTCCATTATAAAGATACAAATATCGAGCTAGACATAAGGCGAATTTACGATGAGACAACGAGTAAATATTTCACGAAAAATCCATTTAAGGTCAAATATAAATTTCAAAGCGTAAATTCTGACATTGGAGATATTTCGATAGATGAGCTTTATGAAATTTTAAATGAAGCCTTGTCTGAGTATGGCAGCGGCGGTATTGAAAATAGGGAATATGTTCCAAAAGAACACGAAGTCGTAACTTTTCTGCACGATTAAGAAAGGATAAAAACGACAAACTAACAAAGTCGATCAAATTTTAGTAGACATTATAAACGACAAGGGGGCGCGCAGCGGCAGCGGTACCGATGGCGGTGCAAGCACGAAAGGAGTTAGCAAAACGTGGCGTGGGCTCGAAACGCGATGTGTAAATTCAAAGTGAATTTTATCCAAAACCCAACCGTGAGCGAGCGCGAGATAAAATTTTACTCAAACATCCAGTGCGCAAGAATCCGCTAGCGGGCGCAGATTATCTGTAAATTTTAAAATTTCACTCAAACGCCGAGCGTAGATTTAGATGCGGGATGATCTGCAGCTCTGCGGGCGCCGTAAATTCCTTTTTACGCAGCTTTTCTATCGCCGCGCGCGCGATCATAGCGGCGTTGTCGGAGCAAAATTTCATCGGCGCAAAAAGCATCTCGCAGCCCGCCCGCTCGCACAAATCCGTCAAAAGCCCCCGCAGATGCAGGTTTGCGCTCGCTCCGCCCACGACGCCGAAGCGCGCAAAGCGCCGCAGCTCAAAGATCCGCTGCAATTTATCCAGTATGTGCGCGCACGCCGCGTCCTCAAAGCAGCGCGCCAGATCGCGCATCGCCCGCTCATCCAGCTCGCCCGCCTTTTTTAGCTTCTCTATCTGCACGCGCACGGCGTTTTTAAGCCCCGAAAAGCTATACTCCAACCGCCTATCGCCCTTCAGCGGCACGGGCAGCTCAAACCTCGGCTCGCCGCCTTTTGCAAGCTCCTCGATGAGTGCGCCGCCCGGGTAGCCGAGGCCTAGCATTTTGGCGACCTTATCGAAGCTCTCGCCGAAGCTATCGTCGCCGGTGGTCGCTAAAATTTCGATACCCCCCGCCGCATCGATATCCAAAACCATCGTATGCCCGCCGCTAACGAGCAAAACGCCCATCGGAAATCGCGCCTCGCCGTCCAAAAACAGCGAGTAGACGTGGCCTATGAGATGATTTACGCCGATGAGCGGCAGATTTAGCGCGAGCGCGAGCGCTTTTGCCATATTTACGCCGCCGATCAGGCTCACGCTAAGTCCCGGGGTATTGGTCGCTGCGACGGCGCTAAGCTCGCTAAAATAGGGCTTTGCGCGCTGTAAAATCCGCGGCAGCGCCTCCGTATGCAGCCTCGCGGCAAGCTCGGGCACGACGCCGCCGTATTTGGAGTGATCGGCCTCCTGGCTTATTTTTTCGTAAAATTTTAGCTCGAAACTGCGCTCATCCATCACCGCGACCGAGCTATCGTCGCAGCTGCTCTCAATAGCAAGTATCACACAAAATCCTTAAAATTTTTCGCTCATTATACTCAAAAATCGGCGCTATGGAATAGATGAAATTTTAAAATTTAAAGCGGCGCGCCCTAGATTTGGTCGCGACGTGCTCACTCTCGCGGGACTAAATTTAAAGCGCGCCGTTCGGCTCGGTCGCAGTTTGTCTGCCGCGGCGGGTAAAATTTCAGATAGATGAAATTTTGGCAGTTGAAATTTAGCGAGCAAATTTAAAAAGGCCTTTGGATTTTAAAGCTCCAAAGGCCGTTGCGATTAAATTTAGCGGCAAATTTAAAGGCTAAATTTCAGGCTCTTGCTCCTGCTTTTTCTCGCCGCTTGGGATCGCCGTGTCGTACCAGTCGAGCTTGCGCGTAAAATACATCACCAAAGAGATCACCGCGAATATCATCAGACTTCCCATTAATAGGGCGTAGTCTTCGGAATTTAAGATGACATAGAGGATCGCATATGAAACGAGCTGAACGCAAGTGATGAAAATGCCCCAGCGCGCGCCTTTGAAAATCGCGCTTGCGTAGAAAAATACTATCGCGCTTACCGCGATCGCTGAAGCAGCATAGCTAAGCGCAAATCCCATATGCTCGGAAAGCGAAAGTACCAGCAGGTAGAAAACGACGTCCTCAAGCCCGATGAGTAGATACTGGATCGGGTGGATGCGCTCGTGAGTGTAAACCTCGCACAAAAAGATCGCTAAAAACGGCACCGCTAAGAACAGCAGCGCGTAATCCGTGCAGCGCTTAATCAGCGAGTAGTTGTTCACGGGCTCGATGAAGCCGATGCTTACGGCGTCATTTCTATCGTCGTTGCTGCGCCAGTTCGTCATAGCGACGCGGTCATCTTGATCTGCAAGCCACGCAGGAGCAATGCCTGCGGCTAAGCCTGTAACTTCCCACGAAGCTTTAAAACCGCTAGCGCTTACCTCGCGCGATTTGGCGATAAAGCCGCCGCCAAAGCTAGGCGATGCCCAAGTAGAGCTAATTTCAAAACGGCTATTTTGCGCGATCGGAGCTAGATGAAGTGCCTCGCCGCCTTGGATTTTAAGCGTGCCGCTGATGCTAAAATCAGACGACAGCGCGGAAGCGGGGAGCTTGTAGATTAGGCTTCGATCAAAAATTTTAGCTTCGGTGTTACCGTGATATTGCTTAAGCTCCTTGCCGTTTAAGCTTAAAGCGGGGGAGGCGGTGAAGGATTTTTGATTGCCTACGCCGAGCACTAGCACGGCTTCGTCGAAATTTAGCCGCGCAGGATCGACGCCGAGCTCGGTATAGTTTATCGCCTCAAAGTCCGCCTTAAGCGCGAAGTCGCCGTTATATATTGGAACGCGAAAAATTCCGCGCTTTAAATAGGTGGGGTCGATCTCTGCCGCGAGGGAGTAGTTTTTAGGCACGATGATGAAATTTTTCTCTACGCGCCTTTTTATGAGCTCGTTGTTGCTTTTGTCTATCGCTTCGATTATCTCTGCGTAAGGCACTACGATCGCAAGGCCCTGGATTTGCAGCTCTCCACCCACCGGCGTGAGGATCGAATCCTGCGCGAGCTGCTTGGTTTCGGAGCGCGAGTAGGTAAGATTATCGATAAAGCTTAGTGGGATTAACAGCAGCAAAAGCAGCACTAAAACTATAAACGGCTTCGTCCAAAACGCGCCACGAATGGCGTTTTTAGTAGAATTTAACAAAGGCTCTCCTTTTAAGTAGAATTTAAAACGGAATTTTAACGATGAAGAGTAAACGGACGGCGCTTGAAGCGGGAGGAATCTTATAAATTCTAAAGGAACTTTGGATGTGAAGCGCTGCGGATATCGCTTTGAATTTTTGGAATTCCGCTGCACGCTAGAATTCCATTTTGAATGAGAATTTTGCTATTCGCAAAAATTTTATGAGAAAATTTCTGTTAGTAGAATTTAAAAGCTTGAAATTCAAAGCCCTTGGAATTTCAAATTTACAAAGCCCTAGGAATTTTGAAATTCCAAGGGCTTTGAATTTTTAAAATTTAGCTGCTTTAGCGTGCAAAATTTCATACCGCCATCTCGCGTAAGCTTTAAAATTTATACGCCACGCTTAGCTTGAAATTTCGTCCCGGCTCCCAGTCGATAGCGTTTGAATCACCGGTGAAATCGGCGCTGCGCTGCGAGTGCGATGCGTAGGCTTTATCAAAGAGATTGTAAACGCCCGCGTTGATCTCAAGCCCTTTAAATCGTCCGCCATCCGGAGCGTAGGTGACGTATAGATCGTGAACCGCGTAGCTAGGCACTTTTGTTTTTTCGTCGCTAGCTGCGGAGGCTACGTTTTTGGAGTCGAAAAAGAGCAAGTTATAGCCCAGCAGTAGATCCGCCGCAGAGATTGCGTACTCGGCATTGAAGGTGTATTTATCGCCATAGTCGCGGTAGCCGATGATGTTTGAGCTTAGATAGCCCGAGCCGCTGCGCACGCGGTCTTTATATTCTACGTGCTGGTGGGTGTAACCCGCAGCAAGGCTCAAATCATCTAATATTAATCTTGCGAAAAGCTCGACGCCGTCAATGTCCGCACCGCCTGCATTAGCCCTGCATAAGGCGCCCTGTGCGCCTCCCGGGCAGCCGACGATTCCGCCCGCCGCATTGTTATCTACGATGAGATTTTTATATTCCGTCCTGAAATATTTTGCGGTTAGGCTTACCGAGGAATTCTCTCCTAGCTCGCTTTTGTAGCGACCGCCTATTTCGTAGGCGTTGCCCGTAGTGGCCTTTAAATTTTCATTGGCCATCCAGCTTAGTGGTCTGCCGCGGCTAGTACCCGCAGCCATCATGCTCTCCATTACGTCAGGTCCTCTAAATACTCGCGCATAGCTTGCAAACGCTCCAAATCCCGCGCCGATCTCGTAATCAAGCGCCAAGGCGGGGCTTACTTCGTTAAATTTATATTTGTAGCTAGAGATATTAGCGCCTCTACCGTTGTAAGTCTTTAGCTCGTGCCTTTCGTAGCGGATACCCGGAGTTACCGTAAGCCCGCCGTAGCGCATAGCATCCTCGATATAAAAGCTATAATTATCGACCTTCTCGGGGCGTAGATTGCCGGGCTTAACGTAGTTTTCGGAGCGGTAGTAATCAAAGCCGTAACGCAACGTATGAGCCAGATCGCCCGTTTCAAATTTACTCTTAGCGCCGATTTTGCCGCCTTTGGTCTCGACGCCCCATTTTACGTTCGTCGAAGTCGATCCGATGCGTTGATGCTTGGTGTAATATCCCGTGATGTCGAGCTCTAGCAGGTCGCTTGGATTATACGTGTATTTGATCGTGTGTGTATCGCGCTCGTATTTGCGGTTATCCAGCTGCCCGTTTAGCCATGAGCCGAATTCCGCCCGCAGCGGATAGAGACCTTTATACTGCATATGCTCGGTAGAGAGCGAAATTTTATGAAAATCCAAAAAGCTATAGCCCGCTTTTAATAAATAATTTATATCGTTGCCGTCGCCGCCCGTAGGCTTGCCGTTGCCCGATTCGCCGAAGCCGTATCCGTAGTGCTTGAATGCGGCAAGCATATCTAGGCTATCAAACGCTCTGCCGTAGAGCATCGCACTTTGCGAATAGCCTTCGTTATTGCTCGTATAGCCCACTTTGAGCTTGGCGCCGATATCCTGACCGTCCTCAAGCATGTCAGAAGCGTCTACCGTCCTGAAGGCAACTGAGCCGCCCAAAGCGCCCGAGCCGTTCACGACTGAGCGCGCGCCTACATCGACCTCTACGGCTTTGATAAGATCAGGATCGATTAGTAAATCGGCGTTGTGATGAAAGGTATTGCCGTTTTGCTTCGCGCCGTCAATCGTGATATTTAGACCGCGATCGCTCACGCCGCGCATATAAATTTTTTGATTCATGCCGTTGGTGCCGCCCACATAAACGCCTGGGATGTCGCGAAATACATCTTTGATGAGCGTAGCGTTGCGAGTATTGATTTTGATATCATCCACAGTGCTAGGCGTGCTAGAATCGCTAGTAACTTCGATTACGCCCAGGCTTTGCCTATTTGAATCTTTGCTTTTGGATACGTCCGTAGCGCTTGATTTCTCGTCTGCTTGTGCGCTTAAGCAAAGAACTGCGCACAAGGACAAAGCCAGATGAAATTTTTTCATACTAAACTCCTAAATGATAATGAGATTAAAAAATGGCGAATAATATAAAATTAATCCTTTATTTTATATTAATTATCAAGACATTTTAAAATCATTAAAATTCTATCACCGAATGCTTTATTATCATTAAATAAAGCTAAATGATAAAATATAATTTAAATATCGATCATCAAAATTTTAGTAAAAATTAAATCTACTTTTGATAAAATCGCTCACTTTTTTGGCAAGGCACTTTGCTGAATTTATAAAAATTTTTAAAATTTTTAAGGAGAGCTTATGGGCATTATGGAATTTTTGGCGCATTACGTGGATTACATTATCTTTGCAATCCTCGGATTTATGAGCTTTTTGGTCGTGTGGTTTACTATCGAAAGGCTGCTTTTTTATTCGAAGGTTAAGGCGAGCGATTACAAAAGCAAGGCGCTATATGAAGAGGCTCTGACAAAAAATTTGACGACGCTTTATATCGTTTATTCAAATGCTCCGTACATCGGTCTTTTAGGCACAGTTATTGGCATTATGATCACATTTTTTGATATGAGTACTGCAAGCGGTATCGATACCAAGGCTATCATGCAAGGTCTTTCGCTCGCGCTTAAAGCTACCGCTACCGGTCTAGTCGTCGCCGTGCCTACGCTCATCATCTACAACGGTTTCGTCCGCAAGGTCGATGTGCTTCTAAACCGCTACGATGAGGTTAAATAAATGAGCATTCCTAGACGAGACGGGCTAAATATTGTCCCGTTCATCGACATTATGCTGGTGCTGTTAGCGATTGTGCTTAGTGTCTCTACTTTCATTGCGCAGGGTCATATCAAGGTAAATCTTCCATCTTCTTCAAGCTCGCAAAATCCGCAAGAGGATAAAAAAGTTACCATCAAAGTGGATAGCGAATCTAAAATTTATCTAGACGATGTCGCAATAAGCGAGGATGAGCTTGAGGAAAAAATTGCCGCGCTCGATAAAAACGATCTTGTCGTGTTGAAAAACGATAAAGACTCGAAATTTTCCTCTTTCATTTCTATCATGGATGTCCTAAAAAAGGCGGGCCATGAAAAATTTGCGATCGTGACCGAAAAAGAGCAATGAATAAAGATAGCGCAATAGGCTTCATTGTATCTTTGGTGCTGCATTGCATCATCGCTGTAGGTGTTTTTGTTCTTTTATCGTCGGCACCGAAGCCGCCTAGCATGCCCGATATGATAGCCTTTTCCATCGATAGCATAATGGATGAGGCCAAGCAGGGCGATATATCGGATGAGCCCAATATCCCGCCTCCTTCCGATCAGTCCGAACCAGATCCTGAGCCCGAGCCCATTCCGCCGGAGCCCGAGCCCGAACCGGAACCAACTCCGCCTGAGCCGGAGCCAATACCGGAGCCGGAGCCAATACCGGAGCCAGAGCCGATTCCTGAACCGGAGCCTATACCAGAGCCTGTAGTCGAAAAACCAAAACCGGTCGAAAAGCCTAAGCCAAAGCCGGTCGAAAAACCTAAGCCGAAAAAAGAGCATAAAGTTCAAAGCAGCGATAGGAATTTAACGGCAAAATTTGACCCCACAAAGCCTATTTCGCTGGGTAGCGGCGGGGGCGGCGGCTCCAGTAGTGCAGGCGGCGGTAGCGACGCTATAACAAGCCGCGGCGATCCTAGCAATAGCGATGTCGGCAAGAAAATTTTCGCCATCATTTCGCGCTACGCGCAGTCGCACTACCCTAAAAATGCGCAACGTATGCGTAAAATCGGCGTCGTAGGCGTGCACTTTACATATACGGCAAGCGGAGATGTTAAAGGTCTTCGCGTTACGTCTTCCTCGAAAGTCGATTCGCTTGATGAGGGCGCGTTAAGCGCGGTCGAGCGTACAAAAGGTAGCTTTCCAAAGGTCGAGAAAGATATGGAATTTAACTTTAGCATAAAGTATACGCTAAATTTTAACTAGCCTTAAAGCTTCTATTAAAAACTTCTGCCTGGGCGGTGAAATTTTAAAAATTCACCGCTCTTGCCGCTTTATCTTAGCTCGCAAAATTCCATCTTGGCGAAGTAAAATTTTAAAATTTACTGCTCTTGCTGCCGCTTCTGCCGCGCTAGTTTTTACAAACGGATTAGCGCCGTGAAATTTAAAATTTAAATGGAGAAAATTATGTCTTTTCAAATTTAGCCAAGCAAGCATCTTAAAGTGTTAAAATTTTAAATTTAAGCTGCGAAATTGCTAGGAAATTCCACTGATTTTAATGGAATTTTTACTATAATTTTGTATGAAATTTAAAAGATTAAAGGAAATTTATGATAGACGTTTACGACTTGGCGGTGATCGGCGGCGGTCCTTGCGGCATCGCTTCCGTAGTAGAAGCTAAAAGAAACGGGCTTGCGCATGTGCTTCTGCTTGAAAAAGGCGACAACCACTCTCAAACGATTAGGCAGTTTTACAAAGATAAAAAGCGCGTCGATAAAGAATATAAGGGCTTTGACAGCGAGACGCGCGGCTCTATTTCGTTTGAAACCGGCACAAAAGAAAGCGTGCTAAATTATTTCGACGAGCTCTTAGATAGCGACGAAATCGATACGAATTTCAAAAGTGAAGTCGAAAAGATCGAAAAGCACGCAGATGAGTTTTATATCACGACTAGCTCGGCTGAATACCGCGCGCGCAACGTCATCGTCGCAATTGGCAGGATGGGCAAGCCTAATAAGCCCGCTTATAAAATTCCGCCTTCGATCACGCAACGGGTAAATTTCAATCTTGATAAATGCACGATTAATGAAAAAATTTTAGTCGTCGGAGGTGGTAACTCAGCTGCGGAATACGCTATAGCGCTGTGTAAAACCAATGTTGTGACGCTTTGCTATCGCAAGCCTAAATTTACCCGCCTAAACGAGACGAACGAAAGCGACGTAATGCGCGAGACCAAATACGGCAACATCATCTTGCGCTTAGGTATCGATATAGAGGCTCTTGAGAATGAAAACGGCAAGGTGCTGGTAAAATTTGATAATGGCGCCGAGCTCGTATTTGACCGCGTGATATACGCGATCGGCGGCACGAGCCCGATCGATTTTCTTAAAAAATGCGGCATCGCTTACGATGAAAACGACGTGCCGATCGTGGATGAAAATCTTCAAACCGCCACTAGTGGGCTTTACGTCGGCGGAGATCTCATTAGCAGAAGTGGTGGATCGATCGTGGTGGCGATAAATCACGCTCATACCATCATCAAAAATATCCGCAGATGAGGCTTTATCAGCCGAAAAAAGGTTATCGCTACACGAGCGATACGATTTTTTTGTGGAATTTTATAAGAAGCTCAGGCGTGCGTAAAGCTGACGCAGCATCGCAAAATGGCTCTTGGGCGCTGGGCTGTGGCGCGGAATTTAAAGGCGTAGCAGATAGGAGCTTTAATGCAAAATTTTGCTCTGCGGATTTCGCAGGCAGCGAAGCGGAATTTTGCGCCGAGGATTGCGCTTTTAGCAAAGAAGAGTCGTATGCCGCTAACCATAGCGTGGGGAATGATCGCGATTTTGGAAGTAAGGGCTGCGCTGAACTTCAGGCGGAATTTAAAAAGGAATTTGAAGCGGGACTTCGGGCGAAATTTCAAAGCGAGCGCTGCAAAAATTCAGATTTTCAAAACGACGAAGCCTGGCATGCTTTAAAGCCTGACATTGCAAGCGGTGAAAATTTTAAATTTTGTGATGAGCAAATCGCGCAGTCTTTAGAATCTCAAAAGACGCACGATAAAGATTTCGCGAGCAAATTTAAAGACGCCAAAGCGAGCGAGGATTTTGCTGCGGAGTGCTTGCGTGACGACTGGTTTGCAGTTTGCGATGAGCGTAGTTTAAAAAGCGCGCTAAATCCGCGAGCGATATACGGCGACGTGCTGGATGTGGGCGCAGGATGTGGAATTTTAGGGCTTTTGCTAAAACGCGATTTTAAAAGCATCAATCTAAGCTTGCTAGAAATTCAAGAGCGAAATTTAGAAATCTTAAGGCTAAATTCTTTGCAAAACGATCTACCTGCCGAGATTTTGCACGCGGATTTCGCGGAGTTTAAAAGCAAAAAGCGTTTTGACTTTATCGTCTCAAATCCGCCTTTTTATCGAGAGCGCATTTCGCTTAGCAAAGAGCCTCATATGGCGCTTAGTAAGAGCGCAGCAAGCCTTAGCCTACGGGATTTCGTGCGATCTGCGAATGCTCATCTTAAGCCTGGCGGTACGCTTATTTTTTGCTATGAGGCGGGCAAGCTAGCTAAAATTTGCGAGCTTTTAGGCGAGTTTAGGCTAAATTTGACGAGGCTTGGTTTTGTCTATCCTGACATTTCAAAGCCCGCTAAGCTCTCGCTTTTGCAAGCTCGTAAGAACTCGCGCTCGCCCTGTGAGATCACCATTCCGATCTATGCTAGTGCGCACGGAAAGCGCACCGCACAAGCCCACGCGATCTACAAAAGCGCGGATTTAACGAGCGTGGATTATGAGTGAGTTCGGCTTCAGCTTCGATGCAAGCGCGTGCGAGCGCTGCGGCGGTAAGTGCTGCACGGGAGAGAGCGGCTATATCTGGATAGATGAGAGTGAGATTGCGGCACTTGCGGTAAAATTTGAAATTTCGCCCGCGGAGCTTAAAAGGACGTATTTGGACAAGATAGGCGCTAGATTTAGCGTAAAAGAAAAGCCCTTTGAAGGCGGTTTGGCGTGCGTATTTTTTGACGAGGCGCAGCGCAACTGCGGGATTTACGAGCTGCGTCCGAAGCAGTGCCGCAGCTTTCCGTTTTGGGAATATTTTAAAACGCATACTAAAGAATTGGAGGAAGAATGTATCGGGGTAAGGTTTTAAGCGGAATTTTAATCGCGGCGATGATTTTAGCGCCACAGTATCTAAGCGCGGAGAGGGGGGCGAATGCTGCAGCAGCGAAGCAGTCCGTTACGGATAAAAAGGCGTCTGATAAGAATTCCAGCATTGGCACAAAAAACGGTGCAAAAGATGCAATTAAAAAGAGCTTGATAAATCGCGGCGTAAGCGCTAAAAGTATAACCAAAGAAAAGCTAAACCACGCGATGCGAGCGCAAGAAGACGCCGAGCTAAATTTCGATTTGCTTACAGCTTTGGAGCTACTGCATAAAGATCCCGTCGCATCGATGTTTTTATACGAAAAGGCATACAATAAAACGGGCTCGTCCGTTTATCTGCTAGAAGCGCTAAAGACTGCTTTTGCGATCAAAGATCGTAAAAATACGGCGCGCTATTTAAAGCTCGGCGAAAAAAGCCTAAGCTCAGACTCCGAGTATCTGCGAGTAAAAATCGGCTACTACTTAGGCATTAAAGATAATCTAAATGCCAATACCGCTGCTCTTAAGCTAGTCACCGTAGATCCCGTTTCGCGTAGTTACGCGATCTTAGCAGCGACATATTATGCGATGGAGAATTTTACTTTAGCCAAAACCTACTTCGAAAAAGCCTATGAGCTAGACAAAACTGACGAAAATCTCATCAGATTATGCGACGTGCTGCTAAATAAACTCGATGATTCGGATGGAGCGATCCGCATCATAGAGACGCACAGGCGCATCTATGGCTGTGCCCAGGGTATGGCGTGCGAGCTGCTAGCTGATGTGTATCGTGCGAATAAACGCTATTTAGATGTCGCTAAGATCGATGAAGTGCTGTATGAAGCTAAAGGGGATAATAAATTCTTAGACGATATGATAGCGATTTATTACTACTCAAACGACTTTGATAAAATAATCGAGCTTTTGAAGAAATACGACTACAAGCGCGAGCTTCTAATCGATGCCTACGCGCATAAAAAAGACTATAAAACCGCGATTAAAATGGCACGCGATGAGTTTATGAAGACTAAAAATTACGACTTTTTGGCGATCGAAGCGATCTACGAATATGAAAGTGCGGGCAAAAACGTGGACGCCAAGACCCTATCTAGTGTAGTGGCAAAATTTGAAAATATTGCGCCGCAGCTTAAAGACCCCGTGCATCTAAACTATTACGGCTACATCCTAATAGATCACGATTTGGACGTTCGCAAGGGGATCGAGCTCGTCCGCCGCGCTCTACAAAAAGACCCCGACTCACCGTATTATCTGGACTCGCTTGCTTGGGGATACTACAAGCTTGGCGAGTGCGACAAGGCTAAAAATGAAATGGCTAAGATCAAAGACGCAGAATTTTTTAATTCCCCCGAAGGCAAAGAGCATTTAGAGGCGATCGATGCGTGCGCCGCTGGCACAGGTGTAGCGCCGCAGAATTCTATATCGCAAAACCCCACTACGATAAAAGGCTCCGCGCCGAAAGATCAGGCGCCGCAAAGCCCGGCAACAAAAACCCCTTCGCCTAATTCCATAAAATCTACGGCGCCCGAAAGCTCTGCGTTAGATTCCGCGCGTCCGAGCTCCGCTGCAACGCGTGATTTAACGCCAAAAGACTCCGCTTCGCAAAATTCTGCTGGGTCTGCAAATTCCGCAGTTCAAAATCAGACACCAAATTCCGCGGCGTCTGAAAATTTTGCAACGCCCATAAATTCCGCCGCGCAGAATTCTGCCTCGTCAAGACAAAATTCCGTATCGAGGCAGGATTTTATGCCAGAGCAGAATTCTACGTCGAAAGAGCCTACCGGCTCTAAAATCCAGACGCCAAGGCAGTAGCGATGATTTTAGACGAAATTTTAAAACGCATTCGCGAGGATCTCGCGCTTCGCAAAGAAAAGCTGCCCGAGGATCTGCTCGGCCGCTCGCTAAGCGCCAATCCCTATGAGCCGCGTGACGTCATAAGCGCGCTTAGAAGCGACGAGAAGAACCCGCTTCGCATCATCGCCGAGATCAAAAAGGCAAGCCCGAGCAAGGGGATCATCCGCGAGGATTTTGAGCCGCTAAGCCTTGCCGTGGAGTACGAAAATGCAGGCGCAAGCGCCTTTTCGGTGCTAACCGAGCCGCATTATTTCAGAGGCGACATCGAGTTCATCCCGCAGATCCGCCGCTATACCCGCATACCCATTTTGCGCAAGGATTTCATCGTCGATCGCTATCAGGTTCTCGAGGCGCTGGTTTACGGCGCGGATTTTATCCTGCTGATCGCCAAAGCTCTGGAAGGCAAACAGCTAAAAGAGCTGCTCGAGTTTGCCCGCAGGCTGGGACTTGAGGCGCTGTGCGAGATCCACGATAAGGACGATCTGAAAAAGGCGGTCTTCGCAGGCGCTGATATTATCGGCATCAACCATCGAAATTTAGAGACTTTCGAGGTCGATACGAGCCTGAGCGAGCGGCTAATCCCGCTGATTCCAAACGGTAAGATCATCGTCGCCGAAAGCGGCCTACACTCGCACGAGCAGCTTTTAAGCTTGCACGAAGCGGGCGTCGATGCGTTTTTGATCGGCGAGCATTTTATGCGCCAAAATGACGTCGGCACGGCACTGCGCGAGATAAAGCTCGGCGCGGGTGGCGAAATTTAAACCCGCTTGTTTGATCGCGCAAGATCAGATCGGAACGAGAAGTTAAATTTAGCAAAGAGAGCGAAATTTTAAGGCGGTAAATTTTAAAATTCGTAAAATTCGGCTGACTTTAAAATTTAGCATTTCTTTAAATTTAGCGGTTGCGACGCGATCTAATATCGCGCGCTGCGTAAGCGTTCACGCTGTGCTTTGGCGTCGTGAGTTTATTATCACGCGCTGCGCGAGCGGCTGCGGAGCGAGGTTTAAATTTACGCCTTTCGTTTGTATAACTTTCCGTCGCATCACGAGCTGGTGCAAAAGCGCGGGTTTAAATTTAGCTTTACGTTTGCGAAGCTTCACGCGTGGGGTTGCGCTTGTAGCATTGAGCGCCGAGAATTGCGCGTCTATCGTAGCGCCTTGCATACCTAGCGTACTACCCAAGCTCAGTTTTGGCGATTGTACGGCGCCGTAAATTTAATCGCAGCTCGCGACCTAAGCCGCCCAGAGGAGCTGCGCGTACGATAACTGCGCAAAGCGGGCTACTACAAAAGCAGACGGCGTAGGGGCTAGGGTTGCGATATCCTGCGATACGCCGCGATTGAGCCGTAGCTATGCCGTGATCGCGCCGCGTTAAATTTTACCGCGTGTCGCGACGGTGATTGCGGCGCAGGTTTGGCACCGCGTACCGTGCCTGCGAGTGCGTCAAAGTTTTGTTATAATGCGCCGCGCAAACGACCGTGTAGATTCGATATCGCAGTCGTGTAGGCGTACGTGCGCTTTGGCATCGCGAGCTTGTTATCGCACGCTGTGCGAACGGCTGTGGAGCGGATTAGACGCTATGTTTGCCGCGCGATGAGTGTCCGTCAAATGCGCACCAATGCCCGCCGCGGGCTTCGATCCGCAGAGTGCGTATTGCGCCGAAGCGCCCCGCGATTGCAAAGCATGTCGCGCCCTGTCGCGCGCATAACTCCGCGTCGTGCGAGCAGTGCGGGTCGCGTAAATTTAAAATTCTATGAAATTTAGAAGTTTTAAATTCCAAATTTCATAGAATTTTGCGAAACGCAAATTTTAAAATTCCATAGAATTTTGGAATTTCGGAAAGGAAAAGAGATGGACTATCTTTGCGCCCCTTGGCGAAGCGAGTATTTTACCGAAAAAAGAAGCGGCTGTCCCTTCTGCGACGCGGCGGCGGATGCGGCGTTCGACGATCGCAACGGCGTGCTTTTTCGCGCGCGGCACTGCTTTGGGGTGATGAACCTCTACCCCTACAGCCCGGGCGCGTTTATGGTCATACCCTACGAGCATGTCGATAATATCGAGTCTCTTAGCGATGATGCGTGGGCGGAGATGAGCCGCTACGTGCGCGCCGGAGTGGGGATTTTAAAGCGCACTCTGGGCGCAAACGGCGTAAATATCGGCATGAACCTCGGCGCCGCCGCGGGTGCGGGCATAGCCGAGCACGTGCACTATCATCTCGTGCCGCGGTGGCAGCGCGATACGAATTTCATCACGACGATAGCAAACGTCCGCGTAAACGGCGTTTCATTCGCCCCGCTTTTTGAGAAGCTAAAGGCGGCTTACGCGGAGATTAAAATTTAAATTCGGAAGATCGAGATGGTATCGGCATGGGTTAAAAAGAACGATAAATGGGGCTTTATCGATAAAACGGGAAAGGAGATAGCTTCTTGCATCTATGATGACATTTCGTATTTTAGCGAAGGCCTAGCATGCGTTAGAAAGAACGATAAATTCGGCTTCGTCGATAAAACGGGCAAAGAAGTTATTCCTTGCATATATGATCGGGCCGAGGAGTTTTGCGAGGGCTTAGCATGGGTTAATAAGAACGATAAATTCGGCTTGATCGATAAAATGGGTAAAGAGGTGATTTCTTGTATATATGATGATGCTTATAATTTTGAGGAAGGACTGGCGGAAGTTCAAAAAAGCGGCTATTGGGGTTTTATCGATAAAACCGGCAAAGAGATCGTTCCTTGTATATATGATGACGTTGGCGTTTTTCGCGAAGGCTTGGCGGACGTTAAAAAGAACGGTTATTGGGGATATATCGATGAAACGGGCAAAGAAGTTATTCCTTGCATATATGATCGGGCCGGGAGTTTTTGCGAAGGCTTAGCAAAGATTGAAAAGGACGGCAAATGGGGCTTTATCGATAAAACGGGCACAGAGGTAGTTTCTTGTATATACGAGCTTGCTTGGGATTTTGACAATACTTTGTGCGGATATTATGACGAAATCAAATATTGCGAAGGATACATTAAAGTCAAAAAAGGCGATAAATGGGGGCTTTTAGATAAAGATGAAAATGAAATTTTAAAACCGATATTTTACGACGAGATAGAACTCGTGAAAGTTTTAAGCGACGACTACGTCAAAATCATACTAGACGGTCGCGAAACGATCGTGAATAAAAACGGCAAGATAATATCGTAAATTTAAAGGAGAGATAATGGTTAGCGTAGAGCAAGCGATCGAGGATCTGAAAAACGGCAAAATGCTCGTTATGGTCGATGACGTCGATCGCGAGAACGAAGGCGATTTGGTGTTTGCGAGCACCTTTAGCAGCGCACAGAAGGTAAATTTTGCGATCACGCACGCTCGCGGAGTGTTGTGCGTGGCGCTTAGCCCGCAGATCGCGCAGCAGCTAGATCTAAATTTGATGGTCGATAAAAACACCTCCAGCCACGAGACCGCATTTACCGTCACGATCGACGCGAAGGGCGCCAAGACGGGCGTAAGCGCGTATGAGCGCAATATGACGATCGAGCTGATGTCGCGCGTGGGCGCTCGCGCCGATGATTTCGTCCGCCCGGGGCATATTTTCCCGCTAATCGCCAAAAGCGGCGGCGTGCTCGCCCGCACGGGCCACACCGAGGGCTCTACGGATCTGTGCCGCTTGGCTGGGCTTTCGCAAAGCGCCGTGATCTGCGAGATCGTCAAAGACGACGGCGATATGGCGCGCAGGGACGATCTGGAAAAATTCTGCGCGCAGCACGACATCAATATGATCTCGGTCGCGCAGATCGTGCAGTACCGCCTAAAGCACGAAACTCTCGTTAAATTTAGCGAGCTGCGTGACGGCGCGCTGTGCGGCGAAGCGGCGAAATTTTACGACGTGAGCGATCACGAGGGCAACGAGCACCGCGCCTATATTTTCGGCGAGCCAGAAAAGAGCGCGCAGACGAACGTGAAATTTCATAAAATTTCAAGCGATCTGGAATTTTTAAGTGATACGAAATTTAACGATTTCAT
The DNA here is from genome assembly GCF_938015785.1 of uncultured Campylobacter sp. Taxonomy (GTDB): domain Bacteria; phylum Campylobacterota; class Campylobacteria; order Campylobacterales; family Campylobacteraceae; genus Campylobacter_B. The sequence goes on along the minus strand of NZ_CALLWC010000032.1, from coordinate 24,379 downwards.
GCGCGATCTGGACGTTTTGCGCAAAGAGGGCGGCGTGCTTTTGATGCTAAAATCCGCGCAAAATCGCGCCGATTTTAAGAGCTTTGGCATCGGAGCGCAAATTTTAGCGCATCTGGGCGTGAGAAAAATCAAAATTTTAAGCAAGAGCGAGCCGAAAGACTACGCGGGGCTTAGCGGTTTTGGGATCGACATAGTTTGATAGCCCATATCGATTTGGACAGCTTCTTTGTCTCTGTAGCGAGACTTGCCGATCCCGCGCTTGCGGGCAAAAAGATCGCAGTCGTCGGAGGCGGCGACGAGGAGATTTTCGGCGGCAAGAGCGAGCTTGGCAGCGTGATTTTAAGCGCGAGCTACGAGGCCAGAGCGGACGGCGTGCACTCGGCTCAGCCCGTAAAACAGGCGCTTGCTCTGTGCCCACAGCTCATTTTGGTGCGCGCCAGACATGGCGAATACTGTAAAATTTCACGCGAAATTTATGAGTTTTTGCTAAGCTTTACGCCTGAGATCGAAAAATTTAGCATCGACGAGTTTTTTCTAAATTTACGCGGCACGGCATACGACGCGGACGCACTGAGCTTTGCGGCGTTTTTGCAAAGCGAAATTATGCGCCGCTTTAGCCTTCCGTGCAGCGTAGGCCTTAGCGAAGCAAAACTGATCGCAAAGCTCGCCACGAGCCTTGCCAAGCCCTTCGGCGTGCGACAAATTCTAAAATCGCAAATCGCGCGCGAGCTGTCCGCCGTGCCTGTGGCAAAATTCCCGGGCATCGGCAAAGCGGCGCAAAAAACGCTCGGCAAATATGGCATCGTAAGCTTCGGCGACGCGCTAGGGCACAGAGAAATTTTTGAAAAGATGGGCGCAAACGGCAGGAAAATTTTCGCAGCCCTTAGCGGCGAGGACGAGGGCGAGGTCGTCTCAAAGCGCGAGCGCAAAAGTATCGGCTTTGGGCGCAGCTTCGCGCCGTGCGCCGATCGGGACGAGCTGCGGCGTAAAATTTTAATTTTGGCGCGCCATTTAGCGGGCGAAGTGCTCGCAAGGGGGCTAAAACCTGCGACGTATGATCTAAAGATCCGCTACAAATCGCGCGAGGAGTTTTCGCACCAGATCAGCCAGGATAGGGCGTTTAGCTTAAATTTGCTGAGCGAGACCGCGCTTGAGCTGTTTGAGCTCTGCGACGTGAAAAAAGGCGCGCAGATAATCCACGTAGCGCTAAATCTTTCAAATTTTAGCGGCAGATCGGGCGGCTCGCTGCTCTTTGGCGAGATCGATAAGAAGCAGCAGAGCTTGGATCGATCTTTAAGCAGGATTTGGGAAAAATTCGGCATCGAAAAGCTGAAAAAGGCGAGCGAAATTTGATTAAATTTAAAGGAAAAAGATGAAATTAGGCGAGCTATATTCGGTGATCTGCATAATCTTCGCGACGAATTTCAAGGGCGTGATAGATGAGCAGAAGTTGCGCAGCTTGGGCAAAAACTGGATCATCGTAAATAAAAATATCGAGAACAAAAACGGCCACGAGCCTTGGCAGAAAGTACAGGGCGAGGACTATGCGGCGCTCGGGCGCGATTTTGAGGTGCTAAAAGGGGCGTTTGAGATGGATTTTTTCAAGCTCATAAGCGAAAGCGAAGTGGAGCTGTTTTATGAAAAATGCCGCTTCAAAAAGCCTTTTGCAGAGCTTAAAAGCGCTCACGCGGCCAATATGTTAGCGCTGCTTGCCATGATCTTTAAGCAAAACACGGACGCGAAATCGCATAAAATTTTGACGCTTTATCTGGCGCAATTTATCATTCCTAGCTTTTCCGCGCTTGCTACGCACGTGCAGATAAACGCCAAAAGCAGCTACTACAAGGCGCTCGGATGGTTTTTGGCGGATTTTTGCCGCGTGGTTAAAGAGACGCTGGGGCTTGGAATTTAAAATTTATAATTTAAAATTTATAATTTAGGACGCGCGCTCGGTATTTTTGCGCGTTCGGCACAGAAAAGCGCTATGTAGAGATAGGTCTAAAGCTTGCTTTCGGGATTTCTTGCGCTGTAGTCGGTACAGCTCCTGCGGGCTCGACAAGCTGCTAAGCGAGGCAGGTGAATTTTATCTGCGCGGATGTAAAGTGGCTGCCTTGCGGTTTTGTGCGTCGGTGCTTGTCGTATCGCGCGCGTCGTTTTGAATTCTGCACGGCACGGCGCTTTGGTCGCGTTATGCGATCATCCAACCTTTGCCGTGTGCTACCGGTATCGAGACACCGTGCGCGTGCGTCTGCGCCGCGGTGCTGTGTGCTTCGGCAATCCGTGCGTAGCTTTGCATGCCGCACAAGGCGTCGTCGTTTGAAATTTTACGTGAGACGCCCTGTATATCGTTCGATGTCGTCGCTCGGCACAGCGCGTCTTTCGTGCTTTGCGTGTGCGACCTGGCGCAGAAGCATGGCCTCTGCACTTGCACCTGCGCGCTTTGCGTCTTTTGCCGAGCATGCGTCACGCAGCGTCCGATGCGCGCCGTTAAATTTTAAAATTTAAAACAAAGGAAAAATTTGAATTACTGGAACGAAATTTACGCTCACTTTGATCCCGTGGCATTCAGCGCGTTTGGTATAAACGTGCACTGGTACGGCATTATGTATGTTTTGGCGCTACTTACGGCGCTATTTATGGCAAAGTATTTTGTAAAAAAAGACGGCCTTGGCTTTAGCGATAAGATGCTTGATCGCTACTTTATCTGGGTCGAGGTTGGCGTCATTTTGGGCGCGCGGCTGGGATACATCGCGATCTATTCGGGCGAGGCGGCGTGGTATTTCAGCCATCCGTGGCAAATTTTCAACCCCTTTCATAACGGCGAGTTCGTGGGCATTCGCGGTATGAGCTATCACGGCGCGGTCGTCGGATTCGTGATTGCGACGGTTTGGTTTTGCAAAAAATTTAAAACCGATATGTGGGCGCTGCTCGATCTCGTGGCACTTAGCGTGCCGCTTGGATATTTTTTCGGGCGCGTGGGGAATTTTTTAAATCAGGAGCTTTTCGGGCGCGAAACGACCGAGCCATGGGGGATCTTGGTGGGCGGCACGTTGCGTCACCCAAGCCAGCTTTACGAAGCGGTTTTGGAAGGGCTGGTAATTTTCGTGATTTTATTTTTCTACCGTAAATTTAAGAAATTTAACGGCGAGTTGATATGCCTGTATGCGATGCTATATACGGCGTTTAGATTTTTCGTAGAATTTTTTAGGCAGCCGGACGACGGGCTTGGCTTTATATTTTTAAATTTATCGATGGGGCAAATTTTATCTTTGGTGATGTTTTTGATAGCAGTTTTCTTAAAGCAGTCTTTGAAGAAAAAACTAATTTGCAGAAATTAAATTAATCTAAAGTTAAAAAGTAATATAATCTCTTTACAAAAATGTAAATTTTCGTTTAGCGGGGATTTATAATCATCTTTTTTAAGGAGAACCTATGCTAGGTCGCATTGAAGGCTTTACGGGCAGATCCATAGACGGCAAAAAAAGCCGCATTATGGCTTTGCAAGACGTGGCGCAAAGCATCAGCGGGCTGATTTTGGCCTGTTTTATGCTGTGTCATATGATATTTACCGGCACGATTTTGATCGGTAAGGGCGCGTTTGAGGGCGTCGTACATTTCGCCGAACCTGGGGGAATTTATTTCGTTACAAACATCGTCGCTTTTATAATTTTCGTGATTTTCGTGATTCACGCATTTTTGGCGATGAGAAAATTTCCAGCTAATTACGCCGCTTATAGGGCGTTTAAAGCGCACAAAATGCGGATGAAGCATTGCGACACGACGCTTTGGTGGTTTCAGTTTTGGACGGGATTTTTCCTATTTTTCTTTGCGGCGGCTCATATTTTAATGATCGTATTCGGTCCGAAGATCACTGCAGATCTTGCTATCGCTCGATTCGGACAGCTTCATCTATTTTATTTTGTTTTATTGATTTTCGTAGTAACTCACGCTAGCATCGGAATTTATAGGCTTTATATGAAATGGATCAGCATAGACGGCACGAAGGCGGAGATTCAAAGGAAAAGAGCCCTCATCAAAAAGACGGTTTTCATCGTTTGGGGTGCATTTTTCTTGCTTTCGATAATCGCCGATTTCAAATGGTTAAGTTTAGAATAGGGAGCTTAGGATGAATGTAATATATTGCGATTCTTTAGTTATTGGCGGCGGTTTGGCGGGCTTAAGAGCTGCGATCGCTACCGGCGAGAAGGGGCTTAGCACCATCGTTTTGAGTCTGATCCCTGTTAAGCGCTCACACTCTGCAGCAGCTCAAGGTGGCATGCAGGCATCGCTTGGAAATTCCAAGATGAGCGAGGGCGATAATGAGGACGTGCACTTTGCCGATACGGTAAAAGGAAGCGACTGGGGCTGCGATCAGGATGTCGCTAGGATGTTTGCGCAAACGGCGCCTAAGGCGATCCGCGAGCTTGCGGGCTGGGGTGTTCCTTGGACTAGGATTACTAGAGGCGAGCGAAGCGCTATTATCAACGCTCAAAAAACCACGATCACCGAAAAAGATGAGGTTCACGGACTTATCCACAGCCGCGACTTCGGCGGTACGAAAAAATGGCGAACCTGCTATACCGCCGATGCTACGGGACATACGATGCTCTTTGCCGTTGCAAACGAAGCGCTAAAGCATAACGTAGATATTCATGATAGAAAAGAAGCGATCGCGCTAATTCACGCAAACAACCGCTGCTACGGCGCAATCGTGCGCGATTTGGTTACCGGCGAGCTGATCGCATACGTATCAAAGGGCACGCTAATCGCTACCGGCGGCTACGGCAGAGTGTATAAACACACCACGAATGCCGTAGTGTGCGAGGGTATAGGTGCTGCTATCGCGCTTGAGACCGGCGTCGCGCAGCTTGGAAATATGGAAGCGGTGCAGTTTCACCCAACCCCTATCGTTCCGAGCGGAATTTTGCTTACTGAGGGTTGCCGCGGCGACGGCGGAATTTTACGCGATGTGGATGGCTACCGCTTTATGCCGGATTATGAGCCTGAGAAAAAGGAGCTTGCTAGCCGCGACGTCGTAAGTCGCCGCATAATGGAGCATATCCGCGCAGGTAAGGGGGTAAAGAGCCCTTACGGCGAGCACGTTTGGCTTGACATATCAATCCTCGGACGCGAGCATATCGAGAAAAATTTACGTGACGTGCAAGAAATTTGCGAAATTTTCAACGGTATCGATCCTGCCGACACCGAGGTAATAACCGACGAGCAGGGCAGAAAGCGCGGCAAGGGCTGGGCTCCGATCCTTCCTATGCAGCATTACTCGATGGGCGGCATCAAAACAAAAGCTACGGGCGAGAGTCCAACGCTAGCTGGACTTTTCAGCGCCGGCGAGGCTGCGTGCTGGGATATGCACGGCTTTAACCGCTTGGGCGGAAATTCCGTCGCCGAAACCGTCGTCGCGGGAATGATCGTGGGCGAGTATTTTGCGGAGTATTGCCAAGGACACGACGTCGATATCAATACGCACGATATCGAAAAATTCGTAGATAAAGAGAAAAATTATATTAAGAGCCTGCTTGAAAAAGAGGGTAAATTTAACGTATTCGAGATCAAAAACAAGATGAAAGACGTGATGTGGGAGCATTGCGCGATCTTCCGAACCGGTGAGGGATTAGCCAAAGCCGTAAAAGAGCTCGAGGAGCTTTATAAGCAGTCCTTGGATGTCAAAGTAAGCAATAAAGAGCTTTTCGGAAATCCGGAGCTCGAGGAGGCTTATCGCGTACCGAAGATGCTAAAGCTCGCGCTTTGTATCGCCAAGGGTGCGCTTGATCGTACAGAAAGCCGAGGCGCGCACTTCCGCGAGGATTATCCGAAACGCGACGATCTAAACTGGCTAAAACGAACGCTTGCAAACTGGAAAGAGGGCGATACTATGCCTACTCTAAGCTACGAGCCACTTGATATTATGAAGATGGAGATGCCGCCTGCATTCCGCGGATACGGCGCCAAAGGCAATATTATCGAGCATCCAGACAGCGCCGTGCGCCAAAAAGAGGTCGATGAAATTCGCGAGAAAATGCAAGCCGAGGGCAAAGGCAGATATGAAATTCAAGAAGCATTGATGCATTATGAATTGCAGCCAAAATACAAAGCACCTAATGAAAGAGCAGGTATAGGATATGAGTAGAAAAATAACAATAAAGGCATTTAAGTACAATCCGTTAAGCAAAATTTCAAAGCCGCACTTCGTTACTTATGAGATCGAAGAGACCGACGGCATGACGTTGTTTATCGCGCTTAACGTGATTCGTGAGAAATTTGATCCCGAGCTAAGCTTCGACTTCGTTTGTCGCGCGGGTATCTGCGGTAGCTGCGGTATGCTCGTAAACGGTAAGCCGCAGCTTGCGTGCCGCACGCTTACTAAGGATTATCCGGACGGCGTGATCGAGCTTATGCCACTTCCATTTTTTAAGTTGCTAAAAGACCTCAGCGTTGATACGGGCAACTGGATGAACGCGATGAGCAAACGCGTAGAGAGCTGGATCCACACCGATCACGAAACCGATATCTCCAAGCTTGAGGAGAAGGTCGAGCCGGAGGTCGCGCAGGAGGTTTTCGAGCTGGATCGCTGCATCGAGTGCGGTATCTGCGTAGCTGCATGCGGCGTAGCGATAATGCGAAAAGACTACATCGGCGCCGTCGGCATCAACCGCATAGCGCGCTTTCAGATCGATGCGCTGGATAAACGCAGCGACGAGGATTTTTACGAGCTAATCGGCGATGATGACGGAGTATTCGGCTGTATGACGCTGCTAGGCTGCGAAGACCACTGCCCTAAGCATCTCCCGCTTCAAAGCAAAATCGCCTATGTCCGCCGCAAGCTTGCCGCTCAGGGCAAATGCGGCTGCGGCAAATAAAATTTAAGCGGGTTCTTCCCGCTTAAATTTATCTCTTTATCTCACTAAATTTTACTCAACAAATAAATTTCAAAAATGCTTGAGTCTGGCAAGCAAGGTAGCCTTAAATTTAATACTATCCCAAGGTATAAAGAAGTAAAATATGATCGCTTAAGATCGCAGGCGAGGGATAAGGATGAACGAAGCAAGGCTCAAAGAGCTAAAGAAAATTCTAAATGAGCGGCGTCAAAATTTAGAGCAAGGCTCGCAGGAAGATTTTAGTGCTCAAAATTTCGATGGCGAAAATTTTAATACCTCAAAATCCGTTAACTCAAATTTAAATGTTTTAAATTTCGATGCCTCGGATTTAAACAATACAGATTCTAAAACTTTAAATTCTAATGATCGAAATTTAGACGGTCTAAATTTAAACGCAGAGCGCGGTAGAAAATTTCAAAATTTAGATCCAGACAATGCTATTTTATTTAAAAATTCTAAGGCTAGAGATTACGACAAAGAGCCGATAATCATCAAAAATTATGAAAAATTTTTTGTTTATGCGCGGCTTTTTATAATTCTTCCGGTATCGGGTCTGCCGCTACTTCTTATTCGAGATATTATAGACTTCGGATATATCAATACTTACGAATATTTGCTGTCCTGCATGGCGCTATTACTAATCGCCGTTATTACTTATATCTTTACCGCAATACGCAATAAACGCGAAATAAGATTTACCGATCAATACATAGAATTTTTAGATAAAGGGGTCGTTAAAAGGCAGTGCAAAGTGGAAGAGGAAGTATTGCGTAGAAATTTTTCAACTGAAAATTTTCGCACCTCATCTTTTATTGTGCTAGTTGTATTATGTGTCGGTTCTCTGGGTCTTTTCTTGGTAGCGCTAATTTTTATGTATATAATCAATATGCTTCTAAAACTAATCGTCTATTTCTATATTAACCGTTCTTTAAAAGGATTTAAAATTTTCCCGTTTATAAAAGTCGCCAGACCTGGATATGGTAAGTATCTATACAATGCCGTTGCCATAGCGGCACACTACTATTTGATTTATTTGTATAGCAGTGAAATTTATGACGAAGTTAGAAAGTACTTTTTGCAGAAAAATATAAATATAGACTATATTAAAAAAGACTATACGGTTTTTATCTAGGAGGATATGCGAAGGGGCGGTAAATTTAAAACTAAAATTTCAATATTTTATGGTAGCCGCCACTAAATTTCGTAGCAATACTGAGTGCAAATACGGCGTAAATTTAGCGCTAAATTTTATGCGTAGAAGCGCTTGTTGAAATTCTAACCGCATGCCGCTGGGATAAATTTCGTCAGTAAAATTTTTGCACCTGCGGCATTTCTGCGCGGAATTCTATCGGTAAAATTCCGTATGCAAAATTTTGCGCCTAAACTCTCTTAAACCTCGCCCTGCGAATTCCGCTCGAGCGAAATTACCTTGTGAAATTCCGCCCGTTTATATTCGGCTAAGCTCACACTCGGTAGTATTTGTCATTTTATTTGCGGAGGTTGCTTTGAAAGAGATAAAATCCAAGCTCATCATAGCGTGCTTGGTTGTTACGGCGGGCGTATTTTGTCTGATCGCAGGCAGTGCGTTTATGGATAGGTCCAAAACTCAGCCCGCGCAAAATTCCACGGCAAGCCGCATCGCGACCTCCGGCAATTCCTCCAATCGGCCGCTAACGGACGAGGATCGCGCTGCACGAGCGAGGTACTGGCACGAAAGGCTGGGCGCCGAGTTAGATTTGGACGAGTGCGTAGTGCATGGCGATGAGCGAATGGAGTATTTCTGCAAGCTTTTGCGCTCCAAGGACACTGCGCGTATTTTGGCATTTATGCGAGAGCAGCGCATCACTGCGGGCAATCCGCTGCATTTTGGCATAACGGCGATAATGTATTCTAGCTTTTACAACGATGCAAACACCACCGAGGAGCTGATCTATCACGGAGCGGATATCAACCGCACGGACGATTTTTCTCATTCGGCGCTAAGCTATGCTATCGAAAATAACTCTACCGCCGTCGTGGAAGTTCTACTTAAGCACGGAGCTAGCTTTTCTAGCGTTAAATATGTTCGTCCGTGGCTTACATACCCTAGATACGGTGACTCCTATTTGGTTGTTACTAGCGACGCACAGGTAAAGACATATTCCATAACGCCTAAAAGCGAAGGTACTAGTGCGGTATCCGATCCACTCTATTACGCCGTAGCAGGCGGATTTTTGCAGATGACGGAGCTTATGCTTAGCAGCGGCGTAAGACCTGAGATTACGGCTTGGACGGACGATAATTGTATTGCTTTTACACTCAAACACCGCAAAGATAAGCGGCAGCTGAACTGCTCCATCTATCAGATGCTGCCGCAACGATATGACGCAAGTATGCTAAATTTGCTGCTTAAATACGATTTAGCAGGACTTCCGGACGATGAGCGTATTCAAAAAAAATACGATGACTGCCGTAAGGATTTGGATACGTTGAGGAAGTATAAGAAAATATACCTAGAGCATATGGATAATTATTGTTACGATGAGATTATTTTAGATTGGACTTTATTAAACAGCTCTAGGTATGAGCTGCTTAGATATATGATGACGGAGCGCTCAAAGTATTCGGAAAATGATGTAATCAAGCTTAACAAAGGCTCGCTGCCCGATCTTAATAGATGCGGCTCGGTAACGCCAAATACAGCGCTACTTGGTATCTACGATACGCTTATAAAGCGCTATTCCTCGCTCTGTGGCGATGAGCCTAAGGGTGCAAGCGGCTTTGATTTGGATAAATTTTTTAGATATTTGCAGTTAGAAAAATTGGAATATTATCTTAAAATAGAGTATAAAGGCAAGGTGATAAAGGTGGAGGAATACGATAAAATTTTAAGGCGCGATGCGTCTAAGCAGCTAGAGCAAGCGGGATCCAAGACTGCAGATACCGCGTCTGCCAATGAGTAAATTCTATATAAAATTTACAGACGCGATTATCGGCTTCGCAGCTGCTATGTATCTTGCAAAATTCTATAAATTACGCCGATTTAAAATTTGCGTCGTTTTGCTTTGTAAAACGCATCGAATTTTGTCGCCATGACGCAAGCGGTTTGCAAAATTCCGGCACGCATGTAAATTTTAAAAATTCCGAGAGTTGCGGCGCGTTAAATTATATAAATTTAGGCGTTAAAATTCTACCGATATAGACACCCGCGAAATTCGCCGCTTAAAATTTCGCGCTACAAATTCTTAAATTCTATCTCCAGCTGCTTGCGCCAGTCTTGTAGCGAGCGCTCTGAGCTAGCGGCGTATTTTTCAATGAGCGCGTCCGTTTTACTTAGAAACTCAAATAGCTTGCCCTCCCACACGGCAGGGTTTAGGTTGCTTTGATGCATCGTTTTGATATAAACTAGCTCCTTGCTAAGAGCCTCAAGCTCGTCTAGATAGCTCTCGCGAGCGCTTTCGTCGTGCAGCTCTAGCCGCTTTAAATCTTGCAGTTTATCCTCTAAAATATCGCAAAATTTCATATATCTTTGCGAGTTAAGCTCGGGGTCTGCGGCATCTGCGCGCGCGGAAGCCTTTTGGACCTGAAAATACACGAGCGCGCCCACCGCAAGGGCGACTGCGAACATCAAAGCGAAATTAGCCATTTTTTCTCCTTAAGCCGTCCAAGCCCACGACCGCGAGCCCGAACCAAATTAGCGAAAAGCTTAAAATTTTATAAGTCTCAAGCTCCTCGCCGTAGATAAATACCGCGATCAGCATGCTTAGCGACGGGCTGATGTATTGCATAAAGCCGATCGTAGATAGCGGCAGATACTGCGTGCTTACGGCGAAGGTAAGCAGCGGCAAAATCGTAATCAGTCCGCTTGCAAACAGCAGCGCGCCGCTTACGTTAAAGCCAAAGGCGCCGCTTCCTTTCAGCGCGCAGTAGATCAGAAATGCAAGCGCGGGCAGCAGCATCAGCGTCGTCTCGCAAAACAGCCCCTCAAAGCTAGGCACTTTTACTTTTTTGCGAATGAGGCCGTAAAATGCAAAGCTAAGCGGCAGCACGAGCGAGATTATCGGCAGCCTACCCAGCGCGTAAATTTGCACGCCGATCGCCGCAAAGGCTAGCAGCAGGGAAAATTTCGCCGCCGCGCTTAGCCGCTCGCGCAGAAACAAAGCGCCCAAAAGCACCGAAAATAGCGGATTTATAAAATATCCGAGGCTGGTGGCTAAAATTTGATCGGAATTTACCGCATAGATATAAATACCCCAGTTCGTGCTGATAAGTAGTCCCGTACAAAGCAGCGTGAGAGCGATTTGGGGGGTGCTAAGAAGTCGCACGACATTTTTTAAGCGGTGCGCAAAGCAGAGAAAAACGAGCAGCAGCAGGAAGGACCAAACGACGCGATGCGCTAAAATTTGCACCGCATCCACGTCCTTTATGAGCTTGAAAAATATCGGAAAAACGCCCCACATAACAAAGGTAGCGAGAGCAAGCATTAGCCCTTTAGTGCGGTTTTCTTCCATAAAATTCCTTCCAAATTGCCTAAAGGCGCTATTTTAAGATTTTTTGGGTTAATAAAAGCTTATTTGGGTATAATCGCGAAATTTTACAAAACCTAGGAGGGGCTATGAGCTGGAGTAGGACGTCGTGGAAAGATTATAAAATTTTACAGCAGCCGATTTATCAGGATGAAAGTGCGGTGCAGGCCGCTAAAGATCGCCTTTACAAGCTGCCGCCGTTAATTTTCGCGGGCGAGGTTCGCAACCTAAAGGCCGAGCTTGCGCGCGCCAGCGAGGGCAAGTCGTTTTTGCTTCAAGGCGGCGATTGCGCGGAGAGCTTTAATGATTTTAGCGCAAATAATATCCGCGATATGTTTAAGGTAATGCTTCAAATGGCGATTATTCTTACCTTCGCGGCGGGCTGCCCCGTCGTCAAGGTAGGTCGCATCGCAGGGCAGTTCGCAAAGCCGCGCAGCAGCGACTTTGAGGAGGCGGGCGGCGTGAGTCTGCCTAGCTACCGCGGCGACATAATCAACGGCTTTGAGTTTAGCGAAGCGGCGCGCAAGCCAGATCCTGCCCGCATGATCGAGGCGTATCATCAAAGCGCTTCGACGCTGAATTTGCTGCGCGCCTTTTCTCGCGGCGGTCTCGCGAACCTGCACGAGGTGCATAAGTGGAATTTGGGCTTTTTGAAAAAAGGTGAGCTGGAGGCTAAATTTAACGAGCTCAGCGATGAAATTTCGCGCACGCTAAAATTTATGGAGGCGTGCGGACTGAGCGCCGCAAATTCTCCGAGCCTTGCCGAGACGGTGCTTTACACCTCGCACGAGGCGCTGCTGCTGCACTACGAGGAGTGCCTGACGCGCATCGACAGTACCAGCGGCGATTGGTACGACTGCTCGGCGCACATGCTTTGGATCGGCGAGCGCACGCGCGGCGCGGACGATGCGCACGTGCATTTTTTAAGCGGTATCAAAAACCCTCTCGGCGTCAAGATCGGCCCAAGCGGCACTGCGGATGAAATTTTGCGCCTTTGCGACAAACTCAATCCGCAAAACGAAGCGGGCAGGCTAAACGTCATCATCCGCATGGGCGCGGATAAGATCGGCGCGCGGCTGCCGCAAATTTTGCGCGAGCTAAAGCGCGAGGGCAGGGCGATCCTGTACAGCATCGATCCGATGCACGGCAACACCGTCAAGACCGCCAACGGCTACAAAACGCGCGAGTTTTCTAAAATTTTAAGCGAAGTTCAGAGCTTTTTTGAGATCCACGCTGCGGAGGGCACGCACGCGGGCGGCATTCACCTTGAGATGACCGGTCAAAACGTCACCGAGTGCACGGGCGGCTCATTTAACGTGACGCAAGAGACGCTAAAGCAGCGCTACGAAACGCAGTGCGATCCGCGCCTAAACGCAGATCAGGCGCTAGAGCTTGCGTTTTTGCTCGCCGATAATCTAAAAAAGGCGGAGTAGTCCGCCTTTCGTTGCGCGGGAATTCGGTCGCGGCTTGGAATTTTAGTCGTAGTTTTAGGCGTTTTGACGTAAGCCGGCGCTATGAGTGCACTTTGCGTTTTAAATTTAATCGTATCTTGGCGCGGGCGATTAAAATTTACGCGGCTCTAAATATGGGGCGGCTTTGGATGCAGTCTTAAGGCGGCTAAAATATAGACGATTGGAAATTTATACCTCGCGCGAAAACGTAAGCCGCATAAGCCCGCCGCCCAAATACGAGCAATTGAAAATTTTGCGGCGTCGCGCCGCGATAAAATTTCTTTTTGCAGAGACTTGCAAACTTCTTGGCGGCTAAATTTAGCCCTGTGAGCTCGCGGCTTAAAATTTAAATCCGCCCTGCATGAAATTTTAAAATTTACGCCGCCGTGAAATTTTAAAAATTTAGCGCTAAATTTGCAGCCCGCGGAATTTCATCTTTAAATTTCTTCGTGTAAATTTTAATCGCTCGCTTCTGTGTATGCCGCCTATCTATGTCGCTCAAGCTAGCGCCAGACTGAGCGGTAAATGTAGCTACGCAAGCTCGCCTTCGTTTTTTCGTACATAGCAAAAGAGAACGCCGCGCTATCTGCGGTATTCGACATAAGTACGGCATAAAAGCTCTTGCTTGAGATGGGTGCGACGAACAGATGCCGCCGCAGCGATGTATGTTCGGTCGGCCCATGAACTTTCGCTTAATCCTTGATGATACGTGCGTCGGACGAAAGCGGCTTTGCGTCTACTTTAAATTTTAGAGCGCGATTTCGCAGCAAATTTTAAACCGAAAATCTATCTTTCTGCTTCTAAAATTCAGGTTGAAATTCTACCTTTTGAGTTGCACCGTCGCGTATCGTGACGCTATAAAATTCCGTGCCTCAAATTTAAATCAAAATTCTGCGGCGCAATGAAATTTCGAAATTCTGCCGTGCAAAATTTACGCAAGGTTTTTGCTTGCGCGATTGCGCGATAAAATTCCTAGGACGCGCAACCCGGGCGAGATTTTAAAATTTAAAAATCCCGCACTCAAGAAAAAAGCGATAAAATTTTAGGCTCGTTTTTTGGATTTTTTTAACACCAGTGCGACTACGGCGATTGCGACGTTTGCGTCGTGCGTGATGCTAAGGCTTGCGGATTTGATATGAAATTTTTTACGGATTTTTTTACGGATTTTTAAATGCGGCGCGCCCAGGGCGTCTTTGTAAATTTTAGCGTCTTTAAAGCCGAATTCCGCGCCGATGCCGGTACCTAGCGCCTTGCTAAGCGCCTCTTTGGCGGCATAGATGCCCGCGATACTTTCGTCGCGCAGTGCTGAGGAGCGCTCGGATTTTTTCAAAATGCGCTTTATAAATTTCACGCCGTATTTTGCGCGCAGCGCCGAGATCCTGCGCACCGCGGTTATGTCCGTGCCGATCTTTATCACGGACGAACGCCCCGCGGTTTAAATTTAATCACGATTGTAGGCTCTCTTTAATCTCGATATCGATGATCTTATCGCCCTGTCTGATCGCGTCTAAAACCGCTAGGCTGGGCTGATCCACGATTTCTCCGAACACCGTGTGCACGCCGTCTAGGTGCGGCTGCGCGCTGTGGCAGACGAAAAACTGACTACCGCCCGTATCACGCCCTGCGTGCGCCATCGATAGCGCGCCGCGCACGTGCTTGTGCTTTTGGCGGTCGCATTCGCACTTTATGCGCCAGCCGGGACCTCCTGTACCGGTGCCGCGTGGGCAGCCGCCTTGGATTACGAAATTTGGAATTACGCGGTGAAAATTTAACCCCTTGTAAAACCCGCTGCGCGCGAGGCTAGCGAAATTCGTAACCGCCTGCGGGGCTTCATCTGCGAAAAGCTCCAGCTTCATATCGCCCTTTTCGGTTTTTATCACGGCGTATTTATCGCGCGCCAAAGCCTCTGCGTCAATGTCGTAAATTTTTAAGCTTTCCATTTTTTTCTCCTATGCGATGTTGGTGTAAACTGCCTGCACGTCGTCATCATCCTCTAGCCGCTCTAGTAGCGCGTCTATGTCGCCAAGCTGATCCTCGCTAAATTCGTGCTTTTCGTTGGCGACGAATTTTAAGCTTGCGCTGATGATCTCAAGCCCTATCTTTTCGATACCTTCGTTTAGAGTGCCGAAGCTTTCGTATTCGCCGTAGATTAGTAGCGTCTTTTCGAGTTCGCCCTTGTCGTTTTCAAACTCGTTGATCTCAAGCTCGCTAAGACCGAAGTCGATGAGTTCAAGCTCCAGCTCCTCGATGTCGCGGCTCGGCAGCTTGGTCTCAAAAACAGCCTTGTGCGAAAACATAAATTTCAAACTGCCGCTCGGCAAAAACTCGCCCTTGGCTTTGTTTAAAATCGACTTTACGTTCGCGACGGTGCGGGTCGGATTGTCGGTGGCGCATTCGATTATGAGAAGTGCGCCGTGCGGCGCCTTGCCGTCGTAAAAGATCGTTTTGATATCGGCGCTATCCTTGCCGCTAGCGCGCTTGATAGCCGCGTCGATATTGTCTTTGGGCATATTTTGCGCCTTTGCCGTGGCGATCGCGGCGCGCAGCTTGGAGTTCATCAGCGGATCTTCGCCGCCCTCTTTCGCAGCCATCGTTATGGCCTTGCCCAGTTTTGGGAAAAGTTTGCTCATCTTCCCCCATCTAGCTTCTTTTGAAGCGCGTCTGTATTCAAAAGCTCGTCCCATAAAATTCCTTAAAGCTTAAATTTAAAACGGGTGATTATAACGAAAAACCCTTAAATTTCAGGAGCGGGCGTTGAAATAAAATTTATTAAAAAGTAGTATAAGTTTTGAAATTTTAATCCGAAGGAGAGACCCATGACTTTGAAACAAAGCGTAAAATTTAAGGCGCAAAATATCCACTGCGAAAACTGCGCGAGGACGATCAAAAACGCGCTTAAGGATGATTTCGGCGAGATCGAGGTGGACGTAGCAAGCGGAGTGGTGAGTTTAAGCTTAGATCCGCGCGACGAGGCTAAATTTAAAGAGGAGATGGACGATTTGGGCTTTAGCGTCGCAGAAAAGCTAGCCTGCGAAAACTAACAGATGCCAAGCAAAATCACTCTAAATATCGTCGGGATGAGCTGCGTAAACTGCTCCAATGCGATCGAGCGGGTAAGTCGCAAGATCGAGGGGGTGCAGGAGGCGCACGTAAATTTCGCAAACGGCAGCGGCGAGTTCGTACTTGCTGATCCGGCGCTTGAGGAAACGCTAAAAGCCAAGATCAAAAAGCTGGGCTACGACATCGCCGTGGATTACGAGGATTTGGAGCGCAAAAAGCGGCGCAACCTCAAAGCGGCGCTTTTTAGGCTTATTCTCGCTCTCATTTTAGCCGCGGCGGTAATGGCTGTGGAGATGAGCGGGTTTTTGAGCTTCGTTCCAAAGGCGCTACTTTGCGCGGTGATGGCGTGCGCGAGCCTATTTTACTGCGGCAAGAACTTCTTTTATCACGCTTACGGCTCGCTGAAAAACAGAAGCTTTGATATGAACGTGCTCGTGGCGATGGGAAGTTTTTTCGCGTTTGCCTATTCGCTAACGGCCGCGGCGTGGGTCTATACGCACGGCGCGCAGAATGAATTTACAAATCTTTATTTCTCGTCCGCCTCGATGATAATCGCCTTTATTTTGCTCGGCAAATACCTAGAAGAGCGCAGCAAGATGAAGGCGAACGACTACATCAAGGGGCTAATCGATCTAAGCCCCAAAACCGCGCTTTTGATCAAAGACGACGGCACGATAGCCGAAGTGCGCGCAGAATCGCTAAAGCCGGGCGATAAAGTGCTCGTAAAAAACGGCTCGCGCATCCCATGCGACGGGCTTATCGTCGAGGGCGGCGCGCAGATCGACACTTCGCTCGTCAGCGGCGAGAGCTTGGCGGTTTATAAAAGCGTGGGAGATGAGGTAAATGCAGGCTGCGTCAGCACCGACGGCGTCATCTACGTGAAGGTGACGAAATTTTCGCATCAGACGCTGCTTGCCGAGATTAAAAATCTGCTAAACGAGGCGGGCAACAAAAAGATGCCGATCGCGCGCTTTGCGGATAAAATTTCAAATATCTTCGTGCCCGCGGTGATTTTGATCGCGCTTGTTAGCTTTATAGCGTGGATGGCGCTTGACGGACGGCTCTCATATGCCGCATCCGCCGCTATCTGCGTGCTTATCATCTCCTGCCCGTGTGCGCTAGGTCTTGCGACGCCGATTGCGATCGTTTGCGCGATCTCAAACGCCGCAAAGGCTGGAATTTTAATCAAAAATCCCGAAATTTTAGAAATTTTAAAGGACGCGGACGTCGCGGTTTTCGATAAAACCGGCACGCTTAGCAAGGGCGAAATTTCGGTAAGCTTCAGCGATCTGAGCGCCCAGGATCTCTACGCTTTAGCAAGCGCGCAAAAGCTTAGCGAGCATCCGATCTCAAAGGCGATCGTAAAATTTGCCGAGCTGAAATTCGGCGAAATTTCTAAATTTAACGGCGAGTTCGAAAGCATCGCGGGCAAGGGGATCGTCGCTAAAAATCCAACCGGCGAAATTCTTTGCGGCAGCGCGGGCTTTCTGCGCGAGCGCGGCGTGGATGCGGGCGTCGAAGTAGAAGCGGAGGAGCTTTTAGACAAGGGTTTCGGCGTCGTTTACTGCGCGATAGGCGGCTCGTATGCGGGCTTCATCGCATTTAGTGACGAGATCAGGGCCGAAGCGCGGGACGTCGTGCAAGCGCTGCAAAAAAGCGGCGTAAAAACCGTCATGCTAACGGGCGATAACGCAAAAACGGCAAATTTCGTCGCTCGCAACCTTGGCATCGACGAGGTGAGAAGCGGAGTGCTTCCAAGCGGCAAATATGAGTTCATCAAATCCCTGACGGATGAGGGCAAGCGGGTGCTTTTCGTGGGCGACGGCGTCAATGACGCACCGAGCTTAAAAGCGGCTAGCATCGGCATCGCGATGAACGGCGGCAGCGACGTAGCCAAGGGTGCGGGCGACGCGATCTTTATAAAAAACGACCTTGCAAGCGTGCTATATCTATTTCGCCTATCGGGCGCTGCCATGCGGACGATCAAGCAAAACCTCTTCTGGGCGCTGTTTTACAACGCCGTGTGTATCCCGATCGCAGCAGGCGCGCTATATCCAGCGCTCGGCGTGCTTTTAAAGCCGATGTACGGCGCCGCGGCGATGTGCTTTAGCTCTGTAACGGTCGTGCTAAATTCCATCAGATTGAAATTCGCTAAATTTTAACGCGACGGAATTTACGCTAGGCGCGGAATTTTGCGCGGCGAAATTTTAATTTACTCCGCGCAAAACATGCAAAATTTTATTCCGCGGCTAATCGCGCGCGGAATTCCGCTAGATCTGTACAGCGCGAAATTTTATCTTACCGCTAGGGCGCGCGTAAATTTTAAAATTTTAGCCTGCCGATCGCTGTGCCCTCATATAGTGCCCTCCATTGCTGCGCCTATAACTACCATTATTTAACGCTGCTCGCCGCTGCGCCGTAAAATTTTAAAAATTCCGCAAAATTTTATAAGGCTGAAAGGAATTCCATAAAATTCCACCGCCCGCACTAAGTTTTAATAAATAAATTTAAAGGTAAAATAACGCTTCAAATGCAATTCGAGGTAGCGATGCGAAAAATTATAATGGGTTCGTTTGTTTTTTGCGGCACGCTTTTTGGCGCTTCTTGCGAGCAGATACTAAGCGATCCGTGCGGCTTTTTTAGTAAGGAGCCTGCGGACGAAGAGCTGCTGCAAAGCGATTTTGGCTGTAAAGGCTCACTAGCTGGCGCAGAATTTTTGCAAAATTTAAAAAGCGCGGCTTCTGAGATCAGGGACGAAAATATCGATTGTGTCGGTAACGAAGCCTTGCTGAACGAAAAAAGGCTTGAGCGAACCTTGGCATTTGCGGGGATGGATGGCGAGGGCTTTTTGAGCTATGCTAAAGAGAAAAACTACGCGCAAATTAGCGAAAAATCGCTTGAAGTCTTAGAATTTTACTCCGAGCGCAAGATTGGAAATTTCATCGCTTATGGTAATTTTATGGGCGAGATCTCAGCAGCCAGGGAGGCGCTAAAAGATTATTTCGCCGCCAAATTTAATAAAAACGACGCCGATGAGCTGGCAAGCGCCGTTATAGCGGAATTTATCGCATACGCTGCAAAGGATCGCAAGGCGGGAGATTACGGTGAGCTTGAGCTGGCGCTAAAAGGCGGAGTAGGCGCAGATGAGTTTCGTACGCTACTTTTTAGCAAGGATTTTGCGATTTACGAGCTTGATAATGCCCTGGATCTGGCGCTTTTGCTAGGATATGACGAGCGCTTTAGCGGCGCTTTGATCGAGCGAGGCGCGCAGGTGAATGCGGGCGAGGAAAACTCTCTATTTTACGCGATGAATAACGTTCAAAGCGCTAAATTTATGATCTCTAAAGGCGCCTTGGTTGGCTATAAAAACTCACTTGGGCAAACTCCGATATTTTTCGCCGCCGCGGCAAAAAATTATGAGCTCGTAAAGTTGCTAATTTACTCGCATGCTAGCGTAAATGTCCGCCAGATCGGCAGCGCCGAGGCCCAGGCTCTAGCATCGTTAGGCGAGCGTAGCGACGGCTGTGAGCGTTCGGGCGTGGGCAAGACACTGCTGATGTTTGCGGCGCAAAAAAGTACCAAGCAGATCGTTGAATTGCTCGTAAAATCGGGCGCAAACGAAAAGGCGATCGATGAGGCGGGGTTAAATGCGCTAGACTACGCGCTTGCGGGTGGTGAAGCGGCTACGCAGAGCTATTTGCGCTCTCTTGGATTGAGTCCTACGCAAGCAAGCGATGATTTTACGAGCGATCCGCAAGATGCACCTGAGCGTGAAAATTAGCGGGCTTGATTTAAAGGGTCGCTCGCCGCTTCGTCGTCGTTTTGGGTTTGCAAAAGCCTTATGAGCTTTAAATTTAGAGTTTTGCCGCTTTGTAAATTCTATAAATTTAGCGGATTTTTCGAGTGCGAGTTGGTAGAATTTAACGCTTTAAAATTTTATCGCTTTGCTTGCGCAGGTTGCATGCACTGAAATTTTATAAACGCGCAGACGAGCTTTAAAAATGGCGATTTGTGCAATTTATGCGCGATAAAATTTTTACTGATGGATTTTGGTCTGCGATCAAGAGCGGGATTTTGTCAAATTTTGCGCGAGAAATTTATCGCTTTTGCGACAAAGCAAGTGTTGCAGTATTGCGGAATTTTACCTTAGTTTGGGTCTTTTGCTATGTTAAGTAAAATTTTAAATTCGCTTATAAAACGTTTTTGATTACGCTGCGCGCGGTATTTTGCACCGGAGAGATTTTACTGCGCGACAAGTTACTTAAAAATGCGTTCGCAAAATTGCAAACGCAGCAAAATAGCAGAGCTTGCTGTGCGATTAAGGCGCTCAAAAATCGCCGTAAAAGAAAGCGCGTGAATACGAATAATTGCTGCAAGGCGCGCAGAATTTTAAAATTTAACCCCCGATCGGAGGTTAAATTTTAAAATTTTATCAATCATCAAGGATTAAAATGTTGAAAAATTTGCTTATCTTTACGGCGATTTTTTTGCCCGCGCTGGCGCTTGCGGACGTGGAGCCCGCCGTGCGAAACAGCGAGCTTTACGGCATGCTGACGCTGATCCCGCCGGTCGTGGCGATCGTGCTTGCTTTCATCACCAAAGACGTGATTTTGTCGCTGTTTTTGGGCGTGCTAAGCGGGACTTTTCTCGTCGGTATGGTAGATCACGGCATCGCTGCTTCGGCGCTTTTTGCCTTTACGAACCTGTGCTCGCGCGTAGTAAAATCGATGGCGGATACGTGGAATGCGGGTATTTTGCTTCAGGTTATGTGTATCGGCGGGCTCATCGCTTTGGTGACCAAAAGCGGCGGCACGAAGGCGCTTGCGCTCTGGCTTAGCAAGCACGCAGACACTCCGGTTTTGGGTCAAATTTACACCTGGCTGATGGGTATCGTGATATTTTTTGACGATTACGCAAACGCCCTAATCGTGGGCCCTATCATGCGGCCGCTTATGGATAAATTTAAAATTTCGCGCGCGAAATTCGCCTTCATCATCGACGCGACCGCCGCGCCGATCACCGGCATCGCGGTGATCTCCACCTGGGTCGGAGTCGAAATTTCGGCGATCAAAGAGGCCTACTCGCAGATCGGTATAGAAAATATAAACGCCTTCACCGTGTTTGTTGAGACGATCCCGTATAGATTTTATAATATTTTCATGATCTTTTTCGTAGTCGCCACGGCAGTGATGAGTAGGGAGTTTGGCTCGATGTATCGCGCAGAGATCGCATCTCGCGGCGGAAAGAGCGGAGCTGCGGATTTTAAGATCAAAAATTTAGAGGATCAAATTTTCGTACCCAAAGAGGGCGTCGTACTCCGCAAGATAAACGCGATAATCCCGCTAGGAGCGATGATCGTTCTTTCCGTCATCGGATTTTATTTTAATGGCTACAGCTCGCTGGAGGGCGAGACTTTGGAGGCGGTCAAGGCAGCCCCTCTTAGCTTTACCTCGATCCGCACCGCATTTAGCGCGGCGGACGCCTCGGTCGTGCTGTTTCAATCCGCGCTCTTTTCGTCGATCATCGCCGTCGTTTTGGGCATCGCGCAAAAAATTTACGGCGTCAAAGAGGCGATCGAGGTCTGGGTTGGCGGCTGGAAAAGTATGCTAAATACCGTCATAATCCTGCTTTTTGCGTGGTCGCTAAGCTCGGTTATCAAGGAGCTCGGCACTTCGCGCTACCTAGTCGAGCTTCTAAGCGACGCTACGCCGCATTTTGCTCTTGCGATCGTGATCTTTGTGCTTAGCTCGTTCATCTCCTTTTCAACGGGCACGAGCTTCGGCACCATGGGCATCGTCACCCCTCTGGCCGTACCGTTAGCGCACGCCGTGGGGCAAAAATATGGCCTTAGCGGCGAGGAATTTCACGTTTTTATGTGCGTAAACGTAAGCGCGGTGCTTACGGGGGCGATCTTCGGCGATCACTGCTCGCCGATTTCGGATACGACGATTCTTTCATCGATGGGCGCGGGCTGCGATCACATCGAGCACGTAAGCACGCAGATGACCTATGCTCTGGTAGTTTGCGGCATTAGTATCGTTTGCGGCTACTTGCCTGCGGGCTTTGGGCTTAGCGTGTGGGGATGTCTGATCTTGGGTATCGCGGCTATCATTCTTTTACTACGCGTGGTGGGTAAAAGAGTGGATGTATGAATTGCGAAAGCTTCGGTAGTTGCGGCAGCTGCACGCTCGGCGAGTCTTATGAGGATCAAATTTTATACAAAAAGCGTCTGATCGCCGATAAATTTAGAGAATTCTTTGGAGGCGAGTTTGAGTTTTTTGCCTCACAGCCGCAAAATTACCGCATCAGGGCGGAATTTGGCATCTGGCACGATATTTGGCATAGCGCATTTGATCTTGCCTACACGATGGGCGGCGCACGTAGCAAGAAAATTTTAATTAACGAATGCCCTAAAGTAGCGCTTCCTATCGCAAATTTAATGCCGCGGCTGCTAGAGGCGCTTAGGCGGAGCGAAGCTTTAAAAGAAAGGCTCTTCGGCGTCGAGTTTATCTCGTGCGCCAGCGGGATTTTGGCAACGCTGCTTTATCACAAGCGTCTGGGTGAGCGCGAGCAGGGGGCGATTTGCGAACTAGCGGACAAGCTTGGCATTAGGGTTATGGCGCGCGCACGCGGACAGAAGCTGCTAAGCGGAGAGCTAAGCCTCACGGACGAGCTTTGCGTGGACGGGCGAGTTTATAAATTTCGCTTCGGCGAAAACGCCTTCATCCAGCCAAACCGCGGCGTGAACGAAAAGATGATCGCCTGGGCGAGAAGCTGCGTGGACTTCGGCAAAGAGGGCATGGGCGAGGTGCGCGCTGCACAGAATTTCGCCGCAAAGAATTCCATAGCAGAGAATTCTGCCGAGCAAAATTCGAGCTGCGAGCAGTCTGCCCTGCAGAATTCTACGGATCGAAATTTCGCTTCTGAAAATTCCGCCGGATTGGGCGCTGCCAGCAGGAATTCTGTTGAAGCAAATTCCGCTTGCGCAGAATGTAGCGGCGAAAATTCCGTGAAATTTAACTGTGCCTCCGCATACGAAAGCTCTGCGGATAAAAATTCCACTCGTAAGGATTTTGGGGTGCAAAATTCCGCCGCGCAAAATTCGAGCTGCGAAAAACATTCCGTACGCCCAGAAAGCTCCGCTGCGCGCGATCTGCTGGAGCTGTACTGCGGGCATGGCAATTTCACTATCCCGCTTGCGGCTAAATTTAACCGCGTGCTGGCGAGCGAAATTTCAAAAAGCTCGATTGCGAATGCCCGCATAAACTGCGAGCTCAACGGCGTTTGCAATGCGCAATTCGTCCGCCTTAGCGCGGATGAGCTGATGAGCGCGTTTGCGCGCAGGCGCGAGTTTGAGCGGCTAAAGGGGATCGATATTTTCAGCTACGATTTTTCGCACGTCTTGATCGATCCGCCGCGCGCTGGGCTGGAGCCTAGCGTGATTGATTTCATAAAAAATTTTCAAAATTTGATCTACATCTCCTGTAATCCGCAGACGCTTTTTGAAAATTTACGCTCACTTTGCGCTACGCATGAGGTGCGCAGGTTTGCGATCTTCGATCAGTTCGCGCATACGGCGCATATCGAATGCGGCGTGCTGCTAAAGCGCAGGAGTTAGAGTGTGAGCCTAGAGCCGAAGCCGCGGATTTAGGTTTCGCGTGGGATAAAATTTCGCCTAAAATATGTATAATAACAAAATTTAAAATTACGAAAGGAAATAGATGGTTGATCTAAATAAAATCATCCAAGCAAAGCGCACGATAAACGATTTCGTCTATAAAACGCCCTTTGCTCTGGCGCCGAAGCTCAGCAAGCTTTACGGCGCGGAAGTGTATCTCAAAAGCGAGAACTTGCAGCGCACCGGCGCATATAAGATTCGCGGCGCTTATAATAAAATCGCGCATCTTACGGATGAGGAGCGGGCACATGGAGTAATAGCCGCAAGCGCGGGTAACCACGCCCAGGGCGTAGCGATGAGCGCGCAAAAATTCGGCGTGCGCGCCGTGATCGTAATGCCTGAGGCCACGCCGCTACTTAAGGTAAGCGGTACGAAGGCCCTGGGCGCGGAGATCATTTTGCAGGGCGATAATTTCGACGAGGCGTACGCGTTTGCGCTGGAATATGCCAAAGAGCACAATCTGACGTTCGTGCATCCCTTCAACGACGAGTTCGTCCAAGCGGGCCAAGGCACGATCGCACTTGAGATGATCGAAGAGGTCGCAGATCTTGAATACATCGTCGTTCCGGTTGGTGGCGGCGGGCTTGCTACGGGGGTTTGCAGCTGCGCCAAGCAGATCAACCCGGATATCAAAATCATCGCCGTAGCCGCCAAGGGTGCGCCCGCGATGCACGATAGCTTCATCGCGAAAAAGCCTCTAAATTCCAAATCGGTCCGCACCATCGCCGACGGCATCGCGGTGGAGGGCATGGAGTCCCTCGCCCCCGTCCTGGTGCCCCGCATGGTGCCGCT
>NZ_CALLWC010000031.1 GCF_938015785.1 uncultured Campylobacter sp. | reverse complement strand
TAAAAGTCGCAAAGTGAGAGTTGATCCCTTCAAGCCCGATTTTTGCAAATATCGCTGATGCGAGCTAGCCAGGTAAAAGAAGCTAAGGTTCTGCCGTGTTTGACTCAGACGCGACTACCAAGTCTCGCTCGCGATTACTGCTAAATTCTACCCCACATATATAGAAAAATCGCCAAAAGCGCGCTCTTACTCCGCCTAACACTAAGAGAGATCTGTTTAAATTCCACTTCGACGCCCCTCAAAAACAAATGCCAGCGACGCAAGCGCATCCATCGTCGTTTAAATTCTGCTCCGATGCCTCTCAAAAAAGCAAACTTTAAGCCCAAACCTACTACTCTAAAAGTTCAAATTTTACAAATGAAGGATACTGAATGAAAAATTTCATATTTTCTGCACTTTTAGCTCTTGGCATCGCAGGCTGCGCCGTAAGCACCGCTCCGACGCCTGCAGGCAACTTGCGCTCGCTAAAATCCGAGATCGTAAACTACACTCGTCAAAGCTCCGCAGCTTACGTCTATACGTTTAAAGACCTATCCAGCGGCGAGCTCTACACCGCTCGCGCAAGTAGATACTATGCGGCTGCAGGAGATACTGCCTATATAAGTACCGCTTCAGGCGCTATCACCGATATGCGAATCATCTCGCGCAAAGCGGGTTCCGTTGCTCCGCGCGCTTATGATATTGGTAAAATCGAGACCAAACAAATGCATAAAAACGACGCTATTGCTGTACCTGAGAGCGAAAATATCAGCTTTTAATCCCACGCGATTTTTAGCCGTTGCGCCCTTTAAGGTAAGCGAGCCTGCTTTTACTTTGTGAAACGTTTTTGTGTTTGCTCTCTACTCTTATGAAGGCAATAGTTTCCTGTTCTTAATCATGGCGGGCTGGCGCGATTTGCTTGCGCTTTAAAGTCCGCTGATTCTTTATGCGATTGCCTGCATAAATTTTATATTTTATAAGTTGTGGAATTTTGTATTTCACAAAATTCTGCGCTGCACATCTTACTTATACGGCTCGGTCTTATATGGCTCGGTTAGCATTTTCTATTCGCTTGCTTCGTGCTTAAGATTTTTTACTGCGTGGCGCTATTTTGTCCGCAAAATTCTATATTATAGAAATACAGCTGGCGCTAGAATTTTGATTGCGAAATTCTTATAAATTTTCTTTCTCGCAGTTCTTCACGTACTACTCGTTCTCGGTATCGTATTCTTAGCAGATAAGATATCGCGTAGATTTTTAAAACCCACGCTTTGCAAATTTCGTATCTTGAAATTTTATCCATAAAATTTCGCATCGTAAAATTTTATTAAATTTATCCCGCATGAAAGAGGTGTTGCCGTCTGTTTACCGCAGCTTGATATAATCCCCGCATCGAAATTAGAACTCCTTTCAATAATCGGCGAGGCCTGTGTGGGTCTCGCTTTTTTATGCCCGTTAAATTTGGATTTTCGGTAAATACTCGGTAACAATTTGGTAAAATTTTAGTATTTTTCAGCATATTTTAAGCATATAATTTGTCATTTTGTGCTACTATTGCGCTTACAAACTTTTAAAGGAGTTCAAAATGAAACTAGTTAAACTTAGTTTAGCGGCAGCAGTCGCTGCAGGTGCTCTTGCTATGAGTGCAAGTGCTGTTCCGTTAGAGGAAGCTATCAAGGATGTGGATCTAAACGGATACGCTCGTATGCGATATACTCACGATCACCTTAAAAATAAAGCAGATAGTAATAGAGGTGTTTGGCAGTTTAAATCGGAAGTAGATTTTAAAGCTAAAATCGACGATAACTTCTTTGGTGTAGTAGGCATTAGATTTATGGATGAAGATCATGGCGAATCCGCTTCTTCTTCAAATAGTCAATATCATGGCAATTACGGCGCAAGAAGAGAAGACCCGGATTCTGATTTCGATATTGCTAAGGCTTACTTGGGATACACTATTGGCGGTACTACAATCGCAGTTGGTCGCCAGGGTATAGGCTCATTCTTTACCGATGATATGTATGGAGATGGCGTTAAAATTACTAGTACTGATATCGAGGGCTTAACAATTAGTGGTTTTTGGATGGATTCTCTAGAGAACGATGGCGATATTTCAAGCCTTGATTGGGCTAACGTAAATAATAAGCTAACTACCGATCATAACCTATATGGCATAGGATTTATGGGTTCATATGATCCCGTATCTTTCCAATTATGGTATAACTCTTTAGAAGATGTAGCGGATCTTTTTGCTGCAGAACTGGCTCTAAGCTTTGATATCTCTGATGATTTTAATCTCGGCGTAAAAGGTCAGTATGCATTTTCTGATTTCGATGGCGACTATAAAAATGTAGTAGGTGCCGATGATGCAGATTTCTGGGCCGCAGAAGCAAGTGCTGGTTTCTTTGGCGTTGATTTAGCTGCGGGTTATTTGAAATTTGAACCTGATCATAAAGACAGCCTTTCTTTTGTATCCTTTGAAGATCAAGGATCCTTCATTAGCCCGGGTGAAGAGTTGCTAGATTATAGAAGCTTTACTGGCGAGAACCACTATTGGTATGTAGTAGCAGGCTATACTATCCCCGATACTGGTATCAGAATCGGTGCCGATTACCTAGATGGTAAAGCGCATGGTGACGATGCATACGAAGTAGTAGGTAGAATTTCTTATAAATATAATGAAAAGCTAAGCTTCAAAACTTGGTATTCTCACTATAAGATTGACGATGCTGCTGGCGGTCTTGATGAGAAAAAAGATCGCATCAGATTTGAGGCTAAATACAGCTTCTAATTATTTACCTTATACGGGTAAAATTGGGGCGAAGCTTTTGCTTCGCCCTTTTTAAATTCTAAATCAAGGTTTTCTATGAAAATTTTTAAAATTTCTTTTTTAGTATGTTTTTTTGCCTTTAATTTAAATGCCGCGGATAAAGGGAGCGATGACACGTATGTATTTGAAGCCAAAGGTGAGTTTGCCAAAGAGCTAAAATCCCTGATCGAAAAGCATTCTAAAGATGAAAACGTAACTGTAAATATCTACAAAAACGCTCCGGTCGCAGGCAGTAAAACCCATAGCGGCAAGGTAAATCGAAATATAAATTCTTTAAAAGAAAGAGGTGGAGCTATCTTTGCTGAGAAGTGCGCTTCATGCCACGGCGAGAATGGCCAAAAAAAAGCTTATGGAGTATCACGTAAACTCAAAGATATGGACGCCAAAGAGATCTCGATAGCTATGTCGCAATACACTACAGATCTAAGTTATGGTGGCAAGATGAAAAATATCATGCAGCCGATCGCCGCTAAGACGGGCGCTACGGAGCTAGGCTACATCATTGCTTATCTAAAAGGCGACGATTCGTTCCTATACGATAGCTCGTCTAGTAGGAGCACGAATACTGAAATTTCGACCGCCCCGAGCGAGCAGGGCTCATACCTAAAATAAAGGAGCGTAGATGAAAGTAGCGATCGTTTTGGCAAACGGATTTGAAGAGATCGAGGCGGTAAGTTTGATCGATATTTTGCGCCGCGCGGAGATCGATGCAGTATCCGTGGGGCTGGATAAGAAATGCGTCTGCGGTACGCACGGGGTAGAGATGATCGCTGATGAAATTTTAGACGATATAAAAGTTTCGGAATTTGATATGATCGTTTTGCCTGGCGGCTTGCCCGGAGCCGAAAATTTGGCAAAGAGCGAGAGGCTGGGGCAAGTACTGCGCGATTTCGATGCAAATAACGCAAAAATCGGCGCAATATGTGCCGCTCCATGGGCGCTAGCTACCGCGGGTGTGCTAAAAAGCTCTTATACTTGTTATCCAGGTTTTGAAAATCAGATCGCTCACCCAGGCTATACGAATTCGGCGAATGTCGTAAAAGATCAAAATATAATGACTTCGAAAGGCCCCGCTACTGCGATGGAATTCGCACTGCAAATCGTTCGCGAGTTAAAAGGCGAGCAGGTTTATTCCAAGCTAAAATCCGATTTGCTTTTTAAATAAAATTTCAAGTGAAGGCCGATTCCAGCACACCTTATTTTGCCATCTGTAAAATGAAGTGCGTGATTTTGCCACGCTTGAGAACTACAAATTTTATCTTACTCTGCATGTATAAAATAGCCACAATATCTATTCTGAGTATCTGCAAACGACGAATGGAATTCTCACAACTCAAATTTTAAATCGAAAAACGTAAAAGGCTTTATGGGCAACAGATGAAATTTTATTGGAGCTAGTTGTTATTGAAACCAAATCCTACCATCGCGACGGTGTGGAACGTAAGCATAAAAATATTTTAGGCGTACCCTCAAGAGGGCATCGCTGAGCTGAATAAATTTCAGTGCGGCACCTTCGCGATGCACTCGCTAGCTGAAGCTAAACAAATCGCGCAAAATCTGCTAAATAAGGGGATCGGCGTGATCAAAAACGATAAGATCGCGCTGGGTTTAAATTTGATCAAATAGCGACGTCGATGTGTCAAGAGGCAAAACGGCGCAGTTTTTGAAGGTTTTGTCGGTAAAGCTCAGATCTATCGGGAAGCATATAAGCTTGTAATGCGCGACAAAAGCGTTATGTAGAATTCCTAAAAAAGGATAAAATTTAGCGCTTCTTCAAAATATCGTCGTTTAAAAATGCCGCGCTGCTTTGTATCGTTTTGGTAACGCGGTCTTTAGAATTTTGCGTTTTGTCGGATGTGGGTCTGTGTGCGATCAAATTTACGCGCCCGATTTTCGCCGTGAAATAAAAAATCCCCAGTATCGTCGCGTTTAGAAATACTCCAAAATATATCCGTTCTAATCCCCATATCCCTATGCTGGCGGCATGAATGGGCACAAAAATTATCACGACTAAGACCGGATAATAATCCGAAATTTTATTTTTGGCAAGGATTACGGTCGTAACGATGGCGTATGCGATGAGCGTAAAAGGAGAGATAAGCAAGAGTGCAAAAAGCGCGTTTATGCGCTGATAATCTTCGTGCCCGATTAAGACGCAAAAACTACAAAACGCGAGCGTTATGAGAAAAAATAAAGGCAAAATCCACCGCGTTTTCACGTCGCGCCCTTTAAGTAGCGATAAAAAGAGTAGATGAGAACCCAGTGCAATACAGTAATAATCAAATATAACCGACGAGCTTAGAAACGTGAGCGGTATGGCGAGCAGCGTACCCGGTCCATCAAAATATACCTCACTAAACATGAGCCACGTGATAAAGAGTATAAAAGCATATTTAAGACCCGCATAAGTGGCGCAAACACAGATACTAACAAGGATAAATCGTATAAATTTGCTCATTTGCCTTTTCCCTAAATTTAAGTGATTATAGCAAACAGCGACAAATGAATGGCGCAAAATTTTAAATTTGCCAGTGCGCTCGCCGAATCCGCTGTCTATCGCGAGCTCGGGTGAGAGAACCTGCCAATGCCTTCGTATTATTTCATCCGCGCCCGCGCCGCAAGAACAAATTTCATAAATTCTAAATTCGTTTTGCGTTATCATTGCGCTAAATTTAAAATTTTACGCAAAGGGGATCATATGAAAAATACGGCATTCATCACGGGCGCTACGAGCGGCTTTGGCGAGGCGATCGCTAGGGCGCTTAGCGCGCAGGGCTATAAGATCATAGCACTCGGGCGCCGCAAGGAGCGGCTGCAGAAGCTAGCCGGCGAGCTAGGCAACACGCACATTATCGCCGCGGATATTCGCGATAAGGCTGCGGTATTTGATGCCGTAAGCGCGCTGCCTGAAAATTTCAAAGACGTCGAGGTGCTCGTAAATAACG
Organism: uncultured Campylobacter sp.; assembly: GCF_938015785.1. Classification (GTDB taxonomy): domain Bacteria; phylum Campylobacterota; class Campylobacteria; order Campylobacterales; family Campylobacteraceae; genus Campylobacter_B. The sequence goes on along the minus strand of NZ_CALLWC010000031.1, from coordinate 5,403 downwards.
CAGGTCTTGCGCTCGGGCTTGAGGGGATCGCGCAGACGCCCGTAGAGGATTTGGAGACGATGGTCGATACGAATATCAAAGGCGTGCTGTATTCGACCAAGGCGGTGCTGCCGCTGATGATCGCGCGCAAAAGCGGCTATATCTTCAATCTCGGCTCGACTGCGGGCGCGTGGCCCTATCCGGGTAGCCACGTTTACGGCGCGAGTAAGGCGTTTATCAAGCAGTTTAGCCGCAATATCCGCAACGACCTGCGCGGCACGGGCATCCGCGTGACGGAGATCGCTCCGGGAATCTGCAAGAGCGAGTTTAGCGAGGTGCGCTTTAAAGGCGACGTAGCGCGCGCTGCGGCCGTGTATGAGGGGGTCGATGCGATCCTGCCCGAGGATATCGCGCAGATCGTGCTAAGCTGCCTGGCGATGCCCCGTCGCGTAAATATCAACGTCGTAGAGGCGATGGCGACACAGCAGAGCTGGGCCGGGCTTTTTATCGAAAAGCATTAAATTCTAAGGCGAGAAAATGAAAAAAATTCTATTACTAATGTTTTTATCGGTTGCCGCGTTTGCAGTGGACGACGCGACGAGGCAGCATAATGCCGAGCTTTTCGGCATCTGGACGCTGGTGCCGCCCGTCGTGGCGATCGCGCTTGCCTTTATCACCAAAGAGGTGATCCTGTCGCTTTTCATCGGCGTTTTTAGCGGCACCTATATGCTTGCAGTCGTCAATGACAATCCGATCTCCGCGCTTGTGGGCAGCTTTACGGATCTGGTCTCGCGCGTGGTGGGCTCGATGGCTAGCAAAGGCAACGCGGGCGTGCTTTTGCAGGTGCTTTGCATCGGCGGCGTGGTCGCGCTGATTAGCAGGACGGGTGGCACGAAAGCCGTGGCGCTTTGGATTAGCAAGCGCGCTAAAACGGGTATCTCGGCGCAAATTTCAACGTGGATTATGGGCCTTTTCGTATTTTTCGACGACTACGCAAATGCCCTGATCGTAGGCCCAGTCATGCGGCCGATCACCGACAAATTTAGAGTCAGCCGCGAAAAACTTGCTTTCATCATCGACGCTACCGCCGCGCCGATTGCGGGTATCGCGCTAATTTCTACCTGGGTAGGTCTTGAGGTCTCTCTGATAAGAGCGGGATATGATCAGATCGGCGTGCAAAACGTAAATGCCTTCTCGATCTTCGTGCAAACCATGCCGTATCGCTTCTACAATCTTTTTATGCTCGCTTTCGTGGTTTACGTAGCGTTCATGCGCAGGGATTTCGGACCAATGCTCTCCGCCGAGCGGCGAGCGGCGAGCGGCGAAATCCACTCTAAAAATTCTAACATCGCCGAGCTCGAAGATAAAACGCTAGAGCCTAAAGAGGGGATCAAACCGCAAGCTTCAAACGCCGTTATCCCGCTTATAGTGCTAATCTGCGGCGCGTTTGCGAGCTTTTATTTTAGCGGGCTAAGCAAGCTGCAAGGCGATGCTCTCGCAGCCGCAAAAGCCGCTCCGCTAAGCTTTGCGACGCTTCAGGCGACGTTTGGCAACGCGAACTCGTCGGTCGCGCTTTTTCAAGCGGCGCTTCTTGCTACGGTCGTGTCTATATTTATGAGCGTTTACCGCAAAATTTTTAACGTCAGAGAGGCGATCTCTACGTGGATCAAGGGGTGGAAGACGATGATCGTCACGATCGTGATCTTGCTGCTTGCCTGGTCGCTCAGCTCGGTCATCAAGGAGCTCGGCACGTCGCGCTATCTGGTCGATATGCTAAGCCAAAATACGCCGAAATTTTTGCTTCCGGTAGCGATTTTCGTGCTGGGCTCGTTCATTAGCTTTTCGACGGGCACGAGTTACGGCACGATGGGAATTCTAATGCCGCTTGCCATACCTTTGGCAAACGCCGTGGGGCTTCACTACGGGCTTTCGGGCGATGCGCTTCACGCCTATATGATCGTAAATATCTCGGGCGTACTTACGGGTGCAATTTTCGGCGATCACTGCTCGCCGATTTCGGACACCACGATCCTTTCGTCGATGGGCGCGGGCTGCGATCATATCGAGCACGTAAAGACGCAGATGCCTTACGCTCTATCCGTCGGCGCGGTCGCCGTAGCGGTAGGCTATCTGCCCGTAGCGCTGGGGCTTAGCGTCTGGATCGCGCTGCCGATGGGGCTTGCCGTTACGTGGGCTCTCGTGCGATTTGCAGGTAAAAAGATAGAGGAGTAGCTCTGTAAATTTTTAAATTTCGCTTTTAAATTTTGAATTCCGCAGAGCGGAATTCTGCTTTATCCCGCAGAATTCCGCTCTGCAAAATTCCGTCGCGCGGATAAAATTTTAAAGCGAAATTTCAAAAAGCGCGAGCAAATTTTAAAAGCAGAATTTAATGAGCCATATTAAAACGGCGCGCCCGCCTGCAATTTAAAATTTTTAAAGTAAACGAGTAGTAAAATACCGATAAATTTCAAATAAGGAGAATGAAATGAAAAATCCTAAAATGTTCCTCTGGGGGGGGGGGGGGTGCTAGCTGCTTTATTAGTAGGCTGCGGTGACGATACCGAGGTAAAAACTAAAGAATATTACGACGCTCATCTTGACGAAGCCAAAGAGGTTTTAGCAAAGTGTGATTTCAATACTCTTAAAGACGGAAGCAACTCTTATAAAAATTGCGTGAATGCAAAAGAATCGGTCAATGATATAAAAGTTATGACGGTAGAATACTATGAAAAGCATATAGAGGAAGCTAAAGAGGTAGAAAAGAATTGTGATTGGGATAAGATAGAAGAAGGAAGCAAAATGCACAAGAATTGTGAAAATGCAAGTAAGGGGCTAGAAGAATATAGATATAATGAGCGTAAAAAATATTTTACCGGAGGGCAGAAGTAAAAAATCGTAGGCTTAGAGGATAAAAAGTTTTCTCGGGGAGAAAATAAGATTTTAATATTATTTCAATATTAAAATTCCTCTTATGCCCTATGCGTAAAGCTCATTTTAACTTACTATACACTGAAGGCGCGGAGCAAGTTCGCTCTACGCGGCTAGAATTTTGCGGTATAAATTCCTCTCGCGAAACGATACGGCGTAAAATCTTGCTTTACGGATTTTAGAATTTCAAATTTAGCCTGCGAGCTTTTGGCTACCGCGGAAAAGACTTGTGAGCTTCGCGGCGCCTTAAAATTTAATCATTTTAAAATTTACGCCGTGCGCCTTGCCTAAATTTCTCTCGGCGGCGGTTTGTGCGGTGCACTAAATTTTAACCTCGCGCGCGCACTTTATCCGCACCCTGGTTTAAATTTAAAATTTCAAATTTACTGCGATAATTCGCACAGCGCGAGGAATTCCTTACTTACAGCAATCTTGACTTGCGCTATTAAATTTAAAGAAGCGACGGCGTCTTTCTCGCGCTATGCTGCTCCAAGTTGGACGGCGGCGTTGTGCGTTAAATCTTAAATTTACGTGCTAGGCGGCGGAAGGCAGCATTTGCCCCGTAAAATTTTAACTTTCGCGCACCGGACGACGGCTAGGTGCCATTGCTCACATGCTGTTGCGAAGCCGCTTCTAAATCATCAAGCCGAGTTAAATTTTTTAGCGCGCCGAAATTTTAGTCTATGCGGCGCGATTTACGAAACGACGAAATTTTGAGTTTGCGCTGCGATTTATAGCGCATCAAAATTTTAACTTTCACGAAACGATCTGCGATGCGCTAGAATTTTAATTTGCGTGGTGCGATCCGCGATGAACAGGAATTTTAATTTGACGTGATTTATGACGCACTGGAATCCCAACCTGCGCTACGGATCTACGACGCACGGGCGCGTAGCCTAGTCGATTGCTCGCATCGCATCAAGCCGCTTTAAAAACAGTTCTACTTTGCGCAGCTGCGCCGCATCTAGCGCCCTACCCGAGCAAAAATACTCCACGCTGTTGCCGTTTGGATAATTCACTCGCGAAATACCCGCCTCTTCGCTTCGCGGCTCAAATTCTAAGGACAAATCCGCGCCGCCTCGAGAATAAAGCTTGAGCTGTGAATTCGCATCTACGGCGCGTGGCGACATGCGGCATTTGTCTTCGTCGCATTGCTCTACGCCGCGGGCATTGACCGCCAGCTTACCGTCGCGTTCGCGGATTGCGCCCAGCTCGCCCGTTTGCGAATTTGCGCTAAATTTTATATCACCGTCTGCGTCAAATTTATCCGCACAAACCTGCGATTTTACGTCGCGCGAAGTATCCATGCCAAAGCCGCGCTCATCCGCGTTAGAAAATTCATCGCACTCATCATACCCCTCTGCGCCGTTTTTTCTGGCGCCGCACGACACTGCACGAAGTCTGCTCGTACCTTGCTCTATCATATCGGGCTTGCTCTCGCCGCAACTTTCTGTGTTGCCCTCACTGCGCCCCCTTGCGTCATACTCGCCGCGACAGCTACCGTCACTTACGCTCTGCCCGATGTCGCCGTTTTTGCTCCTTACGCTCTGTCCGCCGCCCGCGTCTCGTCCTTCTGCGTCAAATTTGCCGGCTTGCGCCGACGAATTCGTATCAAATTTTGCGCCGCTGCCCGCGTTAAATTTAACTGCACGCGAGGGCAAATCCTCGCCGCGCGCAAGCTTTAGCCCTTCGCCCAGCTCGCTTGCAAGGCGGTTTAACGTGCCGTCTATGCCGTCGATGATGCGCACGTGAGGCGGTAAAATTTCGCGCAAAACGTCCTTAAAATAGTTAAAATGCGTGCAACCAAGCACGAGCGAACCGAGGCGCTCAAGCTCAAATTTAGCTAGTTCCTCCCGCAGATACGCCCGAACCGCCGGCGAATTAAACTCCAAGTCCTGCGCAAACTCCACGAGGCGAGGCAGCGGCAGACTCCACGTCTCGCACTCTAGCCGCCCAACGAGGCGCGCTAGCTTCTCGCCCGCGATCGTTAGCGGCGTGGCGATGAGCAGCGTCGGGCGCGCGCCGAAGCTGTCCGCGGCGAGCTTGACGGCGGGCTCCATGCCGATGACGGGCACGCTAAATGCGCCGCGAAGCTCCGAGATGGCCGCGCTCGTGGCGGTATTGCAAGCAACGACGACCCCGTCGGCGCCGCGCGAGACCAAAAACCCCACCGCATCAAGGCTGAGCCGCACGATCTCCGCCCTGCTTTTCGTGCCGTAGGGGACGTGATCCTCATCGGCAAAATACAAAAACTCCGCCCCGCTAAACCGCCGCAAAGCCTCGGCTAGCACGCTTAGCCCGCCGATGCCCGAGTCAAAAAACGCTATTTTCAAATCTTTATCCAAGGTTAAAATTTCAAAAAAGGGATTATAGCTCAATCCAGGTAAAATTTAAATTTTGAGCGGGCTTGGTGGATCCGTGGCCGTTAAATTCTCGCCGCCTCGTTAAAATTCGCGATAAATTTAATCAATTTTTTAGGGGGGGGGGGGGGGTAAA
>NZ_CALLWC010000030.1 GCF_938015785.1 uncultured Campylobacter sp. | reverse complement strand
GCAAAATTCCGCGTATGGTAAATATTTTTGCGCGCAGGCTGCAGATCCAAGAGCAGCTTACCGAGCAGATCGCAAGCGCAATCCAAGAGGTGATCCATCCGCTCGGCGTGGGCGTGGTGCTGCAGGCGCGGCACATGTGCATGGAGATGCGCGGCGTGCAAAAGATCAACTCGACCACGACTACGTCGGCACTGCGAGGGCTTTTTATAAGCCGAAACGATACGCGCAAGGAATTTTTCGATCTAATAAATTCTCCGAAAACTTTCGGTTTTTAAAACGGCAAGCGTTAAAGAAAAATTTAGCAATTATGTTATATTATCGTGCGAAATTGATAAAAGAGCGAAATTGTCTGATTAAATTTCAGACAAATTTTAGAAAGGAATTTTATGCAGCGCGTTTATTTGGATAATAACGCCACTACGATGGTCGATCCCGAAGTTTTTGAGGAGATGAAGCCGTTTTTTTGCGAAAAATACGGCAACCCAAACTCCCTTCATAGCTTCGGCAGCGAGACTCACCCCGCGCTAAGAGCCGCGATGGATAGGCTCTATGCGGGGCTTGGCGCTGCGGATGCGGACGATATCGTCATCACGAGCTGTGCGACCGAGAGCAATAACTGGGTTTTAAAAGGAATTTACTACGATAAAATTCTAACCGGCGAGAAGGATAATATCGTCATAAGCTCCGTCGAGCACCCCGCAATCAGCGCGACCTGTGCTTTTTTAGAAAAAATTTGCGGCGTAAAGATTACTCGCCTGGGCGTCGATAAAGACGGACTAATCGATCTTGACGAGCTTAGCGAAAAGATCGACGACAAAACTGCGCTCGTTAGCGTGATGTGGGCAAATAACGAAACCGGCACGATCTTCCCCGTAAAAAAAATTGCGCAAATCGCACACGAGCATGGCGCGCTATATCATGCCGACGCGGTGCAAGCGATAGGTAAGATAAAGGTGAACGTGCGCGATACGGATGTGGATTTTTTAAGCCTATCCGGGCATAAATTCCACGCTCCAAAGGGCGTCGGCGCACTTTATATCAAAGATAGCAAGCCGCTTACTAGCCTACTTCACGGCGGCGAGCAGATGGGCGGGCGACGCAGCGGCACGCTAAACGTAGCGGGCATCGTGGGGCTCGGTAAGGCTTTAGAGCTAGCGAATAAATTTATGGATTTTGAGCGCACTCAGGTAAGCAGACTGCGCGATAAGCTGGAGGATGCGCTTTTGCAAATTTCAAACGTCAGCGTCGTGGGTGATCGCAGCATTCGCGTGCCAAACACCATCCTCGCCTCGATCCAAGGCGTCGAAGGAGAGGCGATGCTATGGGATCTAAATAAAGCGGGCATAGCCGCTTCTACCGGCTCTGCGTGTGCGAGCGAGGCGCTGGAGAATAACCCGATAATGGAAGCGATCGGCGCGGATAAGGAACTGGCACATACGGCGCTAAGGCTTTCGCTGTCGCGCTTTACGACGGAGGCGGAGATCGATTATGCGATCGAACATATAGGCAAAGCTATCGCTCGTCTGCGCGGGATTTCAAGCACATTTGCTTATGCGCCGCAAGGTTATGAGAAAAATAAAGGATAAAAAATGGCAAAAAATAGTTTGATAAACGGCTCGATCTGGGAGCAATACTCGCAAAAAGTGCAGGATCGCATGAATAATCCTCGCTATATGGGCGAGATCACCGAGGAGGAAGCGAAGGCTAGAGGTGGTAAGCTAGTGGTCGCAGACTTCGGCGCCGAGAGCTGCGGCGATGCGGTGCGGCTGTACTGGCTGATAGATCCTAAGACCGATAGAATTTTAGACGCTAAATTTAAAAGCTTCGGTTGCGGTACGGCGATTGCGAGTTCGGACACGATGGCCGAGCTTTGTATCGGAAAGACCGTCGATCAAGCAGTAAAGATTACAAATTTAGACGTAGAGCATGCGATGCGCGACAACCCGGACGAGCCAGCCGTACCGCCGCAAAAGATGCACTGCTCGGTCATGGCGTACGACGTCATCAAGCAGGCTGCTGCGAACTATAAGGGGGTCGATCCCGCGCATTTTGAGGATGAGATCATCGTGTGCGACTGTGCGCGCGTAAGCCTCGGCACGATCAAAGAAGTTATCCGCCTAAACGACCTTCACACGGTCGAAGAGATCACGCAATACACCAAAGCGGGTGCGTTTTGTAAATCCTGCGTGCGCCCGGGCGGACACGAGGAGAAGGACTACTATCTGGTCGATATTTTAAAGCAAACCAGAGAGGAGATGGAGCGAGAGAGGCTTCAAGCTCAAGCCGAGGCGAGTGCCGCTACTAGCGCGAAAGCGGGAGCGGAGATGAGCTTTGAGCAGCTAAATTTGATCGGTAAATTTAAAGCGGTCGAAGGGGTGCTTGACGAGGATATCCGCCCGATGCTTCAGATGGACGGCGGCAATCTCGACGTCATCGACATTAGGCCTGCAGACGACGGCAAAACGGACATCTATATCCGCTACCTGGGTGCTTGCAGCGGCTGCGCCAGTGGTGCGAGCGGCACATTATATGCGATCGAAAATGTTTTGCAAGAAAATCTTAGTCCAAACATCCGCGTAATGCCGATCTAAGGCTATTGCTGCTACGTTTGCATCTTGGCATAGTTTTTAGCGAAATTTTAAGAGCTTGGCTTCTTTATAATTGATGCAGTGCTAAATTTCGCCCCTTAGTTAAATTTGCAATTATACGCTAAATCTGCGTAGAATTTCGCCGTTTGCTTTTAAGAATATCGTAAATTTTGCTAAGGTTTTCTAGCGTGAAATTCATCCGTAGATTTTGTCTATAAAATTTAATTAAAAGAGCTTCTTATTTCGCTCGCGTAAGTTTTTTATGAGATTTCGTTTGTAAATTGGACATAGAATTTCTCCGCGAATTTCATCTTTTCATAAATTTAGATGAAAATGCGCCATAAATCGCAGAATTTTAGCTGGCTATAATTTCTTTTTATTATAATTGCGCCTTATTTCAACTAAAAGGGGAGCAAATGAAAGTATTTGTTTTGGCGGCTCTACTACTTGGTTTTCTATCTGCAAATTCTTTGGATCAGATCAAAAAGGATAGGCTCGTTCGTATAGGTGTATATAACGATCAGCCGCCGTTTAGTGCGCTCGTAGACGGCAAATATAGGGGATTTGAGATTGCTCTTGGCGAAAAGCTCGGTAAGGAGATTTTCGGCGATAATCCTGGCAAGGTAAAATTTATCCCGATCACGGCTTCAAGGCGCATTAGCGCTTTACAGCGCAATGAAGCGGATATGGTGATTGCGACCTTTACTCCGACGCCCGCGCGAGCGAAAAAAGTAGATTTTTCGGAGCCTTATTTTAAGGTGCAGGTAGGTGTGCTAGCCAAAAAAGACGAAAATATCACGAGCTTCGATCAACTCCGCAAAAAGAGGATTTTCGTCATCAAACACTCTCCTATTCACAATTTCTTACGCAAAGCGGGCTTCAGAAAGAATTTGAATTTCTGCGCCAGCTCGGCTAAATGCTACCGCGCTTTCAAAAGGGCGAAAAATGCCGTGCATGTCGATGATAACCTAATCCTGCACGCATACGCAATCATCAATAATAAAACGCAGGTTGCTTTGGATGGTCTAGGTAAGCAAACTTACAACGCAATCGCCGTGCAGAAGGGCAATAATGCGCTGCTAGAGCTAATCAATAAATCTTTAGCAGGACTAAAAAAAGATGGATTTTTGGATAAGACCTTTGATGATACGCTCGGGATTTTTTATCATGGCACGATCGATAAGAAGGAATTCTTGGTTGAATAAAATTTCGTGCAGAATTTAATTCGTGCGCTTGATTCCCGCGTAAAATTCAGTTCATTGTAATGATGGAGCGAGAAAAATACCTTGCGGGCTTAATTTGCTTTTAGAATTCGGTCTTGATTTTGCTTGCCTGTGTTTTGAGGCATGTAATTTTTATGGGGGTTTATTTAAATTCTACTATTCATAGAATTTTTAGGTAAACTTGCAAAATTTCATTTTTTTGATGTATAAAATATTTTTTGTGATGCATATTTTAAATTTTATAAATTTATCTACTTTAAAGAAATTAAGAATTTAATAGAATTTTATGCAAAAATTTGGGCTTGAAATTTTATGTATAAAATCCTGCGTGGGCAGGGTGATAAATTTTGCCATAAAATTTTATGGCAAAATTATACGATCAAGCTCGCAGTATGTTTAGTCTTAGCTGCGAATAAAGTCATTTAAGCTCTAAAGCTTATGCTACTAGATAAGCTTAATTGGTATTTATAAAAATAACTCACGCCGTAAAATACTTGCGACAATTTCGCGCAATGGCGCTTTTAGGAATTAAATTCCGCGACGTCAAATCATAAAATTTTTAAGAATTTCGAGCTATTCAAGAAGCAAAATGTCTATTTTTTCACTTCTTTCGGCGTGCTCGGCGGGTCGAGCTGCATGATCTTATCGCCTAGGCGCTGAAAATTTGCAAGGCTTTTTAGATGGAAATACGCTAGCTCCAGATATCCGCGACGCGCGAAATCCGCAAGTTTTTTATCGCTTAGTTTCAAAAGCTTTTCGCGATTTACGACCGAAAAGCCGTTCAGCAGGGACGATTCCTTGCCACTAGAGTTGATGCCGAGCTCCTTGGCTTCTAAAATCCCCGCCTTTTGAAATTCCGCCGCGGCAACGCGCGTGCGCATATCTAAATCGGCGTAATTTTTCATCACCTCTTTTAAATTTTGTAAAAACGGCGTCGGCTTGCCGTCTTTAAAAAGCGCCTCACCGTCGCCTTTGATCTGCTGTGCGTCTTTGTCGAAGCAGATCGCCGTCTGCTCGCCGATCTGGGCTAGGAAAAACGGATAATTCTGCACCGAGGAGGGCACCGTTCCTTTATAATCCTTATCGATTAGAATGTTTTTGGTGCGCCCTAGCAGCGCCACCATTTTGGGTTCTTTTTCAATGGTGAATACGATAACGAGGTTGTCCGCGCAAAACGGGATCTCCGGCGCGATCACCGGTACGAAAGGCGCGGTAGGGAATGCATCCGCGTGATACTGTAAATCCGCGTGTTTAACGCTATCTAATACGACTGGAGTCATGTTGATCCTTTAAAAAATTTTAGCAATTATATAAAAAAGAATATTAAAATTTTAAGAATTTTGAAATTTTGCTCGTTTTCGTTCGGCGAAATTTAGACTTTTAAAATTTTAAATTTAGTAAAATTACCTTAAATTTAAGGAGTGCAGATGGATTTAAACGAGCTTTTAGCGCTTGCTGAGGACGCCGCAAAAAAGGCAAACGCCGCGATAATGCAAAACTACGACAAATTCGATGTTTTCGTCAAAGCGGACAAATCGCCGCTTACGAATGCCGATCTTGCGGCAAACGATGCGATAATGCGCACTCTAGAGCCCAGCGGCATCGCGATCTGCTCGGAAGAGCGCGTGCTGGATAGCAAGCGGCGCATGAGCGAGGAGAGATTTTGGCTGATAGATCCGCTTGATGGCACGAAGGAGTTTATCGCGCGCAACGGCGAGTTTTGCGTCTGCATCGCACTGATCGAGCATGGGCGCCCGATTTTAGCGGTAATTGGCGTGCCTGTAAGCGGCGACATATATAGCTCGAATGGCGGCGGAGTCTATAAAAACGGCGCGCTGCTCGCTCGCCCCGCTAGCGCGCCGCAAATCTTCATGCACGGCCGACATAGCAAATCCGAAAAATACCCGCAATTCGCGCAAAAATTTAAAATGCAGCTCGTGCGCAAAGGCTCTGCGATAAAATTTTGTATCTTAGCCGAGGGGGGTGCGAGCGCGTATGCGAGATTTAGTGATTGTTCGCTTTGGGACATCGCCGCAGGAGATTTTTTGCTGCATCAAAGCGGCGGAGCGGTAGTAGATCTAAAGACGATGAAGGCGCCTCTTTATAACGGAAAAAGCCTGATAAATAACCATTATTTGGCGGTCGGCGCGAATGCGGTGAAAAATTTATCTGAAATGTTAGAATTCGCAAAGAACTTTTAAGTTAAATTTATAGTAAACGTCCTATAATATAAGTCCAAAAATTTTTTATCAAAGGATAAAAACATGAAGGGCTTTACTATGATCGAATTAATTTTCGTGATCGTGATTTTAGGTGTTTTGGGGGCAATTGCCATTCCAAAACTAGCAGCTACACGCGATGATGCAGAGGTCGTTAGAGCAGCGCAGAACGTATCTACATCACTGACTGATCTAATGGCTTATTATACTTCGCAAGGCGAGTATGATAATAGCACGACAGGTTTTAATAACATGACGAATGTTAAAAATCCTATTACCGCAAAGAATAAGGTTTGTGCTACATACACTGTCGATAGCAAAAATAAGGTTACTCTTAAAAAGAGTACAGATGGCCTATGTGCTCACGTATGGGAGATGCCGGGGCTAAAGAATATAAATACTGTATATTCGTCTGATGCTTTGCTAATTATTACACAGTAACTTCTTTGGCGCAGGGATTATCTCTGCGCCTTTTTATTCAAAAATCCAAGAAAAATTCCAATCATCCAAACAATTGCGAAAAATATAAAGATAAAACTCCAAAATTGCGCCAGATCCACGCTTTTACTTGCCGGGAATAGATACCAGCCTCCGCTATAAAGCGCCGTTAGTTTGGCTTGCAGTCCGTCTAGCATTGTATCGGTTGGCACCGCCGGTACGTCGAATGCGCAGCTGTTAAATGACTTAAAAATTGGCACTACGCTTAGATCAAAATTTAAAAATTTCACCGCTCCACCACAGCCGCTCATCCCGCTCATATCTCCGCTCCCTCGCAGTACCGTGTGAATTTTAGCTAAATTTAATGACGATACGAAGCCCAGCGCCGCGCCGTAAAACCACACCGCATATCCACAGATTGCGCCGTAAACGTCCTTGCCGCAAACCACTAAAATCACCGCTCCTAGCGCTACAGCGCAAAGCGCGAATCTCGCGTGAATGCTAAAGCTTTCCGGATAGATAAAAAGGAATTTTTGCAAGAAAAAATATGAAAATGCTAGCCAAAAAAGCGCCCATATAGCACAAAAAGCGAGAAATTTTTTAGAGTATCTGTTTTGAAATTTTAAAATCATAAAAATCCTTTCCGCGCATAATTTTATAATAAATTGCAGATATTTTTGCTAAAATCCCAGCTTTTATAGCAAAAATTTAAAGCAAAGGGTAAAATTTTGAGGGATTTTTTACGCAGATTAGAAAGAGCTTTTGATGCGTTCGCAAATATCTTAGGCGTATTGAGTATCGTATTTTTGGCGCTTTTAGTTATAGTCGTTTTTTATAATGTTGTGGCGCGTTATCTTTTTCCTGCCGCAAATTCCGTCGCTATGCAAGAACTTACGTGGTGGCTATATTCGGCGATGTTTTTATTCGGTGTGACCTACGCACTCAAAGAAAACGCACACGTTCGCGTGGATATTTTTTACGAAAAATTTAGTCCCACTGCAAAAGCGCTCATAAATATCTTAGGCACGATATTTTTCATTTTGCCATTCGTGGCGCTCGTGGCGTTTTTTTCGATCGATTACGTGAGCGAGGCTTATACGAGCCATGAGGCCAGTGCTAATCCCGGTGGTATGCAGCATCTTTGGATCATCAAGTCCGCAATCACGCTTAGCTATGCGTTTTTATTTATCTACGCATTTGGATTTTTGATTAAAAATATTAACGCCCTGCTTGATGTTAGGGAAAACAAAGGCTCGGAATTTCTTAGTGGGAATTCTTCGGGCGCACAGAGTGTGTGAGGGCAGAATGAGCTTAAATTTAAAATTCTATAAATTTTACGCTTTTCGCGCTTGGGCGGAATTTTGCCACGGCAAGATAAAAGGTGGCGAGCTATGATAGGCATAGTGATGTTTGCGGCAGCGCTTTTTATGCTGTTACTCGGTTTTCCCGTTGCGTTTACGTTCGGCGCCGTGGCTGTGATTTTCGGCTTTATCTACGGACTTAGTGAGGCGTGGGATTACGCGCAGGGCTTTGAAATTTTAACCGAAGCTTTCGAGGATATGAGCAGGCAGTTTTTCTCACTGATGCCTAATAGAATTTACTCGATTATGGAAAATCAGTTGTTAATCTCGGTGCCGCTTTTTATTTTGATGGGTATGATTTTGCAAAAGACTCGTCTTGCGGAGCGTTTATTAGAGTCGATGGCATTTTTATTCGGCGGCGTACGGGGCGGCGTGGCGATCAGCACCGTTTTGGTAGGCGCGTTACTTGCGGCTACGACGGGCATCGTGGGCGCGACTGTCATTGCTATGGGCGTCATCAGTCTACCCGTGATGATGAAATACGGCTACGATAAGCCGCTGGCTACCGGCACTATCGCTGCTGCGGGCACGCTTGGGCAGATTATTCCGCCTTCTATCGTGCTGATTATTTTAGGCGATATACTTTCGGTTTCGGTAGGTGATCTTTTCTCTGCAGCAGTTATTCCTGGACTCGTGTTAGTGGGTTTTTACGTGATTTATATTGCGATTATTTCATATATTTGCAAAGATTATGCACCGCCTGTTCCGCCGCTAGAGGGACTTAGCAAATCAAAGCAAATTTTTATCGCGCTTAAAAACGTCGTGCCGGTGCTCGTGCTGATTTTGCTCGTCTTGGGATCTATTTTTGTGGGCATCGCTACGCCTACGGAGAGCTCGTCGGTAGGCTGCTTGGGTGCGATAGCGCTAGCTGTTTTATACCGCACGTTTTCGTTTAGGCTGATCTATGACGCGCTAAAAAATACCGCTAAAATTTCGGGCATGGTTTTTATGATTTTGATGGGCGCCACGGCATTTTCGATGATTTTTTCTTACACTGGCGGAGATGAGGTCGTGAAAAATTTTATGGAGAATCTGCCCGGCCAAGCATGGGGATTTATCGCGCTTACGATGGTAGTTATCATAGTGCTTGGATTTTTTCTCGATTATGTCGAAATTTCATATATCATTTTGCCAATACTTTTGCCAATAGTAGAGTCTTTGCATATCAATCCCGTGTGGTTTGCGATCTTAATCGCTGTAAATTTACAAACATCGTTTATGACGCCGCCATTTGGATTTTCGATATTTTTCTTAAAGGGCGTGACGCCGCCGCAAATCCATACCACGGATATTTACAAGGGCGTACTACCTTTTATTTTATTGCAAATTCTAGTGCTATTAACGCTCGCAATCTTTCCAGGGGTTTTCGGTTTAAAAGCTTTTTTAGGCTAGAAATATTAAAATTCACGCTAAATTTAACCTAGGAGCTAAAAATGGCTAAAAAGCTTATCGACGTTATGGATACGACCTTTCGCGACGGATTTCAGTCAGTTTTCGGCGCGCGCGTGGCGATGCAGGACTTCCTGCCCGCCGTTAGCGCGGCCAAAGACGCGGGCATCACGCACTTCGAGTTCGGCGGCGGCGCGCGGTTTCAGAGCCTGTATTTTTACCTAAACGAAGACGCCTTTGAGATGATGGATAAATTTAGAAGCATCGTGGGGCCTGAGGCGAATCTGCAGACCCTTAGCCGCGGCGTAAATACCGTCACGCTCGATACCGGCAGCCGCGAGATCATCGATCTGCACGCCAAGCTTTTTGCTAAGCACGGCACGACGACGATTAGAAATTTCGACGCGCTAAACGACGTGGAAAATTTAAAATTTAGCGGCGAGTGCATCCATCGCCACGGACTTAAACACGAAGTCGTGGTTACGATGATGGATCTGCCGCCGGGATGTAGCGGCGCGCATGATGCGGCGTTTTACGAGAGAATTCTGCGTCAAATTTTAGACGCGCAGATTCCGTTTGACAGTATCTGCTTCAAAGACGCCAGCGGCACCAGTAGCCCGCAGAAGGTCTATGAGACGATCAAGCGCGCGCGTAAAATTTTAGGCGACGGCGTGCATATCCGTCTGCACACGCACGAGACGGCGGGAGTTAGCGTCGCATGTTACCAGGCTGCGCTCGTTGCGGGCGCAGACGGCATCGACCTTGCCGCGCATCCCGTAAGCGGCGGCACGAGCCAGCCGGACATCCTCACGCTGCTGCACGCGACGAAGGGGCAAAATTTCGACCTGGGGCTAGACGCAGAGAAAATTTTAAAATACGAAGAGATTTTGGGCGAGTGCTTGAAGGATTACTTCATGCCGCCCGAGGCCACGCAGGTAAGTCCGCTCATTCCGTTTAGCCCGATGCCCGGAGGCGCGCTTACAGCGAACACTCAGATGATGCGCGATAATAAAATTTTAGACAAATTCCCCGCCGTCATCAAGGCTATGCGCGAGGTCGTCGAAAAGGGCGGTTTCGGTACGAGCGTGACGCCGGTTAGCCAGTTTTATTTCCAGCAGGCGTTTAACAACGTAATGTTCGGTCCGTGGAAAAAGATCGCCGAGGGCTACGGCAAGATGGTGCTAGGCTATTTCGGCAAAACGCCCGTTAAACCCGACGAGGGCGTGATTAAGATGGCGGCGGAGCAGCTGGGCTTAGAGCCTACGACCAAGCACGCCGTAGATATCGCCGACGCCGACGAGAGCAAGAGCGTCGCGTATGCGCAGAAGATTCTACGCGAGCAGGGCATCGAGCCTAGCGAGGAGAACATATTCATCGCACTTGCGTGCAAAGAAAAGGGTATCGCGTTTTTAAAAGGCGAGGGTAAGGTGATGAGCCGCAAAAAAGAGGACGTAGCACCCGCCGCAAGCCATCAAAGCGGTATTTCTAAAAACGGCAAATTTGACGTTAAGATTAACGGCAAAATTTACAGCGTAGAATTTGCAGGGCAAAATGTGCTCGTAAACGGCGATCGATACGACGTCAGCTTCGATACCTCAGCGCCCGCAAAGCCGCAGTCGCAAGACTCTACCAGCAAGCAGCCCGCGGGTGATGCGCGATGTGGTGCGGACGATAACGATATAAAAGCGACGCTTCCTAGCAACGTATTTAAAATTTTAATAAAGGAAGGCGACGCTGTTAAGGCGGGACAGAATGTCATCGTTCTTGAAGCGATGAAGATGGAGATAAATATCGAAAGCCCGCGTGACGGTGTAATCGATAAAATTTTAGTTGCTCAAGGCGATACGGTCGATGCCGATCAGGTGCTCGCGATTTTAAAATAAGCTCTAAATTTAGGCGGCGCTCCCGCCTAAATTTCATGGCGACAATCCTCGGTGCTTAAGCGAGCTCACCTAAATTTTAAGCTATAATAGCGGAATCTTTTATCAAAATTTAATTTAAAAAGGACGCAAAATGACAACTCCGAACGATCTGGATAAACTAGGTCTTAAAAATATCAAAAAAATCAACTACAACCTAAGCTACGACGAGCTTTTCGAGCTTGAAAAGGCGATGAATGAAGGGCGCGTGTCAAGCAACGGTACCTTTATGGTCGATACTGGCATCTTTACGGGTCGCAGCCCCAAGGATAAGTACTTCGTAAAACAAGATCCGAGCCAAAAATACATCGCTTGGGGCAAGATAAATCAGCCTATCTCAAAAGAGCTTTTCGATAAGCTTTTAGCCAAAGCCAAAGCCCAGCTAAGTGGCAAGGAAATCTTTATCCAAGACGCATTTTGCGGCGCTAGCAAACCCAGCCGCAAAAACGTTCGTTTCGTAACCGAAGTCGCGTGGCAGGCGCATTTTGTAAAAAATATGTTCATCCGTCCAAACGAGGCCGAGCTAGCTAAATTTAGCCCTGATTTCGTCGTTTACAACGCGTGCAAATGTAAAAACGAAGATTACGCGAGCGATGGGCTGCACTCCGACGTTTTCGTTATCTTTAACGTCGAGGAAAACGTCGCGGTTATCGGCGGCACGTGGTACGGCGGCGAGATGAAAAAGGGAATTTTTTCGATGATGAACTACTGGCTGCCGCTTGAGGGCAAGCTAAGCATGCACTGCTCGGCAAACGTGGGTAAAAATGGCGACACGGCGCTATTTTTCGGTCTAAGCGGCACGGGCAAAACGACGCTATCGACCGATCCAAACCGCAAGCTAATCGGCGATGATGAGCACGGCTGGGACGATGAGGGGATATTTAACTTCGAGGGCGGCTGCTACGCGAAGTGCATAAATTTAGACCCGAGCAGCGAGCCTGAAATTTACGCCGCGATCAAACGCGACGCGTTGCTTGAAAACGTGGTCGCCAACGACGCGGGCGTCGTGGATTACAAAGACGGCAGCAAGACCGAAAACACCCGCGTTAGCTACCCGATCTATCATATCGATAACTACGAGCCAAGCTCTGCGGGCGGCCATCCCAAAAACATAATCTTCCTAACCGCCGACGCATTCGGCGTTTTGCCGCCGGTCGCAAAACTAACCAAAGAGCAGGCGATGTATTATTTCCTAAGCGGATATACGGCAAAAGTCGCGGGCACCGAGCGCGGTATCACCGAGCCTGTGGCGACCTTTAGCGCGTGCTTTGGCGAGCCGTTTATGCCGCTACACCCGACCGTTTATGCTAAGCTGCTGGGCGAAAAGATCGACAAGCATAATGTCAGCGTCTATCTCGTAAACACCGGCTGGAGCGGCGGCGCTTACGGCGTGGGCAAGCGAATGAGTATCAAAGCTACGCGCGCATGCATAAATGCGATCCTTGACGGCAGTATCAAAAAGTGCGAATTTGAAAATTTTGGTATTTTTAACCTTGCGATCCCAAAAGAGCTCGCAGGCGTCGAGACGAAGCTGCTAAATCCTATTAATACGTGGACGCACCCGGCGGAATATAAAATCACGCGCGATAAGCTCGCAAAGATGTTTGAGGAGAATTTCAAACGCTACGAGGACGTAAAAGAAGGGGTCGAGTTTGCCAAAGCGGGCCCTACGGCTTAGGCTCCTGGGTCTTGGGGCGATCTGCGCGCTTTTTGCCGCATGCGAAAATACCCCTTCAAATTTAAAACAGCCGCTCGTTGCGATGAGCGGCTTTTCCTTTTACGACGATCCGCTAAGCTACATTAACAATGTGCGCGCAAAATCGGGGCTAAACTACTTTGCGCAGAATGAAATTTTAAATATCTCCGCGCTTAATCACGCAAAATATGTCGTCGCAAACGAGGCGATGTCGCACGATGAGAGCCCGGGCAAGCCGAATTTCACGGGCGAAAATCCGTCAAAGCGCGCTTTTTACGCAGGCTATAATGCCGTCGTGAGTGAAAATTTATCCTATAACTCAAGCGATCTAAAAAGCGCGATCGACGGGCTACTTAGCGCGATCTACCATAGATTTGCATTTTTAGATTTCGCCTCGGATGAGATCGGCATCGGCTATTTTGAGCACGGCAAAAAAAGTAGCTACGTTTTTGAGATGGGAAATTCGCGCCTAAACGCCTTTTGCTCGCGGAATTTAAACGACGAAGGAAGCGGCAAATTTCTACTGGGGATGTGCAAAAACGAAACGCTACGCATGAGAGAGGATAAGTTCAAAGGCGCTACTGCGCTAAACTCGCGAGCTTACGTCTATTACCCGAATGACGAGCCCGCGCTTGCATTTTTCAGCAATGAAATTCCGGATCCCATGCCCGAGTGCAAAATCACCGCAAACCCCGTAAGCGTGGAGTTTAATGCCGAGGGGCCGCCCGTAGCGATGAAAAGTTTTAAAATTTACGAAGGCGGCAGGGAGCTTCAAAACGTTAAAATTTTAGACAAAAACTCCGATCCTAACGCCATTTTAAGTGATAGGCAGTTCGTGCTTTTCAGCAGAGAGGTTTTTAAATTCGACGCCAAATACGGCGCGGAGTTTAATTACGAGCAGGGCGGGAAGCAAAAGACGCTGCGGTGGGAGTTCATCACGCAAGCGCCTAAATTTAGATACTTCGTCGTGCAAGGCGGAGAAAATCTGAGCGTGAAAAACGGCGCGTTTTACGATATATTCGTAGCCCCCAAAGACTGCAACGATTTGATGAAAAGCTACAAAACCAGCTACTCTTTTATGGATAAGCCCGAAATTTCAAGCCCCGCGGCGAATATGTTGCGCGTAAAGCTAAACGGCGCAAAGGGCGCGAAGCTTGAAATTTCAACAGACAACGGCGCAATAATAAATCTGTATTTAAGCGACGACTCCAAAAGCTACGGCGGCATGGGTAAAATTTACGCCGCAATCGCGGCGGTTTTGGCAGCGATCATTTTGTTTTATCTTTTGGCAAGAAGAAGAGGGCGATAGGTGCGAAATCTATTTCGCGACCTCTGCTTTTGTCTGTGCACACAGGGGCGCATAATGCCTATCCGGCGTGAAATTTAGCGCAGAACTTGGCTTTAAATTTTAAATTTCTCGCCGAAAGTCGAGGTTGGCGCCAAATTTTAATCTAAATTTGGATTTATCTCATCCGCAAGTTTTAAAATTTTATCCCGCACCGCCTCAGGAGCGTAGATATCCATCCACTCTATCCCATTTGATGCGCTAAAAAGTGCGGCGATCCGCCCCTCGCTCATCGCGCGCTTGGCAAGCTTGGTCGCCGCGGGGCTGTTACCCATGTTTGGCGTTTCGTCTATGCTTATCTCGGCGCAGCAGCGTAAAATAGGCGCCAGATCAAACTCGCCCTCAAGCAAAACAACGACCGAGCCGCGTCTAAAGCTGCAAGCGTTCCAAAAGATCTCGGCGTCGTTTACGCACTCTCGCGAGAGATCAAGGCGAAATTTGCCCCGCTCGCGCACGAGAAAACTAAACTCGCTCAAATTTAGCGGGTGCTCCACGCTACCGAAAGCCCCCACGATACTATCTTTGCGCCCGTTATAGACGTAGGCGGCGAGCGCGTTTTTTAGTAGCGGCGCGATGATCTGCTCGTGCGTGCTCGTGCGATCGTCATCTCTGGCGCGGCCTGCGATTTTTACGAAAAACGGTTTGAAATACTCCATGAACGCTCCTTAAACTTATAAAATTTGCTCGCTTTTGCCTTTAAATTTAGCGCTCGCAGCGGTTAAATTTATCTTGCCGCCGCCGCATTTTCGGCTCGTTTTTCGGACACCGCCGTTTTTAAATTTTAAAATTTTTACGCAAGCTTTAGAGCGTAAAATTTCAGATGCTGTTTTTCTAAATTTATCGCGCCCCTAGAACGCCTCGCGTCTAAATTTACCGTCCTAAAATTTCAAATTTATCGCCGTGCACCGCGATAGCCTCGGCGTTATTTATCGGCGTCAAATTTAACTTGCCGCCGTAAGTTTTTAAAATTTCAGCCGCGCTTTGCACGAAGGGTTCCTCGCCGTAGTGCGGCACGGGGTAAAATTTCACCAGATCAAGCCCTGTTTGCGCCGCAGCTCCGTAGTCGCCCGCATCGTCCATTACGCTCGCGTACTCCACGCTAGGAGCCGCGATCATCGCGCCCGCCGACTCGCCCACGTAGATGAGCTCACCGCTTCGGACGCGACTAGCGATGAGGTCTGCAAGCCCTTTCTTTTTAAGCTCGCGCAAAAGATAAAAGGTGTTGCCGCCGCTTACGTAAAGCACACGTGCCGCGCCGATCTTTGCCTTCGCTTCGGCCTCGCTCGCTTTGGAAACGTCTAAAATTTGAACCGTAAAGCCCATTTTGGCAAACGCCTCTTTCGCCTCGTCCACGTAGTCTCGGTACTCCTCGACGTTTGCTGCCGTCGGGATAAAAAGCACCTCTTTAGCGCGGATATTTTGCCTCGCATAGTCCTCAAAAAGCGTCGCCGCGCCCGCAAAATAGGAGCATAAAAACATCTCTATCATCGTTTTTCCTTTCAAAAGGCCGAAATTTTGCGCTATTTTAGCTTAAATTTTATAAAATCACCGAAAATTTAAACGAAGGAGCGAGCGTGAAAAAAATGTGGGAGGGGCGCTTTAGCGAGGCGAGTTCGGCGCTTTTGGAGGAGTTTAACGCCTCGATCGGCTTTGATAGGGCGCTTTGGCAGGAGGATATCGCTGGCAGCAAAGCTCATGCTCGGATGCTAGGCGCCTGCGGGATTTTAAAGCCTGACGAGAGCGAAAAAATAATCGCAGGGCTTGATGCCGTATTTGAAGAGATAAAAAGCGGAAAATTTGAGTTTAAAACCGCCGACGAGGACATCCATATGGCGGTCGAAAAGCGCCTAAGCGAGCTCATCGGAAGCGATCTTGGCGGTAGGCTGCACACGGCGCGCAGCAGAAACGATCAGGTCGCGCTTGATTTTCGCCTCTACGTGCTCAAAAGCGGTGCCGCGATCGCCGAAAAGATCCGCGAGCTGATCGCCGCTCTAAAGGATATCGCGCAGGATCACACGGACACGCTGATGCCCGGCTACACGCACCTTCAGCACGCCCAGCCCGTGAGCCTTGCCTATCATTTGCTTGCTTACGCGTTTATGTTTCGCCGCGACTACGAGCGCTTTGCTAGCTCGCGCGAGCGAAACAACCTCTGTCCGCTAGGCTCCGCCGCGCTTGCCGGCACGCCGCATCCGATAAATCGCGAGCTCGTCGCGCGAGAGCTCGGCTTTGCGGGAGTTACGCCAAACGCGATGGATAGCGTCAGCGACCGCGATTTTGCGCTGGAGATTTTGTTTAACGTAAGCGTGCTGATGACGCATGCGTCGCGCCTGTGCGAGGAGCTCATTTTGTGGAGCTCGCAGGAGTTCGGCTTCATCACGATTAGCGACGCGTACAGCACGGGCAGCTCGATCATGCCGCAGAAGAAAAACCCCGACGTCGCCGAGCTCATCCGCGGCAAAACGGGGCGCGTAAACGGCAATCTCGTCGCGCTGCTAACGGTGATGAAGGGCTTGCCGCTAGCCTACAACAAGGATATGCAAGAGGACAAGGAGGGCGTTTTTGATAGCGTCGCCACCGCGCTTGCGAGCCTTGAAATTTTAAAACAGATGCTAAAAACGGCTAAATTTAACGAGCAAAATATGCTCGCAATGACGCGCCGCGGGCACCTCACGGCAACCGATCTAGCGGACTATCTCGTGCGGGAGAAAAACGTACCGTTTCGCAGGGCGCACTTCATCACGGGCAAGGCGGTGGCGTATGCGGAAAATTTGGGCCTGGATTTGAGCGAGCTAAATGTGCAGCAGCTTGCTAGCGTGGATGAAAGCTTGGACGCGGGTGCGGTTAAATTTCTTGATCTAAATACTTCTAAGGAGACGCGCAAGTCGCAAGGAGGCACGGCGAACGAGAGCGTCGCGGCGCAGATTGAAATTTTAAACGGGTGGCTGAAGGGACAAATTTAAGGGGCTAAGTACCGCACAGATGCTCGGGCGAAATTTGGTGCTAAGTTTGGGTGAGAGCATGCCGCTTGAAGCGCGCGAGATAAACGGATACAATCTGATACCGAGATTTAAGGGTTAGATCGGCAAAATTTTAAAATTCATAGTTGTGATTTTAAAATTTCGTAGTCGCAGTTTTAAATTTTAAAATTTGGCGAGCTCTATGACCCGTGGGGACACATATACGGGTTGGACGGGGCTGGCGAGCTATGTAGTACGTCTGCCGCGCGCAGATTGAGCTTTGCGGCAGCGTTATTAAGTGCCCGCCGCAGACTGCAAAGTAAAATTTAAAGGACAGGCTCCGTGTAAAGCGAAGCGCTTGACTTGAAATTTAGGGCGTGAGCTGAATTAAAAGTGCGCCGCTGGTTGCCTAAGCGCGACTTAAAGGTACGAGTAGGCTTTAAACGGCGCCGAAAGCGGCTCGGAGCGAAGTTTAATCAGAGCAAATTTGGGCGTTAAGCGGTGTGCACGTAATCGATAAGGCGCGAATGGAATTTAATCGAAGCAAATGAAGCGGCATTTTTTTCGTTTCTGCGCGTCGTGGAGGTAGGAGTGAGGCTGAATCGAAGCAAATTTAAACATGGAGGGCGTTTTGATATATCTGGTGTCCAATACGAAATTTGATCATCCGCAGGTGAGGCAGCTTGCGGTTTGCGAGATAAAATTCCTCAAATTTAGCCTGCCTGCGCAGATCGGCGCGCTAATTTTCACCTCCAAAAACGCGGTGGCGGCGATAAAATTTAATGAAATTTCGCTTGATTTAGATATCCCCGTTTACGCTATCGGCGAGCCGTGCGCTGCGGCTGCGCGCGAGTTTGGATTTCGCGATATTTTTGTGGCGCGGCACGGGCACGGCAATGAATTCGCCGCGGAGATCGCGCCGCTCTTGCAAGGCAGAGACGCACTGTATCTGCGCGCGCGCGAGACGGTATCGAAGCTAGAGCAAATTCTATCTAGCGCCGGCGTGCGGCTGCAAAGCGTGATCGCCTATGAAAATTGCGTCCTCAGCCTGCCTGCTGCCGCAAAGCCGCCGCAAGGCAGCACGCTGATTTTCACCTCGCCTAAAAACGTTCGCGGCTTTACCGCAAATTTCGGCTGGGACGGGGGCTATAAGGCGATTTGTATCGGTAGGACGACGGCGAGCGTTTTGAGCGAGTTTTGCGAGCCGATAATCTGCGAAAGAATGTCGATAAAATCCTGCGTCGATCTGGCGCTTTTGCCATAGTTTAAGCAAATTTAGACTATAATTTTGCCCAAGCCTGGGTGAAGCGAGAGCGTTTTATATGAGGGTTCAACATATTTGTATAAGCGACGACGTGAGAGGTCCGTGTGACGCGGCTCGGCTCGAGCTTTTTTAAAGTTACGGGTTGCGACCTAGAGATTTTTCCTAGTTGCAAGATTGGCTTTGTTTGAGCCGATTCTTTTTACGCAACGCTCACTTGGGTTTTTTACGTTACGGAGGCTTCATTGAATATCCTAATAATCGGCGGCGGCGGTAGAGAATACGCGATCGGGCTAAGACTTCGCGAGGATAAAAACGTTTTAAATCTGTATTTTGCTCCGGGAAACGGCGCGACTAAGGCGCTCGGTAAAAATTTAGATTTAAAAGATTTTGATGAGCTCGCGCTCTTTGCGAAAAACAACGACGTAGCTCTTACTATCGTGGGAGCCGAAGAGCCGCTTACAAAAGGCATCGTGGATATTTTCAAAGCGCAAGGTCTCGCGATATTTGGTCCCAGCGCTGCTGCGGCGAAGCTAGAGGGCTCTAAAGCCTATATGAAGGACTTTCTGGCGCGAAATCATATTAAAACCGCAAAATTTCTAAGCAGCGACGATCTCTCCGAAATTTCAAAATTTATAGACGATCTAAACGGTCGCGTCGTGGTCAAAGCAGACGGCCTGTGCGCGGGCAAAGGCGTCATTATCGCAAATTCCAAAGATGAAGCTAAAAAAGCCGCCGCGGATATGCTAAGCGGCGAAAGCTTCGGCGAAGCAGGCAAGCGCGTCGTCGTGGAGGAGTTTTTAGAGGGCTTCGAGCTGAGCTTTTTTGCGATCTGCGACGGGGAAAATTTCGTGAGCTTGCCCGTAGCGCAGGATCACAAAAAGCTTCTTGACGGCGATCTGGGCCCTAACACCGGCGGCATGGGAGCCTATGCGCCAAGCCCGCTAGCGGATACCGCGCTGATAAAAAGAGTGCAGAGCGAGATCGTAGCACCTACGCTAAAAGGGATGCGGCAGCAGGGCGCGCCCTTTTGCGGCGTGCTGTTCGTGGGGCTTATGATCGTGGGCGGCGAGCCTTACGTACTGGAGTACAACGTCCGCTTCGGCGATCCGGAGTGCGAGGTTTTGATGCCGCTAATTGACGGAAATTTGAGCGAAATTTTATACAACGCCGCCGTAGGCAAGCTAAGTAGCATAAGCTTAAAAGAGCGATTTGCGGTGGGCGTCGTAATGGCTAGCGAGCGCTACCCTTACGGCTCTTCGCAGCCTGCATTGATCGAGGTCGGCGAAATTCCCGCGGGAGCGCATATCTGCTATGCAGGCGTAAGCGAGCGGGACGGGCAAATTTACGCTAGCGGCGGGCGCGTTTTG
>NZ_CALLWC010000029.1 GCF_938015785.1 uncultured Campylobacter sp. | reverse complement strand
ATTTTAGAATTTTAGAATTTTAGAATTTTAGAATTTTAGAATTTTAGAATTTCGCGGCGCGCAGATTAATAGACAAATTAAAACGCGCCGCAGCAAGTGGTGCTAGCAGCTAGTTTGCAGCGTCTTGGAGCTCTTCTTCGATCTCGGAGTTGCTTTTTACGACCATGCCTGAGCCATGAATGACGCTAGGCATGCAGGATGTGCAGATATGCACCGTCTCGCCGTTTTTATGCGCCTTGATAAAGACCGCATTTTCATCGTCGCTGCTTTTTAGCGAACATATATTGCAAATGTAAATATCACCTGATTTCATAGAAATCCTTTCTTAAAAAATTTTGCACTATTTTATGAAAATTTCAAAATTTTTCATTGATTTTAGTTAATCTTTAGCGATTTTTATTGCGGGCGCTTTCGTCTATCAGCACTATGTGCGTCAAAAAGATGATGAAAAATAGCTGGAAAAATAATCCTACCAGCGGGATCAAACACAGCAGATAAAAAATAAAAGCGCTTAGGGCAAATTTATATCCGCCACCCATTTTATAAGAGCGCTCGAAGCTTTTCGCGCTTAACGCATTTGAAGCGACGTCGATTAGAACCAGCTTGTAATAGATATAAAAAAACGGCACGTTGATTATAAATAAATTTATTACCGGCACAAACAAAAGCACCGAGCAGATGAATAAGATCGCTAAAAATTTTAAAATTTCAAGGCTCATTAGCTTCAGTACTCGCGCCGTGCTCGCTTCATCCGCGCGGATTAGGCGGTAGTGGCGGGCGTTGATCTCTTTAGTGACTGCGGGCGTCAGAAATCCTGCTATGATAAGCGCACAAAACACGCTAAGCATCAGTACCGCAAAGCTGGCAAACACCGAAAAAATCGCGCCGATAATCCACTTCGTAGCAGCAAAGCTTAGAATTTTTGCAATTACCGGGAAGCGCTGCTCGTCCAAGAAGCTAAAATCGCCGCTTTGCGCGCCCTGAGAAAGTGCGTCAAAAAGCTCTTTGCCGCCGAAAAACGCGAGCGTGCCTAAGATTATGAGCGAGCACACAAGTGGTAGTAGCGAGAGCAAAATAAATTTGCGCGTAAAAAAATCCTGCTTCGCCAAATTAAAAATTCTACCCATGTATGCTCCTATTTGCGTTATTTTAGCGACTTTTGCGACGGAATTTGAGCTTGGCTGCCGCACCGCGCCTCATCAATCCGCTCGCTTGGCTCATTCGCTTGCTTTAGCCGGCTCATCCTGCCTTATAATACGAAATTTATGCTTTGATCGCTCGCCCGCGTTTAATCTGCTTGTTTATCGTGTGTAAAAAAGAAACTAGATCTAGCTTGGTTTTTACCTGTTGCAAATATTTATTTGCTTGCTGCGCGGAATTTTGCCTCTTATAAATGAGCTGGCATTACGTAAAATTTCAGGCTCAAAATTGTAAAATTCCAAACCAAAGCCCTTTTTTAAAATTCGCCTGCCGAAATTTTATAGATGAAATTTCAAAATTTCAAAGGGAAATCTCGCGCGCAAACCCACGACTTCACTTCGTCGCGTCGTAGATCTTTTGCAATTGCTCGTAAATTTCGTTTGCGCTTACTGCGCCTTTTGATAGCACCTCGATTAGCACCTCGTTATCCTCAAGGTCTCCCCAGATTTTGCGGTAGTCGCCTTCTTTGTAGCCGTTATTTTGGCGGAATTTATTTAGCACGTTTTTGCCGATATATTTGGCAAAAAGTATGTCTAAGCTCACGCCACATTTAATCGCGACGCGAAAAAAATCGGTCAGTAGCTCACCGATTTGCAGCTCAAAGCCGCTTGTTTCGTGGATTACTAGCTCGATGTCGTTTACGATTTCGTAGATGCTGTATTCGCGCACGTCGTAGGCGTAGGAGCTAAACTCCGCAAATCCGCTTACTGCCGTGACGTCGCTTACGATGTGATCGATGTCTTTGCCGCCGTAATATTGCTCTAAAATATAACTCATCACGAAGTGCCAAATATCAACGATCTCGATGACGATATTATTCACGTCCGGCGCTGCAGAGATATTTTTCCAATGCTTCCACGCAAAGCTATCGATAAGCTCTGCACATTCCATGTAAATGCAGCGCTTCCAGTTGATAAGTTTGCCGTTTTTTGTATAGCCGTCCTCCCAGCCCACGCCATTTGTTTCGTCGTTTAGGGCTTGCTGCATCAAAAACATCTCTTTTACTTTTTTATAATTTTCCATAAAAATTCTCCTAATTTTGGCTCGCGATTATAGCTAATAAAAGAAAATCATTGTATAATTTAGCAAAAAGGAGGCTTAAAATGTGTGCCGCTCAGGATAAATTCGACGAGTTTTTAGGCAGGATGAAGCTCCTATCTCTCGGAGTTTTGCGCAATAATCTGCCATATTGCTGCAGTGCATTTTATGCCTACGATCCGCAAAATAAGGAGCTCATCATCGCAAGCGCGAGCGACTCCGAGCATATCAAAGCAGTCTTTGCCAACCGCGGAGTTGCGGCTACGGTCGCGCTGGATACGAAATTTGTAGGTAGGATCAAAGGCGTGCAGATTTGCGGCCATATCCGTAGCGCGGATGAGCGCGAAACCTCGCTATATCTTAAGCGCTTCCCGTTTGCGCGCGCGATGGAGACCGATTTTTTTACGATCAGAATCGATTGGATGAAAATGACCGATAATACTCTAACTTTCGGCAAAAAGCTAATTTGGGAGCGCTAGCTCGCTAAGAATACCATCTATTTATATTTTGCGAAATTTTAAACTTGCAAGACTTAAATTTTATCTAGTAAGATTTTGAAATTTGCATAAATTCTATCTTGCCGGTTTTTTCAAAGAATTTCACCATAGATCCGCTTTAAAATTTCCGCTCGGTTGGTTTTTGGAATTTTACAGCATGGAATTTAGCGTAAAATTTCATTTTGCAAGCTGAGGTTGTCGCAAATTTTATTTCCTTAGAAGCGGAGCCTGCCGCATAGAATTTTACATGAAAATTTTAAAATTCTAAAATTTAGCTTTTCAAATTTAGCCTGGCGCTCAAGCTTAGCTCTGCCGCTCCCTGATTTCGCTTACTAGTCGTCCGCCGATCGCGTAGTCGTCAGTGGATATTTCATCTATCGTAACTACCGTGGTTTTCTCGCCCCTACCCAGCACGGCTACGAGGGCATCGGTGAGATTCTTGACGAGCCTTACTTTTTGTTCACGACTTAAGCCGCCGCGCTCTTTGGTAATTTTAACGTTTATGTAGGGCATTAATTCTCCTTAAAATAAGCGTAATTGTAGCTAAAATTTCGTCTGTGCGCCTAAAAGTGCGAAATTTTATGTTAAAATCGCCGTGATCTAAATTTAAGGAGAAAATATGCCATTGTTAGATAGTTTTAAGGTCGACCATACCCGCATGAATGCCCCTGGCGTGCGGCTCGCAAAGAGCATGCGCACCAAAAGCGGCGATAAAATTAGCGTCTATGATCTGCGGTTTTGCCGTCCGAATTTAGAGATTATGAGCGAGCGCGGCACCCACACGCTGGAGCATCTTTTCGCGGGCTTCATGCGCGAGCATCTAAATAGCGCGGACATCGAGATCATCGACATCTCGCCGATGGGGTGTCGCACGGGCTTTTATATGAGCGTGATCGGCGCGCCTAGCGAGAGTGCTGTCGCGGCGGCGTGGAGCACGAGTATGAAGGATATTTTGGGCGTGGGCTCTCAAGCAGAGATCCCCGAACTGAATAAATTTCAGTGCGGCACTTTCGCGATGCACTCGCTAGCAGAAGCTAAACAGATCGCGCAAAATGTGCTAAATAAGGGTATCGGCGTGATCAAAAACGACGAGATTGCGCTGGATCCAAGCAAGATAAAATAGTTTTGAAATTTAAGAGATAGTGCAAAATTCTAACGCTATCTCTTTGAACTCCCGCTCGGCTCGTGATCAGTATGTTACGCGCTATAAAAACATTATCGTAAAATGTGCAAAAATTCGAGGCGCAAAAATGCGTATCTGCTAAAACAAGCCGGAGGTAGCATCTATTTATAAACCGACTTGGAGCTTGCCGTAAAGTCTGCGCCATGCGAGGTTTTTGATAAAAGCTACGATTTGGCTTTAAGCTGGGTGGCAAAAGCGCGTAAGCAAAGCTCATATCAAATTTAATAAATTTATCTAGCAGAGCAGTTTTAAATTTAGAAGAATTTTTAAAATTCCGTCTTAAATTAAAGCCGAAATTCTATCCGCAAATACCATGCTTATGCGCCTCTTACTTTTAGATGCGATCTCAATCCTCAAAAAAAAAATCGTATAGCAAAACGAGAATTTAGAGTTTTTATTTAAGGTTGCGTTGCGAGTTTGGCGCTTGAAATTTCACTTTCGTTGCACGAAAAGAATGCTAAAATTCTGCCGAAACCGCGCCGGATGCGGTGAACTTAAAGGAGCGAAAATGCAAAGAATTTTTCATATAAAAGATGCTATTTGTAGCGACGAACGAGCTGTAAAAACGACATTTTTTACTACGGAGGCCACTTGCGGCGCGGTTTGGATCGTCAAACGCGGCCAGGTCGTAGCGCCGCATATTCACCCAGACGGAGATGACGTGTGGATCTGCTTAAGCGGACGCGGCGTGTTTTATCCGAGAAAGGGCGAGGAGGTGCCGATCTGTGCGGGCGATCTAATCATTTCCAAAAGCGGAGAGTGCCACGGTATGAAAAATACGGGCGATGAGGATTTTGTGTTTGCAAGCGTTACGGCGCCGATTCCGTGCGGCTACGAAGCGATTTGAATTAAAATTCGCCAGAGATTTTGTGGCATTCGTAAAATAAATTAGCGTCGCAAAGAGTTAAATTAGAATTTGTCCGTAGCGTTAAATTTCATAAATTTAGCCGCGCTTTTGTACAATTTCAAGTGCCGCGCAATCTGCGGCGAGATTAAATTTGAGGCAAAAGATGTATGAGGATTTTACGCAAGAGCCAAAGGATGAGCGCGCGCAAAAGAAGCGCAAAGCTAGGGCGCGCAAGGTAGAAGCAGATCGTAAGCCGGTGCGAGACGCGCCTCGGGGCATGCCGCTTTGGCGCAAGATCGCGCTTGGCGCGACATTTGTATTTGCGGCTTTTAGCGTGCTCGCTCTGTTTGCGGTTATAAATTCCGCAGACGACTACTCGCCGCAAGAGCAGATCAAATACAGCGATTTTTATAAAAAAGATGGCGAAATTTACGCCCTCGTGGTGGGTGCGGGCTATTTTGCGATACCGGGCGCGGACGCGGCGAGCTTTCGGGTTTTGGATTTCGGCTCCGGCTACCGCTCCAACGTCGCCGCGGATAAAAACGCCGTATATTGCGGAAACATCGCGATGAGCGAGCTGGAGCCCGCGCGCACGAAAGCCGTGGCGTTCGGATACGTAAGCGACGGGCGGATTAGTTATTTTTGCGACGGCGAGGCGGTGCCTAACGACGCGCTGGGAGCGCTTAAACTCACTTATGAAACCTTGGCGCATATCTTTTGGGATGCGCCCAAGCCGCAAAGCTACCTCTATAAATTTAAACGCATGGACGCTACGGATCTGCGCCAAATCGCGGGCGTGTATTACGCTGCGCAGGGCTCTTGCGCGTTTTATAAAGGAGAGGTTTTACCCGGCGCCGATGCCGCGAGCCTGCGCCAGATAGAGGGAAGCGATGGCAGAGCGAGCGACGTTTATGCCGCAGACGGCGCGAACGTGTATTTTAAAAACCTGCGCCTTGACGCGCGCGATAACGGCGGGCATTACGAACTTTTGAGGCAGTGGTTGGACTATTTTTTGTGGGATGCGAAAAGCGGCGACGTTTTTGCGAATGATTTAAAATTTGACCCCGCCTCCGCGCCCTATACTCCGCTAAATAGGCAGCTTGAGCACTCAAACCATCTACTTTTTGCAGCTTCCGGCGGCATCTATTATTTCGACGAGAACGACGGAAAGCAAAAGCGCGCGGCAGACAATCCATTCGCGGGCGAGGTTCGCGCGCTTGGCGGCAGCGTATTTCAAAGCGGCGAGCGGATATATTTTTTAGAAGGCGCCGAAGTTTGGGGCGGCGGCCGCAGCAGTCGTAGGCTGGTCGCTCGCAAAAGCGGGCTTTTCGCGCTCGAGCTGCCGCATGAGTGGCGCAGGGTCGGCGGCGTGCACGGCGGGCTATATGGCTGGGTCTATTCAAACGGCGGGCGATTTTTCTACTTTGACGATCTGGGCTCTTCGCAGCTGATAGATCGGTGCATTTATGAGATCAGGGATCTAGACTTGGTTGAAATTTTGCTTCAAAAAAGCGGCCTTGGCACGAGTAAAATTCGCGAGATGATAAAGAGCGGCGGGCTTGAGGCGGTGGACGGCGAGCTGCTTTTTGAGGTAAAGACGCGAGTGGAATTTTAGTCGCGATGGACATTACCTGGACGCTAGAAAGCGTTGCTAAATTTTAAAATTTGATTTTGCGTAAATTCATGAAATTTAAGCGGCACTGCGGGCTTTGGTTTAAATTTTATCGCAAATCGCCTTTAGAGCAAGTGCGCAAATTTCGTTTCGCGCCGCCGCGACGACGCGCGAAATATTTTATATCGGTCGCGATCTTTGCGTCACGGCGCGCTTTGATAAGACGTCGCCGTAAATTTTATTTTAGCGCCGCAACTTTCGTAAATTTCGCTAGCAGTGTAGGTAACACAGCGACAGAGCGTAAATTTAAAAGCCTCAATCGTAAGCTACGCGCATAAAATTTGCGCGCCGAGCTTACGGGATAAAATTTAACGGCTTGGATTCAAAAGTGTAAATCTCTTTTTCGATATGAAATTTAACAAAGCAAGCGCGAACCAAGCGGCGCGATCAAAGCGCCGTTTTGCGAGCAGATGGGCCCTAAGCGGCGCCGAAAGCGAGCATAGGATGTGAAGCGCTATTTTATAAATCCGCTTGCTACTACGCGGTCGCGCTCGTCATAAAAAACCGCGAGCTGCGCCGGAGCGATGCCCGCTGCGGGCGCGGACAGCACGGCATGCACGCCGTCCCTTTCACGCGGCGAAATTTTAACGGGGAGTTTGGCGCTGCGGTAGCGGATCTTAACGCCGAGACCAGGCATATTTAAAATTTCATCCTTGCTTAAAAAAGCATTAAAATTTTCGGTGTCGAACTCGTAGGTCGCTAGCTCCTCCTTGCCGCCCACGACGATCTCGTTTTTGTGCGGGTTGATGCTTAGCACGAAGTGCGGCTCATGCGCGCCGTGGACCGTAAAACCGCGGCGCTTGCCGATCGTGTAGTGCATGTAGCCCTCGTGAGTGCCGATGGCGTTGCCCGCGCGGTCGCGCACGATACCGGGCATTTTGGTGCCCGTATGACGGTTCAAAACGTCGATGTAGGTGGTGTCCACAAAGCAGATCTCGCTGCTTTCACTCGCAGAAGCGATCTGCGAAAGCTCCGCATAGGCGCGCGCGGCCTCTTTGACATCCTTTTTATACATCCCTCCAAGCGGAAAGAGCATAAACTCAAGCGCGGCGGGATCGATGTTTGCTAAAAAATAGCTCTGATCTTTGCTAATATCTGCGGCGGCTTTTAAAAGCCCGTCCTCGATGCGGACGTAGTGCCCGGTAGCTAGACGCTCAAAGCCTTGCTCGCGCGCAAATTCCAAAAGCTTGCCGAGCTTTATGCGGCGGTTACACAGAGCGCAGGGATTTGGCGTAAGGCCGCCGATATAGGCCTGCACAAAGGGCTCGTAAACGTCGCGATTAAAATCATCCTGCAGATCCAAAATGTGGATTTTTATACCTAAAAACTCGCCCACCTTGCGGACTTTGGCGATGTTCGCCTCGTGATAGCCGGGCTTTGCGTGCAGCTTCATATAGCAGCCCTGCACCTCGTGCCCCGCGTCTTGCAGCAGCTTCGCGCACATCGAGCTATCCACGCCGCCGCTCATCGCGACTAAAATTTTCATTCGTTCTCCTTACGTCGCACATCCGTTAAAATTTCATCCACTCTGTCGCAGAGCTTAAAATTTTGCAGATCGCTTTCGTTTATCGCGCCAGATTTTAGCAGCGAAGTGCGGAAAAACTCCATCAAAGGCGCGTAAAATTCCTCGTCGTAAAGATAGATCCGTGCGCGCTTAAAGCCCGTCTGCACCAGCACTAAAATTTCAAAAAACTCATCCAGCGTCCCAAAGCCGCCAGGAAAGATGACGAAAATTTCGCTGTTTTCGATGAGAGCACCTTTGCGCGGCGCAAATGCCGAAAATTTCGCGCCCTGCGTCAAAAAGCCGTTGCTTTTTTGCTCAAACGGCAGCATGATGTTAAAGCCCACGCTGTGCGTTCTTGCTCTCGCAAATGCGCCTCGGTTGGCGCCTTGCATAATGCCGCCACCGCCTCCGGTGATGATCGAGTATCCTAAATCGGCAAGCCCCTCGCAGAGCTTTTGCGCGTCTTTTACGTAGCGATTATCCTCGCTAAAGCGCGCCGAGCCGAAGATCGTGGCACTTTTGCCCACGTTTTTGAGATTGTCGCGGGCGATTTTGATGTCTTTTAAAATTTCTTTTAACTGCATGATTAATCTATCTTTTATGTATATTATTTAAAATTTTAGCTTTAAGAATAGCATTAAATTTTTAAAATTCCGTTTAAAATAGTAGAATTTACGTAATTTAAAATCTCGTTGTAAATCATACTAGGTTGCTAAGCTTTCGTAAAAATCCGCCGACGCCGCGGTAAGCGTTCATATCGATCGGCTCGCAGCCCTGCTTGCTCAAAAATCGCGAGACGCTCTGTCTAAGCGCGATGGTAGCGGGTGAAAACGGATAGTGCGAGTTAAAAAGCGCGCGATTTTGTGAGCAGATGGCTACTTGTTTGCAAAACGGCACAAAGCCTAGCAGTTTAAAGCCCAGCTCGCTTATATTGCGGTGCGCGACCGACTTTAGATTTTCGTAGATCATCACGGCATCATCCTCGCTCGCGGTGAAATTTAGCAAAAACAAAACCTCTTTTTTGCTCGCCCCAAGCGTCTTTAAAAGCGCGTAGGTGTTGCTTATCGAGCAGGGTTCGTTCGCACACAGCACGATATTTTCGTCGCCAATGCTCAAAAAATCTCCAAGATACTCAAGCCCCGCATCGATCAAAATAAAATCGAAGATTCCCGCATCTTTCAGCTCGCTTGCGAAGCGAGCGGGGCTTTCGTGAGCCTTTGCGTTTGCGGAATTTCCGGCTTTTTCGGGATTTGATGAGCGGGCGGAATTTTTCATTTCATCTCCACTTGCGGAATTTTGAGAATTCTCGTCAGGGATTGAATTTTGCTTGGTGAAATCATCGCTTTTAAAATTCTCTAGACTTTCTGTTTCTGTAAAATTCCATCCATCTTCGCAATTTTGCGGCTTTTTGGCTGCACAATTCGTAGAATTTTTTGCAGCGTTTGCTATCGAATTTAAAGCGGCGGAATTTTCTGAGTTGTTTTTGCCATTAGAGCTCGTGAGTTTTTGCGCGTAATTGTACGAGCCGCCACTTTCGTCGTCTTGCGAGCCTTGCGCGCTACCTATAGAATTTTGCATGACGTAATCGTCCGCGCTAGAGCTTACGTTTTTGATAGAATTTTGCGCCGCAGAATTCGTGCTATTTGCAGAATTTTGCGAGGACACGGGATTTTGTGAAGCAAGCGCGGGCGAAACGAGCGTTAAATTTTGCGAAATTTTTACTGCGATGGCGCTTGGCAGCGAAATCCTCTTTCTTTGCAAAGCGTTTAAGATGATCTCTTGATTGTTTAAATTTGGCGCTTCTATGATCGCCGTGCGGTAGCCCTGCTCGCTTAGAATTTCGGCGAAATTTGCTACAATCACGCTCTTGCCGACTCCGCCCTTGGCGCTTAAAAAATTTACGATTTTAGTTTGCATATCAGTCCTCTTTTAAATTTCATCGTTCCAAGCGGCAAAATCACGCTTATGCGTTCGTTTACTCCGGGATGCGGCAGAGCCAGCCTGTCGCCCGGTCTTGCTTTTGCGCTTGCGTATAAAATATCCACGTCCAGCGTGCGCGGCGCGTTTTTAAAGCTTCTTTTGCGCCCAAATCGTCGCTCCGCGCGCTGCATGATTTTAAGCAATGTAAGCGGTGGCAGAGAGCTTTGCACGAGCATTACGGCGTTTAAAAAATCGGGCTGATCTAAAAAGCCAAACGGCCTGTTTTTTAAGATCAAGGAATTTTGCGCTACGAAAAAGCGCGCGTCGCTTTGTAAAACGCGATAAAATCGCTCGAAGCGCCGCCTGACATCTCCTAAATTTCCGCCGAGTCCAATCAGGTATAAATTTTTAAAATTTCCGCGCTCGCGGCGTCTCATCGGAAAAACGGCGCTTTTTACGACGCACAGCGCGTCCGCGCACTCGTAAAATCCGTTTTCCTTAAGTCGCACGTTCACCTGGCTACCCTCATAAAATTTCAGCCCCATTTTCGCGCACGACCACGACGTCCTCGATGCGCACGCCAAACTCGCCGGGTAAGTAAATCCCAGGCTCCACGCTAAAGACCATCCCCTCTTTTAGCACGGTATCTTCGCGCTTTGAGATGAACGGAAGCTCATGGATATCGACTCCGACGCCGTGTCCGGTGCTGTGGAAAAACGCCTCGCCAAAGCCCTGAGCGGCGATAAAATCCCTAGCCGTCGCGTCGATCTCGCGTGCCTTTTTGCCGGGCATAACCGCCGCGATCGCCAGAGCTTGCGCCTCTTTTACGATCTCGTAAATCTCTTGCCGTTTGGCGTTTTTAAAATTTTGCTCCTTGCCGAAGTTAAAATTTTCGTCAAAGCACGCCGTGCGCGTCCTATCGGAGCAGTAACGGTTAAATTTAACCCCCGCGTCAAGCAGGAGCAAATCGCCCTGCCGTAGCCGCTTTTTACTCGGCAGAGCGTGCGCTTTAGCGGCATTTTCGTTGATCGCGACGATAGGCGAAAAGCTAAGCGCGAGCTCGCCCTTTTTCTTAAAGATGAGCTCGGCGTTAAAAAATAGCTCCTCTTCGCTCATCCCTTCGCCGCTAGCGCGCACGAACGCGGCAAATTCGTCAAACCTCTGGGCGCCTAGCTGCGCCGCTTGCTTTAAAATTTTTATCTCATCCTCTGATTTTATTATGCGCGAAATTTGCGAAAAATTCGCCCGTGCCTTAAATCTTATCCCAAGCCCCTTGCTCAGAGCTTCCCACTCGCCCGCGCTAAAATCATACGGGTTGTAGCTAAGCTCCTTTACGCCGGCCTTTCGCAAAAACAGCCGCGCGTCTTTTATCAAATTTCGCTCGACCTCGATAACCTCGGTATCTTTGCAAAGCTCGCGCGCCTCGATGCTATAACGCGCATCAGTGAGGAAAAATTTGCGCCCCGAGAGGCTAAAAAATACCGCGTTGTCGCAGCTGTATCCGCACTCGTGGTAAACGGCGTTTTCGTCCTTTAGGATAAAATTTTTCAAATTTAATCCCAGTCCTACTCGGCTTTCTGATCGGCTCTGGCTGCCTTGATCTGCTCAAAAATTTGAATCATTCCGATCATTGCCAGATGGTATCCCACGGGACCGAATCCGATGATCTGACCCGCTGTTACGGGCGCTATTAGACTTTTTTGTCTAAGCTCCTCTCTGCGAGCGATGTTTGAGATATGCACCTCGATCACAGGTAGGCTGACTGCGGCGAGCGCATCTCGGATGGCGAGCGAAGTGTGCGTGTAGGCGGCGGGATTGATGATGATGCCGTCGCAGGTGCCGAAGCACTCTTGGATCTTATCGACGATCTCGCCTTCGAAATTGCTCTGGAAAAATTCGATCTCGTTGCCGCTCTGATCGGCGACCGCCTTCATCTGTTTATGGATGTCCTCCATCTTCATAACCCCGTAAATAGCGGGCTCGCGCATACCAAGCATATTGATATTCGGTCCTTGAATCACCATAATTTTCATTTTTACGTCCTTGTTTTGAAATTTAAGCAAAAATTATAACCAAAGCGAGCTTATTTT
Organism: uncultured Campylobacter sp.; assembly: GCF_938015785.1. GTDB lineage: Bacteria > Campylobacterota > Campylobacteria > Campylobacterales > Campylobacteraceae > Campylobacter_B. Next base: position 2,422 of record NZ_CALLWC010000029.1, on the reverse strand, counting down.
TTACTATGACGCTAAATTTGCCCGCTCAAGCCCAAGCGATAAAATTTTATCTTTAAATTTAGTGCGAAATAGAATTTTATGCTAAAATCACGCGCTGTTTTAAATAAGGAAAACGATGAGAATTTTAAGGGCGAAGTGGGTTCTTGCCTGCGATGAGAATTTTAAAATTTTAAAAGAGGGCGCGATCGTCTTTGATAAAAAGATAATCGAGGTTTGTGCCTTTGCTCGTGCGGCGCGCAAATACCCGCAAGCAGAAATTTTGGACTTTAGCGGCGATATAGCAATGCCTGCGTTTATAAATCCGCATGTGCATTTGGAATTTAGCGCAAACAAAGGCACGCTGCGCTACGGCGATTTTTTGGATTGGCTAGGCAGCGTCATCGCCTCAAGGCAGCAGCTGGATGCCGCGGCACGCGGACGGCTAATCGCGGAGCAGATCGCCGCGATGATGCGAAGCGGCGTGGGCACGATCGGCGAAATTTCAAGTTTCGGCGGCGAGGCTGAAGCTTGCGCGCAAAGCGGTATCAGAACCGTGTTTTTTAATGAAATTTTAGGCGCGAGCAAGGACGCTGCGGCGGAGAATATTTTGAAATTTAAGCAGCGATTTGAGCGCGCAAAGGCGCTCGCAAGCTCGCTTTTTATCCCCGCCGTGTCGGTGCACTCGCCGTATTCGGCGCACCCGCAGATTACGAAGTTTGCGACGAAGCTTGCCCGCGAAAATGGGCTTGTTATAAGCACGCATTTTATGGAGAGCGCGTATGAGCGGCAGTGGTTGCGCACGGGTCGCGGCAAATTTAAAGCCCGGCTTGCTAAATTTAACCCAACGCCCGCGCCTTTTTACTCGCCCCGTAGCTTTGTAGCGCATTTTAGCGGGCTTCGCACGCTCTTTACGCATTGCGTTTGGGTGGATGATTTTAGCATCTTTGATCCGAAGCTCCACTCGATCACGCACTGCGCGCGCTCCAACCGCCTGCTTAGCAAGAAGAGGCTGAGTTTTAAAAAGCTGCTCGCAAGCGGACTTAATTACAACATCGCTACCGACGGGCTTAGCTCGAATTTTAGCCTAAGCTTTTTAGACGAGCTGCGTGCAAATTTAATGATGCACGACGAGCTGGGCTTGGCGGAACTAGCGCGGGCGTTACTTTTAGGCGCGACTAGAAATGCGGCAGCCGCGCTGGGGCTAAATTTGGGCGAGCTGAAAGAGGGCAAGCTCGCCGACATCGCCGTTTTTGAAGGCATTGAGTGCGACGAAGCTCAGCTGCCGCTACAGCTCATTTTGCAGAGCAAAAACGCAAAATCACTTTTTATCGAAGGAATGAAATGCAATTTCTAAAGAATATCTTTGCGCCGATCGGCGCCGTGCTCGGGTTTATCAACAAATACTTTAAATCCCTGATTTTTCTGCTTATTTTGTTTTTGATTTTCGCTAGTGGCGAAAGCGCGCAACAAAAGGGTGCGAATCTCGCTCAGCTTTCGCTAAGCGGCGCGATAATGGACGATAGCGAAATTTTAGAAAAGATCGAAACCCTGAAAAACGACGAGGCGATCAAAGGAGTGCTTCTGCTGATCGATAGTCCCGGCGGCGCACTAAGCCCGAGCGTGGAAATTTCGCTGGCTATCAAATCCCTAAACTCGCGCAAGCCGGTCGTCGCCTACGCCAAAGGCACGATGGCGAGCGGCAGCTACCTAGGCGGCGTGTGGGCAAGTAAAATTTACGCAAATCCGGGCAGCTTCATCGGCTCCATAGGCGTGATCATGCAAGGCTTAGACGTGAGCGAAGCGGCCGCTAAGTTAGGCTTTGCCGAACAGATCGTCAAAGCGGGCGAGCTCAAAGAAGCGGGCACGATGATGAGAAAATGGAGCGACGCGGAGCGCGCAAGCCTGCAAGCTCTGGTGGATGAGAGCTACGAGCTATTTACGCGCGAGGTGGCGCAGGCGCGCTCGCTGGATCTTAGGAAGCGCGATACGTGGGCGAATGCGCGAGTGTTTTTGGCTAGCGGCGCCAAAGGCGTCGGGCTCATCGACGAGGTGGGCTCTTTAGAGGACGCCAAGAGCGCGCTCATAAAGGCTAGCGGCGTAGTAGATCCGATCTGGCAGGAGCCTTCGGCGTATGAAAAGATGATGGACAAGCTGGCAAATAAAAGCGAGAGCTTGGTGCGCGGGGCATTCGGCGCGAAGCTGATGGCGTATTAGAATTTTAGAAATTTTAAATTACGAGGGAATTTTAAGAGTAGAATTTTGTATGCGAAAGCTACACCGGATTTGATTGCTTTTAAATTTCCTCGCTTTTCCATTTGGCGTTTCTTTAAAATTTTACCTTTTTTGTGAATTTTTCTTTGTTTAAGAACTCTTCATTTTTCTACTAATTATTCAGCCCCCTTTAAGCATCGCTCTTGTATAATCACAATTCTGTTTCGCACCG
>NZ_CALLWC010000028.1 GCF_938015785.1 uncultured Campylobacter sp. | reverse complement strand
CTGATGATATGGCTGCTATCGCTGCGCTGGATACAGGCAAGACGCTATTTTCCGATCACAGAGATGACAGCATGGTAAAACGGATTATAAACTGGATGAAGGATAATACCCCAAAACAATAAAAACAAGCCTATTTTTCGATTACGGCGATCCGTAATTGGCCAAAAGGCGGCAATTAAGAGACGAGAATTTATAAAACGCGATATTAGCTAGCGTAAATTTAAACGCGAAAGAAAATTTAATAAAGGAGAAAAACATGGAAAATCAAATCTGGCTTATCACAGCCGCTACGGGCGGCTTTGGAGAGAGTCTGGCAAAATACGCTCTAAGTAGAGGCGATAAGGTCGTCGCCACGTCAAGAACGATGAAAAAACTAAATGAGAAATTCGGCGGCGAGAGCGAGAATTTTTTGCCGTTCGAGTTAAAATTCGAAGGCGATCTGCAAGTTAAATTTAAGGCGCTGGTGGAGGCGACGCAGAAAAAATTCGGTCGCATCGATAACCTCGTGAATAACGCCGGATACGGACTTTTAGGCATAGTCGAGGAGACAAGCGAGGCTGATTTAAGGACGTAGTTTGAGGTAAACGTCTTTGCGCCATTTTTACTAACGCAGGCCGCGCTTAAACTAATGCGTCCGCAAGCGATAAAAGACGGCGGTAGCGTAGACAAAGTTGTCGCTCGTATCTTTAATCTAAGCTCGATCGGCGGCTTTCGCACGAGCGGGGCTAGCATGCCTTATTATATGAGTAAATTTGCCGTTTCCGCGCTTAGCGAGGGGCTAAATTTGGAGTTAAATCAGTTCGGTATCCGCGCGATAAACGTCATGCCGACGGGCTTTAGGACGGAATTTTTAGGCGATAGCCTTAAAACCGGTGCGAATGCGATCAGAGATTACGATGAGTTTAGAAGCGCTACTATCGAGAAATTTAAGGCTTACAACGGCAAACAGCCGGGTGATCCGACGACCTTTGGGCCCGTGATGTTTGAGATCTCGCGCCAGGCTATGCCTGCACAGTATCTTTTTATGGGCTCGAGCGCCTTTAAAAACGCCGAGCAAAAAATGGCGCTCGTGATGGCGGATATGAATGACACAAGAAGCATCGCAGGAGAGGCGATGGACTTTAAGGACGCGACGGCGTCGGCGTTTGATAAGCCCATGAGAAATAAATAGTTTTACGTTTCGTTAAGCGACCTACTTTGCGAGTGCCTTTGAGTGACTTTTACTTTTTGGCGCTCGTCTGCAAGTTGCAAGACAAGCCTTGCCAAAAAAGGAGCAAAGATGAAATTTTTGGATTATTCCAGTAGTTCACGCCGCTTTAAATTTAAACACGGCAAAGGAGCAAACGATGGTGAATTTTAACGAGCTTCCGCACGCGGCAAAGCTTAGCGGGGCACTAAGTGATAAGCAGCTAGCGCTAGTTAGCGTGGCTGCTTATGCGGCAGCGGCAGATGCGGACAAACTAAAAGGCGCGCTGCAACGCTCTAAAAGCAGAGCTTAGCGTGAGCGAGATCAGAGAGGCGCTGTCGCATCAAAGCGCCTATATCGGCTTTCCGATGGGATTAAACGGGCTCATACTTTTTAACGACCTCGTAAAAGAGCGCGAGGCGGCGGGCATAAAGGACGTTGCCGGCAAAGACGCGAGCCCGGTTACTGTGGACAGCGATTTTTACGTGCTTGGAGAGCAGACGCAAAAATACATCTTCGGGAGCGATTATTCTGGTACGGTACTTTTTGACGCGCCTGCGGTCGATCACGGACTGAAGACCTATCTTTTCGGCTATCTTTTTAGCAGGGATAATTTAGGCTTTTTAGACGTGAGATTATCACCGTCTCAACACTGGCGGCGCTAAATAACGTCAATATGCAGCTAAAATCGCACCTGGGCGGAGCTAGAAATTTAGGCGTCACAGACGAGCAACTCGAGAGAATTTTTAAAATTTTAGGTGAATGCGTAGGCGAAGCAAAGGCGCAAAACGCAAGGGAAGTCCTAAAAAGCATTTAGCGACCTCTTTTATGCGGCGTTTTATCTTATGACACTTCGCCTCGAAATTTAGCGGTCAAATTTTGGCAAGAACAGATGAGATGAAAGAGAAAGGAAAGCAAAATGAAAGAACTAAGCAAAATAATGGCTGGAGCGCTTGCTATGTGCTCCTTTGCGGCTGGTCAAAGCGCGGCGGGAAATATAAAATTTGAGCCGCAAAAGACGCTCGTAGTCTATTTCTCCGCAGGCGGCAATACGGCCAGAGTGGCAAATTTAATAGCACAAAATTTAGGTGCCGAGATAGTCGAGCTAAAGCCCGTGCAGCCCTACACGAACGCGGATCTAAACTACAACGATCCAAAAAGTCGCGTTAGCCGCGAGCATGATGATACGTCGCTTAGGAAAGTGTCTTTAGCTAACGCCAAAATCGAAGGCTGGGAGAACTACGATGTCGTTTTCGTAGGTTATCCGATCTGGTGGTATGATGCGGCGTGGCCGATCTTTGAGTTTATAAAGAACAACGATTTTAGCGGTAAAAAGGTGATCCCGTTTTGTACCGTCTATAGCTCGGGGCTCGGAAATAGCGATAAAAATTTAGCCCAAATGGCCGGAAGCGGCGAGTGGCTAGCGGGGAAGTGCTTCGGCGAGAGAGCAAGCGAAAAAGAGATAAAAGAGTGGCTTACGAAATTTTAGGCGACTTTTGCACTTTGGCTTTAAATTTGTGATTAAATTTAAAGCCAACATAATGAAGATTTCTTAAAATTTTAAGTACGGTAGCGATACTGCGTGCATTAAATTTAAACACACGGGAAAACATCGCGAAAAGTATAAACAAAGGAGAAAGGATGCAGGAAAAGCAAGTTTTAGTTAAAAAGGAAAATCTCGCCGTCTATGACAAGGTTAGCGATAAAATTTTTGCAGGCGGGCTGCCGAAAGTCACGCTGCTTTTCGGCGCAACGCCTTATGCAAACGCAGGAGCAGCGCTGGTACATTTTCCACGCGGAGTACGCACGGCGTGGCACACGCATCCCGCGGGGCAAAATTTAATCGTAACGCAGGGTAAAATTTACACCGGTACGGCGGACGGCGTCGTACAAATCGCTCGTGCTGGCGACGTAGTGCTCTGTCCGCCTGGCGTCAAACACTGGCACGGAGCCGGACTGCAAGAAGACGGCGAGCATATCGCGGTAACCTTTGAAAAGGAGGATAAAAGCGTAATGTGGCTGGAGCATCTAAGCGAAGACGAGTATAAAAGTCTCATCGAAAAAGCGGACGCAAAGGGCGCGGAGTAGTATCCTCCAGATAGAATTTACGGCAGTTGCAGGTAAATTTTTACGTGCCGCTGCGTATTTAAATTTACCCCTCGATGCTAAGCAGATCGCCGAAAATTTCTTTGCAATACTGAATGAAGCGCTTGGGAATTTTGACGCCGCAGATATCCACGGTGATGACGCTGTCTTAGATCTCAAAAACGATAAGCTCGCTAGTGATTTTCACCGCCTTGCAGCCGTTATAGCATACGTCGCCATTGCCTCTGCGTATAAGCCGTTGTTCGGCACGTCTGCGTCCTCGTACCGCCCGAGCTTGATCGGTCTTTGGAAAAGCAGATAGTTCTTATAGTCGTACTTGTCGTCCGCAAGGCCTATCATATAATAATTCTCGGCGCTGTTTTTGGAAGCTGTCGCAATACCTGCTTTAAAATTTAGTCTAAACATAAATTCTGCTTTGGCAAAAAACGGCAAATTTTACCGCTTAAAATTTACACGAGCTGCGCGCCCCTGCCTTTTACGATCTCGCCGATGACGTAGCCGTCGGTGTTAGCGAGCACAAAGTCCGCGTTTTGCTTCGGGGCTACGACGATCATACCTACGCCCATGTTAAACGTCCTCATCATCTCTGCAGGCTCGACCTTTTGCGCGATGATTTTAAAGATCTCAGGCGTGCGGATCGCGGCATGCTCGATCTTCGCGCCCAGCCCCTGTGGAAATACGCGCGGCAGATTTTCCACGATACCCCCGCCCGTGATGTGCGCGAGTGCGTGGATCTTGTCTTTTAAATTTAAAAAGTCGCCGACGTAAATCCTGGTCGGTTCCAAAAGCACGTCGATGAGCGCGCGACCGCCGATTTTCTCGTCAAATTTCAGCCCTAGCTCGGCAACTACTTTTCGTGCAAGCGAGAAGCCGTTTGAGTGCAGGCCGCTGCTAGGAAGCGCGATGAGCACGTCGCCCTCGCGGACAAATTTTGAACGGTCGATCTCGTCCTCTTCGGCGATACCCACGGCAAAGCCTGCAAGGTCGAAGTCGCCCTTTTCATACATCGAGGGCATCTCCGCCGTTTCGCCGCCGATCAGCGCGCAACGGGCGAGCTTGCAGCCATCGGCGATACTTTTTACGACCTCTTTGGCATCTGCGATCTCGAGCTTCGCCGTCGCGTAATAGTCAAGGAAAAATAGCGGCTCGGCGAAGTTGCAGATGAGGTCGTTTACGCACATCGCGACGAGGTCCTGCCCCACGCCGTCAAATTTACGCGCGTCGATCGCGAGTCGCAGCTTTGTGCCTACGCCGTCGGTGGCGCCTAGGATCGCAGGTTTTTTGTAGCCTGCAGGCAGCCTCACCGCACCTGAAAACGAGCCGATACCGCCCAAAACGTGCGGAGTTTGCGTCGCTTTGACGAACGGTTTTATCGCCTCTACGAAGTCATTTCCCGCGTCTATATCGACGCCAGCGTCTTTGTAGCTTATCAAATTTTATCCTCCAAGATGGTATAATTTCGCAGATTTTAGCTAAAATCGAATAAAAACGCTATAAAGGCCCACCTTGAAATTTAAACACGCCGTCGTCATCACGGGCAGCATCGGTAGCGGCAAGAGCGCGGTTTGCGAGCTACTTCGTGATCGCGGATTTGAGATCATCGACGCCGATAAGATTTCGCATTGCGTCTTGGATCGCTGCGCCGCGCAGGTGGCTGAAATTTTCGGCGCGCAATACGTCGTGCAGGCTGAAAATTTGAGCTTACAAGCAGAATTTAATAATAGACAAGATGAGGCAAATTTGACCCCGACCCTTGCCTCGGTGGACCGCAAAAAGCTAGGCGAGCTGGTGTTTAAAAACCCAGCAGAGCTAGCAAAGCTAGAAGCGCTACTGCATCCAAAAATAACGGCAGAAATTTTATCGCAGGCGCGGGCTTTGGAGGCAAAAGGAAGGCTTTATTTCGTTGATATTCCGCTGTTTTTTGAGGGCAAGAGATATGAGTTTTTCGATAAAGTGGCGGTTGTTTATGCGCCTAAAGATACGCTGATTTCGCGCGTGATGAAGCGAAATGGGCTCGATCATGCCACTGCAAAACACCGCGTAGAGCTACAAACGGATATTGAGCAAAAGCGCGCTATGACGGACTTTGTGATAGACAATAGAGCCGATCTTACCGCGCTTAAGACCGCGGTGGAGAGATTTTTAAAAGAGCTAAAAGATAAAATTTAGCCCTTTGCGCGAGAGCTCGTAAAATTTCTACGCGAATTGAGATGAGTTGAAAATAAAGGAGAGACGATGAGGATCGGTAGCTGTGCCCAAAAGGGCGCTAAATTTCAAAATTTTAAAAGTGCGCTGCTTAAAGAGCGGCTAAAATTTACGGCGCGAGCGGTTTTGCTATCCGCGCTGTTTGCGACGGGTGCTACGGCGGAGATCAACGATCTAAGGAAGGGCTGCGCCGCTGGGAGCGAGATGGATTGTAAAAAACTAAGCCGCGTGATAAACGAGCTGCAGCGCAACTGCGACGCCGGCGGCGAGGAAAACGCGCTGGATTGCGCAAATTTGGGCTATGCATACGACTCAAATAGAAGCTTCAGGCAGGCCGCGCGCTATTACGACAGGGCGTGCAAGCTCGGCGAACAGAAGGGCTGCGTCTATTTGGGGCTGCTCTACAACGACGGGCAGGGGGTGGCGCAGGATCGCAAGAGGGCGAATGAGCTTTTTAGCGACGCCTGCAAGAAAAACAGCAGCGAGGGGTGCGCGAGCCTTGCATACAACTATAAAAAGGGGCTCGGCGTCTATCCAGACACGAAAAAGGCGATCGAGCTTTTGATCAAGGCTTGCAAGATGGGGCAGGTCGAGGCGTGCCACAATCTCGGGCTTAGCTACGCTCTCGGCGACGGCGTGAAAAAAGATGTGGGCAGGGCTAGGACATTTTTTACGAGGGCTTGCGAGCAAGGACACGTGGATTCGTGCGTAAATTTAGGCGTCACGTATTTTAAAGGCGACGGCGGGCAAAAGGATCACGCCCTTGCTGCGAAGTATTTTAGCGAGGCGTGCGAGAAAAGCGACGAGCCGCTAGCCTGCTCAAATTTGGCGTATCAATACGAAAAGGGCTGGGGCGTGACGAAAGATAAAAAGAGGGCGCGCGAGCTTTATGAAAAAGCTTGCAAGCTCGGTAGATTTGATGCTTGCGAGCATTTGGAGACTATGAGATGAGAGGCTCTAACATCAAGCGCGAAAAACGCATAACAAAATGGGCTTACGAAAGAAGATACGTTAGTAAATTGAGTCTTAGTAAAGCCTAGGAATAAGCGATACGCTTAAATTTAGATATAAGTAAAATTTTAATAAAGCGTTAGTGAGCGTTAGTAATTTTAAAAATTTGCGAGGTAGATAATGAAAATTTCAAAATATAATGCGAGCGGAAATGATTTCGTAATATTTACGGATTCAGTTAAGGCGGATAGATCCAAGCTAGCGCGTGAGCTATGTGATAGGCGTGATGGAGTAGGCGCTGACGGGCTCATCGTCGTGCTACCGAAATTTAACGGTATCGAGGGGATAAACTTTGAGTGGGAATTTTACAATAGCGACGGCAGCAGTGCCGATATGTGCGGCAACGGCTCGCGCGCGGTATGCATGTATGCGTATGAGAATTTTTTGGCCGCGCAGAGTATGAAATTCCTAAGCGGCGCAGGCGTAATTAGCGGCGAAATTTTCGGTATTTTCGGCGGAAATTTGAGCGAGAGTATGCGCGGCGAGCTACGCAATGTAAGCTTCGGTGAGATTTTCAATCTGCGTCCTAACGCTCACGCGTTAGTAGCTAACGTAGAGGTAATGTTAACTCATCCTAAGCGCCTTGGCGAAAGCTTTGAGGAGGCAGGGCTAACGTGGTATTTTTATAACACAGGAGTGCCGCACTTGGTAACTTTTGTTAGCGATTTAAATGAGTTCGACGCCGCGCTAGCCCGCGATCTGCGTGAAAAGTATAACGCTAACGTTAATTATGCGTTAGTTCAAAGTCGCCTCGCAAGCAAAATTTTAAAAGTGCGCACCTTTGAGCGTGGCGTAGAAGCCGAAACTCTCGCATGCGGTACGGGGATGGCAGCATGCTTCATCGCAGGCGTCGAAAATATGGGGCTAGCTCCCGACATCCGCGTGATACCTGCAAGCGGTGAAACGCTAAATTTGCGCTTAGGGGATGGAGGCAAAATTTACTTTCGCGGCGACGTTAGGCATACTTTCGATGGCGAATTTATTGGATACGTGGAGTAGGCAGGGCAAAATTTCGAGCCGGTTTGCGCGAGAATCCGTGAAATTTTCGAGTGCGATTTATGCAAGATTTCGCTTTTCGCTCCGTTTTATAAAATAATAGATTTACAATACGACATTGGAATTTTAAAATTTTATGATGATGAAATTTTAGAATTTTCGGGGATGGTTTGGGTGAGAATTTTAATTGCGAAGTAAAATTTGCCGTCTCATTGCAAAATTTAATTCCTAAATCTCGGAATTTTATGAAATAAAATTTTAAAATTTTGGTGCGCGGAATTTTGCTACTAAATTTAAAATTTTTGCTTGAATTTCACATTTGTATCGCATTAATTTGGGCTTTTGTGGAATTTAGCATTATAAATTTACGCTGTAGTCCGCTCGTTTGGTTTATAAATTTTGCTACCGCCGCAAAAATTCCGTCGTGTTCGCACTAGAGAAATTCCGCCACTGATAGCAGAAAGCGTGGCATCAAGCGCAAATCCTCACTGCGGGTAAAATTCTGTCATTGACGATAAAAGCTAGATTTATCGATACGACAATTCTTGAAGCGCGGTAGAATTTACTAACGACTATAAAAGCATAGTGTGGTTACGGCGAAATCTAAAATTTGCGCCCGCCGAATTTCGCCGCGCCGTCATTTTGTCGTTTAAATTTTAAATTCCATCCGCGTCGGTTTCGTCGAAACTAGGCATAAAGCCTGATGATTAACTCTCTGGCGAGCGCTAAAATCACGACGAAGATTGTAAATTTTAATAAAGATTTTTGTCGTATCGCGACAAGCATGACGATGCCAAATAAAACGAGCGCAATATCTAAAAATGTATCTTTCATACGCTTAATTGAAATTTAATCAAAATGCTAAGTATGATAAGAAGTATTATAAAGCGCAAGATTGAGCGCATGGAGGATAGATCACCAAATTCTTTGTCATATTCCTTTTTTACCTCCCACTCAGCTTTCCATGCGAACATTTTTACTATAAAATCCAGCATTTTCATCTCCTTTTTTTAAGGCGAGTCGCATAAAAATGAAATTCTGTCGCTCTACGTGAAATTAAAGAATTCTATCTAATTGGCGCTTAAAATTTTTAATTTTGAACTATTTATCGGCGTTTTGGACGAGGGCTTTTTCGTATTTTTCGATAAAGCTTCGTCCTGACTCGCATAGACGGTAGGTGAAAATCTTCGACGCCTTGCCCGCATCAAGCCCCGTGTCCTTAATGCTTTCGCGCTGCAGATAGCCCCAGTTTTTATGAATTATGTCAAGAGTCGATTTGATCGAGGTGTAGTTGCGCCAACTCGCAGCTGCGAATTCGTTCACGGGTCTCATAAACTCCGCATCGCTTTGCTTATTGCGACACAAAAGCCCATCTTTGCCTTGCGATTCGACCAGTTTTAGCGTTTCATAAATGAGTTTGTCTTTTAATTTGATCATCGGCTTTCCCTTATATAATTGATATGGGTTTGCCAAAATTATATCATAAAATTTGTATTTTTATGATATGAGATGTCAATAAATCAGAAGCTAAGCACGAATTCATGAAACGGCACGACATCGCAGCGAATACCCTCAATCTCGAGCCTACCGGAGTTTGTCATAGAAACGACTTTTAAGCTCGTGATGCCGAGCCTCTTGAGCACGCTTAAAATTTTACGAAATTTTAAAAAGATAATGTCCGCGTCGCTGAAAGGAATGACGAGAACCCCCATCTTTATAGCAGGCAGGTAAAAATCCAGCTCTTTTGTGTAAAAAATCGGCGTATTTAGCCCCAAAAGCTCGCAAAAAAGGACGTTGGCAAATTTTTTGGAGAACTCCTTTTTGCTTGTTAAAATTTCGCGCATATTAAAATGCAAAAAATATAGCTTTTTTGCGCGCGCAGGCTCGCCCGCCTTGTTTAAAAATCTGATGAAATTTTCCCGCTCAAGCTTGGCGATGGTGCCGTAGACGGCGTCTTTGGAGATCTTGATGCGCGGCTTTAGCGCGGTATAAATTTTATTTGCGCTAAATGCGGTGTGAACGAAGCTTAGGCACTCTTTGAGGATTAAAATCTCCGTGCGGCTAAAGTTTGCCGCAAGCAGCCTCTGCTCGAATTCTAAAATTTCAGCGGGGGTTATGAAGGGGTTTTTTGCGCCGCCGCCTTGGGCTAAAAACGCCGAAATCATCGAGTTTATCTCGTTGTGACGCTTGTCGAAGGCGATAAATTCTTCAAACGAAAGCGGCAAAAGCTCAAGCCGCTCAAAGCCCGGCAGGATCAACTCTCTATCGCGAGTAGAGATGATGAAACGCTTTAAATTTAGCCCCTCGGCGAAGCTTTGAAGCGATGAAATTTCAAAATCGGTGCTACTAAAATTATCCAGAAAAAGCGATGAAATTTGCTCGTTGGCGGCTAAAAATTCTTTGATCTCGCAGAAGAAATTCTCGCTCCTGTTTTTTGTGCTGTAGAACTCCGCATTTTTTATGTTGTTTGAGCCGCCTGTGCTTGCGTTTTTTATATCTGTATTTTTTACGGCGACGCGGTAAAATTCGCCCGTATCCGAAATTTCCGCGTCTAGCGTAGCTTCCCCACTTATTTCATTCTCATTTGCTTCGCTAGCCTTTGTATTGTCCGCACTATTTCTAGCCACAAAAATTATATCATTCGCTACTGCCCCCTCAAGGCGTAGATCAGCTAAATTTAGATATAAAATTTCGTCTTTTTTAAGTTCTGAAATTTCATTTTTCAGCACGGCGCTTTTGCCAGAATTTAGCACTCCATAGATTATGGTTTTGGGCGAGTCTATACCTCTTTTGCGCGGGATAAAGCCCGCAAATTCCGGCGGGTTTTCGTAAAAAAAATTTAGATCATTCATATCAAGTATTTTAAAATTTTCCTTATTAAAAGGAAATAAATCTGAAAAATTCTATGAAATTTTTATATCTATTTCAAATTTATCTAAAATTTTTGTATTGAAAATTTCCGATACTCTAAAAAATTTTCGAAATTCTATATATTTTTCCTTATTAAAAGGAAATTTTTCCATAAAATTTGGCTATTTTCTTGACAAAGCCGGAGCGCTTTTATATAATGTGCGTCTTTTGTTTGAAACAAAAGGTCGCGCGTTGCGACAAGTTCTTTTTAAGGAAAAGCAGATGCAAAAAATTAGGTTGAAACTCAAGGCATATGACCATAGAGTTTTAGATCGCACGGTTGCGGCCATAGTAGAAGCCGTCAAAAGAACGGGTGCGGATGTAAGAGGCCCTGTTCCTATGCCCACAAAGATCAAGCGCTACACAGTTTTAAGATCTCCGCACGTAAATAAAGACTCCAGAGAGCAGTTTGAGATGAAAATTCACGCTCGTATGCTAGACATCGTAGCGGCTACGCCAGATACGGTTGATTCGCTAACTAAGCTTGATTTGGCTCCGGAAGTCAACGTCGAAGTTCACGCGATGGGCAAATAAGGGGTAAAACAATGGAATATATTGTAGAAAAAATAGGTATGAGTAGGACGATCGACACGAGCAGCACGCCCGTGACTCTTTTGCGACTTATTAATACCAAAATTTGCGAAGTTTGCGATGAGAAAAAAGCTATCGTAGCCTACGCAGACGGCAAAGCGTATAACAAAGCTATCGCCGGAATTCAAAAGAAATATAGCCTAAGCAAGGAATTTAATAAATTTGCGACTCTAAGCTTAGAAAATGCCGAGCTTGGCGATCAAAATTTAGATATTTTGAGCGAAGCCAAGATCGTCAAAGTAAGCTTTAAATCCAAGGGTAAAGGTTATCAGGGCGTTATTAAGCGCCATGGCTTTGCGGGCGGTCCTGCAGCGCATGGTAGCCGCTTCCACCGAAGGCCTGGTTCTATTGGCAACTGCGAGTGGCCCGGTCGCGTTCAGCCCGGTATGAGGATGGCGGGACACACTGGAAACGAAACGATCACTGCCAAAAACGAAGTCGTAAGCTTTGATGCCGAGAATAAAATTTTGGTGCTTAAGGGCTCGGTTCCTGGATTTAACGGCGCAATGGGCAGAATAAGGATAGTAAAATGAGTAAAGTAAGCGTGCTTAACGAAAAACTGGAAAAAGCAAGCGAAATTGAAATCCCTGCGAAATTTTCGGAAGTCAATTCGCACAATCTATATTTGTACGTCAAATCTTACCTTGCTTCGCTTCGTGCAAATACGGCTAACGCTAAAACTCGCGCCGAGGTTAGCGGCGGCGGTAAAAAACCGTGGCGACAAAAGGGTCGCGGTGGCGCACGTGCGGGCTCAACCAGAACCAATGTCTGGGTAGGCGGCGCGGTCGCATTTGGTCCGACTAATGAGCGAAATTACGAGCAGAAGGTTAATAAAAAGCAAAAACGACTTGCGCTGGAATTTGCTATCAATGAGAAAGCAAACGAGGGTAAAATTTTTATCTTCGACGATTTGGAGCTAAAAAGCGGTAAAACTAAAGATGCGGCAAATTTTATTAAGAAACTAGGCGTTAGAGATGCGCTGATCGTTAAAAACGAGCTGGACGCGCAAACTCTTTTGGCCTATAGAAATCTTAAGAATTGCTATGTCATCGATGCAAGCGAGGTCAATGCTTACCTAATTGCAGTTTACGGCTCGGTCGTATTCGAAAAAGCGGCATTTGAATCAATAGTGAAAGAGGACTAAAATGGCAGATATAACAGATATCAAAACGATCCTTTATACGGAAAAGTCTCTCGGTCTTCAAGAAAACGGCGTGGTCGTTATCCAAACTAGCCCGTCGGTTACGAAAAACGGACTAAAGAGCGTTTTAAAGAACTATTTCGGGATCACTCCGCTAAAGATAAATTCTTTAAGACAGGACGGCAAATTAAAAAGATTTAAAGGCAGAACTGGCGCTAGAAACGATGTGAAAAAATTCTACGTCAAACTACCTGAAGGCGTAAGCCTAGAAAGCGTGGAGGCGTAAAATGGCGATTAAAACTTATAAACCGTATACTCCAAGTAGAAGATTTATGACAGGGCTTAGCAGCGAGGATATCACTGCAAAAGCTAGCGTTAGAGGCTTGCTCGTTAAAATTCCTGCCGCTGCCGGAAGGAACAATAACGGTCGCATTACTAGCCGCCATAAACAAGCTGGAGCCGCTAAACTTTATAGAATTGTCGATTTTAAGCGAAATAAATTCGGCGTTGCTGGCAAGGTTGAGGCAATCGAATACGATCCGAATCGCAACTGCCGTATCGCATTGATCTCATACGCAGACGGCGAGAAGCGCTACATTATCAAGCCTAACGATCTTAATGTGGGCGACGTAGTAGCCGCTGCCGAGGGTGGATTAGATATTAAACCCGGCAATGCTATGAAGATGAAAAACATCCCTGTAGGAACTATTCTGCATAATATCGAGTTAAAACCTGGCAAAGGTGCTCAAATGGCACGTAGCGCCGGAGGTTATGCTCAGCTTATGGGTAAAGAGGAAAAATATGTAATTCTACGTCTGCCTAGCGGTGAGATGAGAAGAGTACTTGCAGAGTGCATGGCCAGTATCGGCGTAGTGGGTAACGAAGAGTGGGCAAACGTCGTCATCGGCAAAGCCGGACGCAATCGCCATAGAGGTATCCGTCCTCAAACCAGAGGTTCTGCAATGAACCCGGTCGATCACCCACACGGCGGTGGCGAGGGTAAGAAAAACTCCGGCCGCCATCCGGTAACTCCGTGGGGCAAACCGACGAAGGGCTATAAAACTCGCCATAAAAAAGCGAGCGATAAGCTTATAATTTCAAGAAGGAAAGGAAAATAAAAATGGCTAGATCGCTAAAAAAAGGTCCTTTCGTAGATGATCACGTAATGAAAAAAGTCGTTGCGGCAAAGAAAGCCGGCGATAACAAACCGATCAAGACTTGGTCGAGACGAAGCACGATCGTGCCTGAGATGATCGGACTTACGTTTAACGTTCATAACGGAAAGAATTTTATCCCGGTTTACGTCACCGAACATCATATCGGTTATAAATTAGGCGAGTTCGCTCCTACGCGCACTTTCAAGGGCCACAAAGGCTCCGTGCAGAAAAAGATCGGCAAGTAAGGATAGAATATGAGTAAATCAACTATTAAATTTGTTCGCCTTTCGCCGACAAAAGCAAGACTTATAGCGAAGCAAATTCAAGGCATGAATGCGGAATTTGCCCTTGCTACTTTGGAATTTACGCCTAATCGCGGCGCGAAATATATCGCTACGGCGATTTCAAGCGCGGTCGCAAACGGCGGCTTTGAGCCTGAAGAGGTCGTAGTTACCAGCTGCCGAGTGGATGCGGGTCCCGTACTTAAGAGATTTCGTCCGCGCGCCAGAGGTACGGCTAGCCGTATCCGAAAGCCTACTTCGCACATCATCGTCGAAGTAGCAAAACCAAGTAAGAAGGAAGCGTAAATGGGACAGAAAGTAAATCCGATCGGTTTAAGATTAGGAATTAATCGAAATTGGGAGTCTAGATGGTTTCCTTCTAAAGCGACGCTTTCCGAAAGTATCGGCGAGGATTACAAGATCCGCAAATTTTTAAAAGCTAAGCTTTATTATGCGGGAATTAGCCAAATTCTTATCGAAAGAACGGCTAAGAAAATTCGCGTAACGATCGTAGCCGCAAGGCCGGGTATTATCATCGGCAAAAAAGGCGGCGAGGTCGAAAATTTAAGAAGCGAAGTCGTTAAGCTAGTCAATAAAGACATAGCCATCAATATCAAAGAGGAGCGCAAAGTAGGCTCGAACGCACTTTTGGCCGCAGAAAACGTAGCCATGCAGTTAGAGCGCCGCGTTGCATTCCGCCGCGCTATGAAAAAGGTCATCCAAGGCGCTCAAAAAGCAGGCGCAAAGGGAATTAAAATTTGCGTCGCAGGTCGCTTGGGCGGTGCAGAGATGGCTAGAACCGAATGGTATTTGGAGGGACGCGTTCCGCTTCATACTCTAAGGGCTAGGATCGATTACGGCTTTGCCGAAGCGCATACGACCTATGGTAATATCGGTATTAAGGTTTGGATCTTTAAGGGTGAAATTTTACAAAAAGGCATCCAGGCTGAAAAGACCGATGATGCGCCTAAAAAAACACGCAGACCAAGAAGAGGTAAATAGTTATGTTGATGCCAAAAAGAACAAAATACCGCAAGATGATGAAAGGTCGCAATCGCGGCTATGCGACGAGAGGAAATTCCTTGACGTTCGGCGATTTCGGTATCAAAGCGGTAGAGGCGGGTAGGGTAAATTCTCGCCAGATCGAAGCGGCTCGTGTCGCGATGACGCGCTTCGTGAATCGTCAAGCTAAAATTTGGATTAAGGTATTCCCAGACAAACCGCTTACCAAAAAGCCTCTACAAACTCGTATGGGTAAGGGTAAGAGCGGCGTAGAGGAGTGGGTAATGAATATAAAACCGGGTAGGATCATTTTCGAGATGACCGGCGTTAGCGAAGAGGTTGCTAAAGAGGCGCTTATGCTTTCGATTCATAAACTACCTTTTAAAACGAAAATCGTAAGTAGGGAAAGCGAAAATGAAATATACTGATTTGAAAGATAAAGATTTAGCTGAGCTAAATTCTATGTTGAAACAAAGTAAGTTGCTTTTATTTACGGCTAGACAAAAGCTAAAGACTATGCAGCTAAGCAATCCTAACGAGATTCGCGCTATCAAAAAAGATATCGCTAGAATCAACACCGCTATTAAAGCGAAATAAGGATAGGTTATGGCATTTAAAAGAGAAATTCAAGGCGTAGTCGTAAAGAAGGCGGGCGATAAAACAGCTACCGTTTTGGTAGAGCGAAGGGTTATGCACCCTAGATATAGAAAGATCGTAAAAAGATTTAAAAAATATCTGATCCACGATGAAAACAACGTCGTAAAGATCGGTGATACCATATCTGCGATCGAGTGCAGACCGTTAAGCGCTAGAAAATCGTTTCGCTTAAAAGCGGTTTTGAAAACAGGAGTTGAATAATGATACAGAGTTTTACCAGACTTGCGGTAGCTGATAATAGCGGCGCAAAAGAACTTATGTGTATTAAAGTTTTGGGCGGCAGCAAAAGAAGATACGCCACAATCGGCGATATCATCGTTTGCTCTGTAAAAAAAGCGCTCCCTAACGGCAAGATTAAGCGCGGTCAAGTAGTAAAAGCCGTAGTCGTTCGTACGACTAAAGAGTTGCACAGAGGCAATGGCTCGCTAATTAGATTCGATGAGAACGCAGCCGTTATTTTGGATTCAAAAAAAGAGCCGATCGGCACTCGTATTTTCGGTCCTATCGGTAGAGAGGTCAGATACGGCGGTTTTATGAAGATCGTTTCGCTGGCTCCGGAGGTTTTATAATGGCAGTAAAATTTAAGATTAAAAAAGGCGATCAAGTAAAGATCATCGCAGGTGACGATAAGGGTAAAACAGGCACTGTTAAGGCAGTGTTTCCTAAAAAAGCTCAAGTTATCGTCGAGGGTTGTAAAATGGCTAAAAAGGCTATCAAACCAACCGAGCAAAATCCGCAAGGCGGCTTTACAAGCAAAGAGATGCCTATGGATATTTCAAACGTTGCGTTGGTAGAGGGTTGATTATGAGCAGACTAAAAGATAAATACGCTAATTCCATCAGAGCTGCTTTGCAGAAAGAATTTGATATAAAAAATCCTATGCTTATCCCGGCGCTTGAAAAGATTGTTATCAGCGTAGGAACGGGCGAATCGAGCAAAGATCAAAAAGTGCTTCAAAATATGGCCGATACTATCTCGCTGATCGCAGGCCAAAAAGCGCTTATCGTCAATGCAAAAAAATCGGTTGCCGGCTTTAAAGTGCGCGAAGGTTTCCCAGTAGGCATAATGGTTACGTTACGAAAAGAGCAGATGTTTGCTTTCCTAGAGAAACTGATCTCTATCGCGCTTCCTAGAGTTAAGGATTTCCGAGGACTACCTAGAACGGGCTTTGACGGACGCGGCAATTATAACTTCGGTTTGCAAGAGCAGCTGATGTTCCCTGAGGTTGAATACGATCAAATTTTAAGAACTCACGGTATGAATATAACCGTCGTAACGACTACAAATAATGATAAAGAGGCATTTAAATTGCTAGAGCTATTCGGCATGCCTTTTGCAAAAGGAAAATGATATGGCAAAAAAATCAATGGTAGCCAAGGCGAAACGCCCCGCTAAATTTAGCACTCGCGCATATACCAGATGTCAAATTTGCGGTCGTCCGCACTCCGTTTATAAAGATTTTGGAATTTGTCGCGTTTGCCTTCGCAAGATGGCAAACGAGGGCTTGATCCCGGGTCTAAAAAAAGCAAGCTGGTAAGGAGAAGAGATGATTAACGATCTTATTTCAGATGGACTAACTCGCATCAGAAATGCTGCGATGCGAAGGCTAGATACGACTAAGCTTTTTCACTCAAACGTAGTCGAGGCTATGCTTAAAATTTTAGCTGAGAAGGGCTATATCGAGAGCTACAACGTAGTAGAGGAAAACAATAAAAAGATCATCAACGTAGTGCTTAAATATGACGAAAAAGGCAGGAGCGTGATAAACGAAGTTAAAAGAATTTCGACTCCGGGCCGCCGCGTATATCAAGGCAAAGACGAGATCAAGCGCTTCAAAAACGGCTACGGAACCGTTGTCGTTAGCACAAGTAAAGGCGTTATGAGCGGTATCGACGCGCACAAAGCGGGCGTCGGCGGCGAAGTGCTTTGCACGATCTGGTAAGAAGTTTCTACTTTTTATGGCATTGTGGTATCCATTCGTAAAAGTAGACATACCCTAGACAAATAAAAAGGAAAATTATGTCAAGAATTGGTAAAAAACCGATCTCTATTCCAAGCGGCTTAGAGGTCAAAATAGACGGCTCGTCGTTAAAATTTAAAAAATCGAATAACGAAAAAGAGCTTGATTTAAAAGGTCATGTTGATGTAAAAATCGAAGACGGAAAGATAGAATTCTCACCTAAGGGCGAGGATAGACAGAGCAGGGCGTATTGGGGAACATACCGTGCTTTAGCCAACAATATCGTCCTTGGTCTTACCGAGGGGTTTTCAAAACAGCTTGAAATCAACGGCGTCGGCTATAGAGCCGCGATGAAGGGCAAGGTGCTTGAGCTAAATTTGGGCTTTTCGCATCCGATAAATTTTGAATCTCCAAAAGGAATCGAAATTTCCGTAGATAAAAACGTTGTAACCATCAAAGGCGACGACAAGCAGCAAGTAGGTCAAGTAGCAGCCGAGATCAGAGGATTCAGACCGCCTGAGCCGTACAAGGGTAAAGGCATCAAGTATCTTGAAGAGCATATCATCCGCAAAGCCGGAAAAACAGCTAAGAAATAAGGGTTGAGAAATGACACAGAACGTATTAAAAAGAAAGATCTCTTTAAGAATCAAGAGAAAAAGAAGAATTCGCGCTAAAATTTCAGGCGTCGCATCTTGCCCTAGAATTTCTATTTTCAAATCCAATAGGACAGTTTACGCTCAGGCTATCGACGACGCGGCGAGCGCGACTTTGTGCGCTAGCAGCGGTAAGGTTTTAAATTTAAAGGCAAACAAAGAGGGCGCGGCTAGCCTAGCTAAAGATTTGGCTTCCAAGCTAAGGGATAAAGGCATCTCCGAGGCGATTTTCGATCGCAATGGCTATTTGTATCATGGCGTAATCGCAAGCTTTGCCGAGTCGCTACGCCAAAACGGCATCAAACTATAACCCAAAGGAATGATTGTGGAAAAGTATAATAGAGAAGAATTCGAAGAGGTAATCGTCAATATCGGTAGGGTTACAAAGGTCGTTAAAGGCGGTAGAAGGTTTAGGTTTACGGCTCTTATCGTAGTAGGCAATAGAAACGGCCTAGTGGGCTTTGGCTTTGGCAAGTCCAAAGAGGTTCCAGATGCGATTAAAAAAGCGGTAGACGATGCGTTTAAAAATATCATCAAGGTAAATTTAAACGGCTCCACTATCACTCACGATATCGAAGTTAAATACAATGCGAGCAAAATTTTACTTAAGCCGGCGAGCGAAGGTACCGGCGTTATCGCAGGTGGTTCAGTCCGCCCAGTTTTAGAGCTTGCGGGTGTTAAAGATATCCTCACCAAATCGCTAGGTTCGAATAACTCCTCAAATGTCGTAAGAGCTACGATGAAAGCTCTTAGCATGTTAAAACACTAACAAGGATAAAAGATGGGATTAGAAAATCTTAAAAAAGCCCCAGGCTCGACTCACGCTACTAAGCGCTTGGGTCGCGGTCAAGGAAGCGGCCTAGGTAAAACTGCAGGTCGCGGCGGCAAGGGCCAGACTGCGCGTACCGGCTCTCATGAAAAAAGAGGCTTCGAGGGCGGTCAGCAGCCGATTCAGCGAAGGCTTCCAAAGGTAGGTTTTACTTCTAAATTTGAAAAGCCTTACGTGATCAATGTCGATAAAATCGAAGCTATCAAAGATCTTCTTAGTGAGATTACGATCGAAAGCATCAAATCCGTTCATAAAATTTCAAATTCCGTTAAAAAGATCAAGCTGATCGGCGTAGGCGCAAAAGCGCTCGCGAGCAAGATCAAAGACGAGAACGTAAAGTATAGCGGACAAAAATAATGAATAAATCGCTACGCAACAAAATTCTCATTACTTTGGGCTTTCTTTTTGCCTATAGGTTGCTAGCTTACGTGCCGGTTCCGGGAGTGGACGTTGAGGTTATAAAACAATTTTTTCAAAACAATAGCAACAACGCTTTTGGAATGTTTAATATGTTTAGCGGTAACGCGGCGGAGCGATTCAGCGTTATCTCGCTAGGCATTATGCCTTATATTACCGCTTCTATCATTATGGAGCTGCTCGCCGCAACCTTTCCAAATTTAGGTAAACTCAAAAAAGAGCGCGACGGTATGCAGAAATATATGCAAATCATCCGATACGCTACCATAGCGATTGCTATGGTTCAATCCATCGGTGTTAGCATCGGCTTGCAGGGCATCCACGGACAAACCGGAGCGCCTGCGATAATGGCAGAGAATACCAACGAGTTTGTTTTTATCTCGTGCATTTCGATGCTGGCAGGCACCATGCTTTTGATGTGGATCGGCGAACAAATTACGCAACGCGGCGTCGGTAACGGCACCAGCCTTATTATTTTTGCAGGTATCGTAAGCGCCATCCCTAGAGCGATCGGAAGTACCGTAAATTTAGTAAATACTGGCGAGATGAACGTTTTAAAGCTAATCGCGATCGTGCTAATTATCCTGGCTACTATCGGTGCAATTTTATATGTGGAGCTAGGCGAACGCAGAATTCCGGTATCGTTTTCGCGCAAGGTATTGATGGCGAATCAAAACAAGCGCATTATGAATTACGTGCCGATCAAGCTAAATTTAAGTGGCGTCATTCCGCCTATTTTTGCAAGCGCGATTTTGATGTTTCCGACTACAATTTTACAGGCAAGCACCAATCCAATCATCCAAAAGATCCACGATTTCCTAAGCCCTAGCAATTACTTCTTTAACTTTTTGACCTTTGTGTTAGTTATATTTTTCGCTTATTTTTATGCGTCAATTGCTTTTAATTCCAAGGATATTAGCGAAAATTTAAAGAAGCAGGGCGGATTTATCCCGGGCATTCGTCCGGGCGAGGGAACGGCGAGCTTCTTAAACGAAGTTGCTAGCCGCCTTACATTCTGGGGCTCGATCTATCTCGGGCTAGTAACCGTCATCCCGTGGCTGCTCGTTAAATTTATGGGCGTGCCGTTTTATTTCGGCGGTACCAGCGTGCTGATCGTCGTCTCCGTCGCTCTTGATACGATGAGACGCATCGAAGCGCAGATCTATATGAACAAATATCAGACCCTAAGCGCGGTCGGGCTATAAATGGCGATTTTACTTAAAACAAAAAAAGATTTAGAGGGGCTGCGTGCAGCGAATAGGATCGTCGCGCAGGCCCTTGATTATGCAGCTTCATTCATAAAGCCGGGTCTTAGCCTGCTCGAAGTCGATAAGAAGATCGACGATTTCATCACCTCTAAGGGTGCGTACCCGGCTTTTAAAGGGCTATACGGCTTTCCAAATGCCGCCTGCCTCTCGTTAAACGAGGTCATCATCCATGGAATCCCAGACGAAACGATCCTGCAAGAGGGCGATATCTTAGGCGTCGATCTGGGCTCCAAACTAAACGGATATTTCGGCGACAGCGCACGCACTCTGCCCGTCGGTAAAATTTCAAAAGCCGACGAAGATCTCATCGCATGCAGCAAGGATACGCTGGAGTTTGCCATCAAAACGATCAGGGTAGGGATGCACTTCAAAGAGCTAAGCTTCGAGATCGAGAAATTTATCCGCGCGCGCGGTTTTGTGCCGCTATACGGCTTCTGCGGTCACGGCATCGGCAAGCACCCACACGAAGAGCCTGAGATCCCAAACTATTTGGAGGGCAACAATCCAAAATCAGGTCCTAAAATCAAAAACGGCATGGTCTTTTGCATTGAGCCGATGATCTGCCAAAAGGACGGCACGCCGGTCATCGCCGAGGATAAGTGGAGTACGAGAAGCAAGGATGGGCTTCGCACTAGCCACTACGAGCACTGCATGGCGGTTTTCGACGGTAAGGTAGAAGTCCTAAGCGTCGCATAGAATTTCCGCGCAAAAGCTGGCTCAGCCTAGTTAAAATTTTTTCACTTTGTCGGTGCGAAATTTTGCCCGCGATCGGTCTTTGATAATTTTACACTGCTCGTGTCGTAGAATTTTACTCCAGTCGCTTAATGCATAAATTTTATCCAAAGACCGTTTGAAGCTTATCGCACTAGAAATTTTAAAATCTATTGCGACGGTTTGCGGGGTCCGGCCGCAAAATTTTAAGGGTTGGATTTTAGCTCATGCTTTCTGTTTTTAAAGCCTCGTTTTGTAGTTTCGCTCATAGATCTGCTTTCAATTAAAATTTCGCCTCAAAATTTCGCCGTTCAATTCCATGCCCCGTATCTTTAAATTTAACTGTAAAATTTGAAGCGTAAAAGCGCGCAAGTAAGCGAGCTCAAAGCTTTAAGCGGCTAAGATTGCGCCTTGATTTTAAAGCGAAAATATGCCGCGCTATGTGAAGTACGCGTCGTCGCGTCCTTTCGTACGAGGCAGGAAAGTAAAATGAGAGAAAAATTTTATGTAGCGCTAGCAAATATAGGCGGACTTATGGTGCGGACGAAGGCGGGCAGGCTCATAGCGCGCTTGCTTATGAAAATCGACCGCGGCTTTTTTGCCGCGCTGCGCGAACGTCCCGTATGGAGGGTGTTTTGGCTAGCGACGGCGCTATGCTTGCTCGCGTGCTGGGCTAAGATACATTATCAGATTAACGGCCCCATCTTTGCCTACATCGCCGAGAGCTTTCCCGTGGTATTCATCATAAATTTACTCATCTTTCACCTCTGCTATCTGCTTAGCGGGCGATTTTTTAAGCTCGTTTCGTTCGTGTTACTAGCGCTGATTGCGCTGATTGCGAGCGCAGCTTTGTTTTTGATCGTAAATTTCGACTCAAGCTTCAACGTCGTGGCGATCGACGCGATCGTTCATACCGACGCAGCCGAGACGCGCGAGTTTGTTTCGCAGTTTCTTAACCCCGCAACGATTTTATATTTAGCGGTGCTGCTCGGCTGCATTTGTGCGGCGCTAAAAGCGGGGCAGAGAAAGGAGGAGCAAACGCATAGCCGCCTAAGATTGCTGCTAGCGGCGCTTTATCTTATCTATGGAACGATCTTTTGCGCCGATATCGCCGTTAAAGCTTTTCAGGGCAAGCAGAGCTATATAACCAAGCTATCGCAATACGTCCCGCTGGAGTTTGCCTTTACGATAAAAGACTATCTGAGCGATAAAAATTTCATCACCGATATGCGCGAAGTGCAGCTCGGATATGACGAGGCCAAGCGCGCGAACGAAAGCGTTTTAAAAGGCAGCGCAAATTCAGATCCGCAAGGCGCCGCCTCGGGCTCCGCGTCTGAAAATTCCACGCCCGCATCAAGCGCACAGGCGCAAAATTACGGCGCAAATTTAAATTCTACGCTCGCCCCAGGCGCTGAGCCGCAGAGTTGGGGCAAGACTTTAAATTCTGCGCCGCAAAGCCCCAGCGTGATTTCAAATTCTAAAAACCCTGAGGCCGCTACAAACCCCGCCTTGCAAAAGTCTCGCGTCAAAAATATCATCCTAATAATCGGTGAGAGCTTGCAGCGCGGGCATATGTCGCTCTACGGCTACGGCATTAAAAATACACCGCTTTTGGAGGGTCTCGAGGCGAGCGGCAATCTGATAAAATTTGGCGATACAATCTCGCCTTACGGCACGACTAATCAGGTGCTGATGCGGCTTTTAAATTTCAGCGATTACGAAAGCGAGCGCAAAAGGGCGTGGTTTCGCAACCTTAGCATCATCGATATGTTTAAGCTAAGTGGCTACCGCACCTTTTGGATTAGCAATCAAGAGGCTTTCGGCGCACATGCGTTAAGTGCTAAAAGCGCTGCCGATCGCGCGGACGCGGAATCCTTCCTCTCAAAGAGCAATCTTTATGAAACCGTCCGCATCAAGCCTGACGGAGTGCTGCTTCCACTCATAAATCAGGCGAAAGCGGGGCAGAGCGAGCGAAACTTCTACGTGATCCATCTCATCGGCAGCCACATGGATTACAGCCTGCGCTATCCCGAGGGATTTGGCAAGTTTAGCGCGGCGGATGTAAAGGCAAAACTTACTTCCAAGCAGAAAGATGTCGTCGCGTATTACGACAACAGTGTGCTTTACAATGATTTTGTCATAAATGAAATTTTTAAAATTTTCTCCGGCGACGACAGCCTCATCGTCTATCTTAGCGATCACGGCGAGAATTTATATGAAAATGGACGCCTTGGGCACGGCATGGAGAGCCGCTTTACTTACGAAATTCCGTTGCTTTTTATAGCCTCGCGCGAGTTTTTGAGCGATCATGCTAGGCTGTGGCAGAGGCTAGCTGCGGCGAAAGATAAGCCTTTTATGAGCGATGATTTAGCGCATCTGCTAGCAGATATCATCGGTGTCGCGCCGCTTGAGTTTGACGAGCACAAAAGTCCGATACGAGCGGATTTCAATGCTTCGCGCAAGCGAATTGCTAACGGAGTCGATTATGACGAGAAATTAAAAAGCGCAAAGGGCTACGAGTTCGAGTAACAGATGAGTTTTGCTTTTATGCCGTTACATGCTGCATAAAATAGGAATTAGTATGTCCTGCTTTTTGATTTGTTCATCAAATTCAGATTAAAATTTGCGCCACTCCAATGGCTACGCTGATAAAAAGGCGCGCGCTTGCTAGATTTGAGATCAAATTTATGCGTCGCGGCTAGCTCTTCTTCTTTACCTCATCCATATACGAGTAAATCGTGACTTTCTGCGTCCTAAGCGCCTTTGCGACGAGCTCCACCGCACCTTTTACCTCAAAAATTCCTTTTTGCGCGAGGGATTTTACGATACGCTTTCGATCCTCTTTCTTCATCCGCTCTACATCCAGATCGTGCGTAGCCGATGCGATAAGGTCCTGGACGATATCAAGGATATTTTGCTGCGAATCGTTAGAGTTTTTTGCTTCTAAATTTACGCTGTCATTTGAGCTCGCTTCATCTAATGCCGCGTTATCGCAGCCTCCGTCGGTAAAATTTGCGCCCTGCAGCTCCTTGCTATCGAGCTTTGCATTCGGCAGCAGATTTTTTATTGCTTTGTATGCCGCGATGGCGCTTGAAGTATCGATATTTACACATAGCGCGCCTACTACTTTGCCGTCTGCGCCGCGGATCAGCGAAGTCGAGGAGCGTATGAGCTTGCCGTTTTGCGCGGTGAAGTAGTAGTTTGCGGTGCAGTCGTTTTCAAAATTTTTGCTTAGCAACACGTCCTTTACCAGATGATCGAAGCTTTGACCGATCCTCCTACCCGTTACGTCGCCGAGGACGAAAACGACGGAGTTTTGCGGCGTGCTCATATCGTGGATGACTACTTCGCAATCGCCGATCGTATTTTTAATAAGGTGCGCGGTCGGTATAAAGGTTTGCAAAAGTTGGTTCAATTCGGACCCCTGAAATTTCATATAAAAAAATCTATAAATTTAGATTAAATTTTAAAATTTTTGCAAATTTATAGAAATATTTATATATCTTTAATAAATTTAGAGTAAAATTATATAAAATTTTATATGCAAAGGAGCTTAAATGAAAGAAATTTACCCAAGCGGTTTCGCGCCGAAAAAGGCGCATTATGCGCCGGGCATCTTAGACGACGACGGCACGCTCTACGTCTCGGGGCAGCTAAGCGTGGATCCGCGCACAGGAGCTATCCCGAAGGGTCTTGCCGCGCAGACCGCGCAGGCTCTAAGCAACGTCGCGGCAGTGCTGGCCGCCGCGGGCGCGGATAAAAACGACGTGCGGATATGCCACGTCTATACGCCTGACGTCGCGAATTGGGACGTGATCGACGAGCAGTACGCGCTGTTTTTCGGCGCGCACAAGCCCGCTCGCGTCGTGGTGCCGACTACGGCTTTACACTTCGGCTGCCTCGTAGAGATCGAGGCCGTCGCAAAAATCAAAGAGAAAAAGTAGGAGCGAAAATGAGCGATTTCATCTGCACGGGCTGCGGCAAGCACGCGCCCATCGATACTTTGCACTATAAATGCGACTGCGGCGGGCTGTATAAACTAAACTCCGATGCGCCTAAATTTAACCCCGCGCTCGTAGATCAAAGCGAGTTTAGCATCTTTAGATACCGCAGGTTTATGGGCATCGATACGGCTAAATTTAAAGAAATTTCGATGGGCGAGGGGCTCACGGCGAGCGTGAAATTCGGCGAAGACCTCTATCTCAAGCTTGATTACGCGATGCCTACGCTTTCGTTTAAAGATCGCGGCGCGGCGGTTTTGGTGCTGCATGCCAAAAATATCGGCGTGAAAAAGGTGCTGCAAGACTCCAGTGGCAACGCTGGTAATGCCGTAGCGGCGTATTGCGCTCGCGCGGGCATTGAGTGCGAAATTTACGTCCCGAAGGGCACGTCGCCCAAAAAGATCGATATGATCAAAAGCCACGGCGCGCACGTCACGGTGTTTGACGGTAGCCGCGACGAGACGGCGGATGCGTGCCGCAAAAAGGCAGCGCAGGAGCAGATCTATTACGCTAACCACGTTTATAATCCGATCTTTTACGAGGGCACGAAGAGCTACATTTATGAGATCTACGAGCAGCTGGGCAGGGTGCCGCGCAATATCTTCATCCCCGTGGGCAACGGCACGCTACTACTAGGCGCTCAAGCGGCGCTGGGCGAGCTATATGAGGGCGGCTTTATCGAGGCGCTGCCGAAAATTTTCATCGTTCAGAGCGAGCGTTGCGCCCCGCTTTTTGACGCTAAAGGTGCGGCGCGCGAGACCAGGCCGCAGCCGACGCTAGCGGAGGGTATCGCGATCGCAAGACCGATGCGCGCGGGCGAAATTCTTGGCTCTAGCTACGCGGGCGAGCGCGAGGTGATCTTGGCGAGTGAGAGCGACATACTGCCCGCCAGAGCGGCGCTTGCGCGCGGCGGATTTTACGTCGAGCACACGACCGCGGCTACCTACGCGGCATATCTGCGCTACAAAGAGAGCCGCGATCTGCAAGGAGATAGCATTATCCCGCTTTGCGGCGCTGGACTGAAGAGCGATCATTAAATTTAAGCGCTCGGCGTGGAATTTACGCGGCTAGCTAGCGGCGAGGAATTTTAAATCCCGCCGCTTTAAATTTAGCGAGTTTATGAGCCGATGTTTTAGCGGAATATTTAAAATTTACGGCGCATAGGCTTTTAAATTTAAACTTGTATCGAGGCGCTAAGACGAGTCTCTGTTTTGTTCGATGCGGTTATATGGGCGCATTTTTTATGAGCAACTTTGCTGCTAGCTGGATTTGTAAAATTTTATCTGTCGATAGCTGGACGGCTGCCATATAAATTTAAATCACGATCAAAATTTTATAAAAACTAATCTGCAATGTGCGGCTACCATCTACCCATTTCATTTATAAAATTTGGACGTTTTATCGCTTTTAGCTAGCGAGCCTCTACGCAGATGATAAATTTATGCGGTTATTTCGAGTTTTCTTTAGCAATACGCGTAAATTTAAGCACGAATTCGCTTTTTGCGGCAGTATAGGCGTCTCGGTCGAACTCGAAACGCTTACAAAGCTCTAATTTGAGCGCCTCATACCGCTCGGCGATATCAGCATTCGCCCGCAAAAAATCTCTAAAAAATATCTCATCTGTATCGCCGAAATTTCGCATATGCACGTGAAAAACGCGCTCGGCAAATCCTGCTTCGGTGTAGCCCTTATTTAGACTGCAGCGGCTCTTGCTTTCGCTCATTAGCAGATAGCCAGCCTCTACCAGGCGCTGCTTGGCGGTGGAAATATCCGAGCACTCGATCAAAATATCTACAATTGGCTTCGCCCGGATCCCGCTTACCGCGGTGCTGCCGATATGGTGGATCTTGATCTCGCCATGATCTTGCAGCAGGCCGCGCAGAATTTCGCGCTCCTGCCTAAAGTATTCGCTCCAGCGCGGATCGTGCGGCACTAGACGTATCGGAAAGAGCCGCCACAGCTCTTGCAGGCTCATCGAAAGGAGTTTATTGCTCATCTAGCTCCCGAGTGTTGGGTGAAATTTGAATGAATGGCGGGTAGATAGGGATTCGAACCCCAGAAGGCTGACGCCTTACGCGCTTTCGAGGCGCGCTCCTTCGACCGCTCGGACATCTACCCGAATGAAAATGTAATTTAAGCTAAAAATGGCTTAATAACAGATTTAAAAATAAAATTCCGCGTGAAATTTCGCCTGATTTTGCGGGCGGAAGGGTGGAATTCAACGGCGCAAATTTAGATTTTGTTTTAAACCACGGCTTAAGGTACGACTCGGTGCGGCTTTGGGCATAAAATTTGCTTTCGCGCGTAGTTTTGGGCACGGAATTTACCGCTTTATGGATGAAATTTTACGCAAAAGCATATCGTCGCGGCGGCGAAAAATCACCCGCCGTTTATAAATTTCATGCGCCGCCCTACAAAACCGAGATGAAAATTTTGATCTCGTCTCCGCCGTAAAACTCAAAATCCGTTCCAAACACTCTTTTTAGTTCGCCGGCCTCAAAAAAGCTCCAAATTTTGCTCCAAAACTTTGCTACGTTTTGCGGCTCATTTGGGAAACTAAAAACGGCGTATTTGCCGCTTTTGATCTCCAAGGTTTCGTCGCTGCGGGGCGCTTTGGTGCCGATAAATATATCGTAAAGCCCGTCGTTGCCGTCTTCGTAATCATAATAGACGCCGTAGATCTCGCTCTGCCCGTCATAGCACTCTTTCATAAATTTTACCCACAGTGCGGGAATTTTACCGCTCCCGCCTAGCTCGTCCGCATTTTTCGTGCGGGCTTTTAACCCATAAATTTTAAATCCGTCTAAATACGAAATTTTGATTTTTTCGCTCAAATTTTACCCTTTTCGCTACTGCTCTAAAAGCCCCCTTGCTTCTTTTGCGATCGCGACGTCGGTGAAGCCGAAAAGCTTAAATAGCTCGCTCGCGTTGCCGCTCTCGCCGAAGCTTTGCATGCCGTGTACCGCGTCTGCAAATTTATACCACTCAAGCGCACTTGCGGCTTCGACGGCTAAAATTTTAGTTTGCGGCTCTAGGATTTGCGCCAGATAATCAGCGTCCTGCTCGCACAAAAGCTCGAAGCACGGCGCGCTTACGACGTTTGCGCCGATGCCTTGCTCTTGCAGGATCGCCGCCGCTTTTAGGCAGAGCGAGACCTCGCTGCCGCTTCCGATGAGCGTGATTTGCGCCTCTTTGCTTTGCCTTAGCAGATACGCGCCGTTTTGCACGTCGCCCAAAACCGCCTTAGGTAGCGGCTCAAGCCCTTGGCGCGAGCAGACGAACGCCGCGGGCGCATTCAGAGCAAGCGCCGTGCGCCAGCATTTTACGTTTTCGTTGCCGTCTGCGGGGCGGAAGGTGTAGAAGTCTGGCATCGCGCGGAAGGTGCTAAGCTGCTCGATAGGCTCGTGCGTAGGTCCATCCTCGCCCACGCCGATGCTGTCGTGCGTGAAGACGAAGTAGTGGCGCAAGCCCATCAGCGCCGCGAGCCGCGAGCCCGTCTTGAGATAATCGCTGAAGATAAAAAACGTCGCGCTGAACGGAATGAAAAGCCCGTATCTCGCGAAGGCGTTGCCGATCGCCGCCATCGCGTGCTCGCGGATGCCGAAGTGTAAATTTTTGCCGCACGGAAAGTCGCCGCCGCCTTTTAGCTCGGTCTTATTCGATGCCGCCAAATCGGCGCTTCCGCCCAAAAAGCCGGGCACCGCGTTTGCGATAGCGTTTAAAATTTTGCCGTTGCTATCGCGCGTGGCGACCTTAAGCCCGTTAAAATCGGGGAATTCTATCTTGCTAAAATCGGGATTTAAAAGCTCGTTTAAAAGCGCTCTTTTTTCATCGCTTAGCTTCGCAAGCTTCTCCTTCCAAAGCCGCTCCTCTAAATCGCCCCTCTCGACCGCAGCGCGCGTCGCAAAAAGCACGTCCTCGCTTACGACGAAGCTTTGGGCGGGATCAAAGCCCAGGCTTTGCTTAGCGCGCGCAAGCAGCTCCT
Organism: uncultured Campylobacter sp.; assembly: GCF_938015785.1. Lineage (GTDB taxonomy): Bacteria > Campylobacterota > Campylobacteria > Campylobacterales > Campylobacteraceae > Campylobacter_B. The sequence continues at coordinate 13,011 of NZ_CALLWC010000028.1, read as the reverse complement.
CTCCAAGCGGCGCGCCGTGCGTCTTGGCTGTGCCCTCAAGCTCTAGCGCCCCCTTGCCGATCGTGGTGTTTGCGATGATGAGGTAGGGCTTGGTTTTGTTTTTGACCTCGTCAAGGACGAATTCTATCTGATCGAAATTATGCCCGTCGATGCGCGCGACCTCAAAGCCCTGCGCTTCAAATCGCACCTTCACATCCTCAAACCACGAGATATCGGTGCTACCGTCGATCGTAATGCCATTAGAATCATAAATTATCGTGAGATTATCGAGGTTATGTCTGCCCGCAAGCGCGCACGCTTCGTAGCTGATGCCCTCCTGTAGATCGCCGTCGCCGCAGAAGCAATAGACGCGGTGATCGATGATCTCGTTACCTTCCTCGTTTAGTAGATGCGCGGCGTATTTCGCGGCCATCGCAAATCCGACCGCGTTTGCGACGCCCTGACCGAGCGGTCCGGTAGCGATCTCGACGCCCGGAGTAGTGATCTCCGGGTGGCCCGGGGTTTTGGAGTGTAGGCGCCTGAAGCTTTTCAGATCGTCCATACTCAAATCATATCCGCTAAGATAGAGGTAGCTATACACGAGCGCGCTTGCGTGCCCGCCTGAGAATACGACGCGGTCGCGGTTTAGCCACGCGGGATTTTTGGGGTTGTGGCGGACCTTGCTCATAAAGACGCTCATTACGTCGCTTAGCCCCATCGGCGTGCCGGGATGGCCTGAGTTGGCGCTTTGGATCATATCCGCGCTTAGAAATTTGATCGTATTTGAAATTTTACTTAGCTGCTCGCTCGACATTTTTCATCCTTTCAGGTATTTTTCTATCAAATTTAAAACCAAATTGCGCAGGCTCGCATCATAGCCGCTCATCGCGCCGCTTACCTCGTCTATTAGGCGCTGCTTGTAGCTTCTAGCGCCCGCAAGTCCGAGTAAATTTACGAAGGAATTTTTCGCGCCGTCCGCTCCTACGGGCTTGCCTGCGCTTGCTTCGTCGCCTGTGGCGTCAATGATATCATCCTCGATCTGAAACATAAGCCCTAATTTCAGGCCGATCTTATAAAGCTCATGCGCGAGCTCGTCATTTAGCCCGCCGATTATGGCGCCTAGCTCAAACGCCGCGGCGATGAGCGCGCCAGTTTTATGTAGATGCAAAAACTCAAGCTCGCTTTGCTTTAGCGGGCTGTTTTCAAAACGGCAATCGATCGCCTGACCCAGTACCATGCCGCTGCTGCCTGCGTTTCGCGCTAGAGTTTTAATGCATTTTATCTTGATCTCATCGCTTAAATTTGCGCTCGCGGCGATCAAAAATGCGTCTGTATTTAGCGCGTCGCCCACTAAAATCGCCGTGACCTCGTCGTATTTTTTATGCAGGCTCGGCCGCCCGCGGCGCAGATCTGCATCGTCCATCGCGGGCAGATCGTCGTGGATAAGCGAGTAGGTGTGGATCATCTCAAGCGCCATCGCGATCGCCAGCGCGCCCTCAAAGCGCCGCTCATCCACCGCCGAGACGACGCCTAGCAGCAGCTGCGCGCGAAAGTGCTTGCCGCCCGCTTGCAGCATGTAATTGAGCGCCTCCTCGAAGTACGGATGAAAGCTCGGCGCCTTCAGCTCATTTTGTTTCAAGTAGTCTTTAAATTTTTCTAAAATATCCATCAAATTCCTATCGCATGGTTGGGCTTTAGAGCTGCTTTTTACGCGCTCGTTCGGCTGCTTTTCTTTGTTTGTACTTATCAGTTTTTACGCTCATTTCGCTTGTCGCGTTCGCACTTTGCGTTACCCGTTTTAGGTATCTGGCTACCCTTGTGCGTCGTTTAAATTTTATCTTTTTTATGTTCGCGCAGAGGCGAAACGATCGAAACACGTCGCGACCGTCGCTTGTAAATTTTAAACCCCCTGATCGGCTGTTTCGCGAAATTTAAAACTATAAAATTTTAAAATTTTATCCGACCGGTCTGTTTAAATTTACCGCCTCAGCCCTTATCGCCGAGCAGATTGCCTAGGCCGCCGAGCCCTCCTAGCATGGACGCTGCGGCGCCTTTCTTTTCGTTTTCGACAAGTTTTATCGCGTCGCCTATCGCTGAGATTAGCAGGATCTGCAAGCTCTCTTTATCGCTAAAAAGGCTATCGTCGATGCTTAAATCAAGCACCTCGCCCGCGCCGTTTAGTCTGATGGCGACCATGCCCGCGCCCGATTTTACGGTAAATTCCTTGCGCGCATTCTCCTCCTCGATCTGCTTAGCCTTGGCCTGCATCTGATCGAGCATCTGCCCCATTTTCGAAAAATCCATTCCTTCAAACATCTTTACTCCGTTATTTGGTTTTTTTCGTTTACCTGCACGATTTTAGGCTTGAAGCTTCTTGCTTTTTTGGCGCTCATCTGTGCGTAAGCCACGATGATGACGACGTCGCCGACGCAGACTTTGCGCGCGGCTGCGCCGTTTAGGCAGATCTCGCCCTTTTTCTCACCGCGGATCACGTAGGTAGCGAAGCGCTCGCCGTTATTGACGTTTAGGATCTCTACTTTTTGGTATTCGCAAAGCCCCGCAGCCTCGATGAGCTCGGGCCCGATCGTAATGGAGCCTACGTAGTTGAGGTTGGCGTCCGTCACGCGCGCACGGTGGATTTTGCTTGATAAAATTTCGATTTTCATTGGCCATCCTTTAAATTTAGTCTAAATTTGACTCACCTCGCGCCGTGACGAGCTCGCTTACGACCTGTTTGTCGCTGAAAGGATGCTTCATGCCCTTGATCTCTTGGTAGGTCTCGTCGCCTTTGCCCAAAATAGCGATCATCTCGCCGTTTTTGGCAAGATCTAGCGCGCGCGCGATAGCCTCTTTGCGATCTGCGATCTTTAAAATTTTATCTTTTCGGCGCATACCGGTGCAAATTTGCTCGATTATTTCGTCGGGATCCTCGCTGCGCGGGTTATCGCTCGTAACGATGCAGATTTTAGCAAAGTGCTCGGCGATAGCGCCCATTTTCGGACGCTTACCGTGGTCGCGATCGCCTCCCGCGCCGAAAACCGCGATGATCTCGCCGCTTGCACGCAGCGCGTTTAGCACCTTTTCGATGCCGTCTGGGGTATGAGCGAAATCGACGATTACAAGCGGATTTTTATTTACGATCTGCACGCGACCCTCGACGCCGCCGAAGTTTGTCAGAGCTTTTGCGATCTCCTCGTTCGGCAGCTTAGTTAGAATTTTAACCGCCGCAAACGCCGCAGTAAGGTTGTAGAGATTAAACTCGCCGATGAGATCGCTTTGCAGCTGCGCATTATCGCCGTTTGGAGTGTGCACGAGCGCGTCGATACCGCCCTTTAGCCCGTATCCGCTCACGCTGAAGCTCGCGGCGTTTTTGATGCCGTAGGTAAGGGCGTTTGCGGGGTTAAATTTAATGTGCCCATCGTCGGCGTTTATGAGCTTTGGCGCGTCGTCGGCGAAAAACGAGCTCTTGACTGCCGCGTATTCTTGCATGCTGCCGTGATAATCGAGATGATCTTGGCTTAAATTCGTAAAAATTTTAAGCGCAAAATTTAACCCTTCTATGCGGTTTTGCGCAATTGCGTGTGAGCTAACCTCCATGACGAAGTACTCGCAACCCTGCTTGCTGGCTTCGTAAAGATAGCTCATCGTCTTAAAAACCGAGCTCGTCGTAAGCCCTTTCTCGTCGATTCTGCGCTCGTTTATGAAGGCACCGCGCGTGCCGCTTAAACCGCAGCTAAAGCCCAGATCCAGCAGCGTCGAATAGATCGCCGCGGCGGTCGTGGTCTTGCCGTTGGTGCCCGTGATGCCAACGATTTTGATACGCGGATTAATATTTAAAAGTTCCTTTGCTTGCGCGATAGAGATGATCTGCGCGCCTTTTTGCGCCGCTTCGGCTTGGAATTTAGCGTTCGCGCTCGTGTGCATAAAAAAGCAGCCCGCCTCGCACTCGGCGGAGTTGTCGGTGATAAAGCTATTTTCGAGTCGTATTTTCATGATTTTTGATTTTTTGTATCAACGCTTCGAAGCGCTCATCGCCTGCGTACGCAGCAGCCGAGCTCTCGACGTAATTAAGCCCCATTTCGTAGTAGCCGTTTTCTATCAAATTTTCTAAAAATTCTATCATCTCGCTTTTGTCCGAAATAGCGATTTTGGAGGAAAAAATGATCGATTCGAAGGCGTCTTTAAAGCCCTTTTGACCTACCGCTCGCATAAAATCGGCATAGGCGATAACGGCGATCTCATCCTCGGCGCCGGGTTCTGAGGCTGCTTCGTTCGCGATTTTTTCGTTGATGGAATTTAAAATTTTAAAAAGCTCCGCGGTTTGAGTTTTGGGGCTAAGGTTATAAAAATCAAAGAGCATAAGCGCTTCTTCGCGGTCTGCCAGCGCGGTCTGGCAAAGCTCAAGCAAAAATAGAATTTCCTCCTCGCCGCTTTTTTCGTAGGCGAGTGAAAAATACAGCTTCGCAAGCTCAAATTCTCCGCGCGAAAAGGCTTTTAGCCCCAGCTTTTTATAATTCAAACTCTTCGCCTTCGGGGATGTTTACGACGCTAAGCTCGGGGTGAATATCCATGCGAAGATGGCGCTCGACGCCGTATTTTAGGGTCTGCGCACTTGCGGCGCAGCCGTGGCAATGCCCGGTAAGGCGGACATAGACGACGCCGTTTTTTATGCCTAAAAGCTTCATATCGCCGCCGTCGTTTTGCAGCATCGGTCGGATTAACTCCAAGCTATCTTGTACCGGGGCCAGAAGCTCTTCGTCTGTAAATGGTATCATTAAAATTCCTTATTTTAGTTTTGGCGCATTATATCCAAAAGCGATAAAAAAAGGCTTATCGCGGAGCGAAATTTAGATGAAAATTATATCAGGCCTATCGGGCACGACGGAATTTTAAAATACGGCTTCGGTCTGTCGGAATTAAATTTAGACGGCTAGAGCGGGGCAGTCACAGGCACGATGAAGAGCACTTTGCAAGCAAGATGGGAGTCGAATACATCGCTGCGATTGTGGTCTAGGATTCAGCGATTTAAATTACTAAGGTGGATGCCACGTATTGAGAACAGATGAAATTTCATAAAATTTTTAGGTTTTGCAAAGCTTTTTATGCGGACTATAAATAAAATTTACACGCACTTTTTGTGTTTTAAATTCTAACAAAACGGACTAAGACGCCTTTGGGTTAAACTATGATGCAGGATAAATTTTAGCGATATTGGAGAATGTGGGCTTAATGCTCGGTTGCGATCTTTACGTCGATGCTAAGCCGAAATAAGAATTTAGTGGTGCGGACCTGAAATTTGGCGCGGCGGTTTCGTATGTCGCTCGGCACTCGCACTGAAAGTGTCATAAAAAAGCTCGGATTCCAGTATAGCGGTTTTCATTACAGCTAGGTAAAGAAAAGATCCGAGCGGCGTATGTTTGAAACAGCGATATTCTACATGGGTTAAATGCCGATGAAAAGAGGAATTGCGCATAAATTCCAAGCGCCGCGGCTATCGCGCGTGCAATCACGGTAAAATTTCTATCGGCGTGCCGATTTTTACGTGCTCGAAAAGCTCGTCCATATCGTCATTGACGAGCGCTATGCAGCCCTCCGTCCAGTCGCCGAACGCTGCGATACTCTGCCCTAGGTAGCTGAATTTATTCGGTAGCCCGTGGATTTTGATATCGCCGCCTGCGCTCTTGCCGAGGGATTTTGCGTGCGCTACGTCGGCTTTGTTCGGATAGGAGATGCCTAAATTTAAATGATACGCCGAGTTTGGATTTTTGCCGTTTATAGTGTAGTTGCCTTCCGGGGTTTTGCCGTCGCCTTGAACTTCTTTATGCCCTTCGGGCTCGCGTCCAAGGGCGATTTTGTAGCTTTTCGCGATGCCTTTTGAGGTTAAAATTTCAAGAATTCGTTTGGATTTATAGACGCGGATTTTAGAAATTTGCTCGCCGTCCAATGCTTGCTTTAGCGGAATTTCGGAGTTGATCGTTTCGATATTTTTATAGCTAAGATAATTGTTCAATGCCCATGCCAAGCCCGTAGCTACGATAATAAGCGGAAGTAAAATTTTAAATTTCATAGAAGAAATTTCGGGAGTGATCCCGAAATTTTATTTGCTGATTAGCTCGATATAAGCCATCTCTGCGGCGTCGCCCTTGCGAAGGCTGGTTTTGATGATGCGAGTGTAGCCGCCGTTTACGCCTGCGTATTTTGGGGCAATCTCGGTGACCAGCTTATTTGTCGCAGCCTTATCCTGAAGCGCCGCGAAAACAAATCTATGCGCCTCGCTGTCGCCCTTGCGCGCGCGAGTGATCAGCTTCTCTGCGTAGCTTCTTAGCTCTTTTGCCTTAGGAAGCGTGGTTTCGATCTTGCCGCTAGTAACTAAAGCGATGGTTAAATTTTTAAGCAGGGCGGCACGGTGAGACGAAGTACGCCCTAGCTTCCTATATCCGTGATTATGTCTCATTTATTGTCCTTCATTCTTTTGTCTTTGAGCCTTCAGCTCATCAAGCTTGCGTTTTAGCTGCTCTTTTTTATCGCCGAGCTCTTGGTTGCCGATAGGATAACCGATCTCCTCCATAACGGCCTTGATCTCCTCAAGCGATTTTTTGCCTAAATTTTTAAGATCTTTAAGCTCACTCTCCTCCATAATCGCTAGCTCGCCGATAAATCTAATATCGGCGCGATCTAGGCAGTTGAAGCTTCGTGCGCTTAAGCTTAGATTGCTAACGCTCTCAAAAAGCTTTGCAAACTCGGAATTTGCAGGGATCGCTCTACCGAAAGTATCTGCTGCGCTGATGTTTACGATGCCTTTGAAAACCGCCAGCTGCTGATACATCGCTTCAAGCGCATTTTTAAACGCATCTATCGCGCTGATCTGGCCGTCGGTAGTGATCGTAAAGACCACCTTTTCGTAGTCGGGATTATCCTCTACGAATACGTTTTCGATATCGTAAACGGCCTTGGTTACCGGGGTAAAAAACGCATCCAGCGCGATAAAATCAGAGTCTAAATTTTCTCTGATCTCTTCGCTTGGGACGTAGCCGATGCCCTTTTCGATGATGAGCGTAAATTTAAGATCGGCATCCTCGTTTATCGTAGCCAGATAAGCACTTGGATTTACGATCTCTACGGCGTCGTTATTTAGGTCGCTGCCGTAAATTTCTTTAGGTCCTTTAAAGCTGTATTCTACGACCTCGCGTAGGGAATCGCCCTTGATTTTAAACCTTAAGCCCTTTAAATTTATGATAAAAGCCGCCATATCCTCAAGCATGCCGCGCATGCTGTCGAATTCGTGGCTTACGCCTTCGATTTTAACCGCAGTCGGCGCAAAGCCGACCGTGCTCGTATAAAGTAGCCTTCGTAAAGGATGAGCTAGAGTGACGGCATATCCCGTTTCAAAGGGATATGCTATGATTTTAGCAACATTTTCGCTGACATTCTCAACCTTTATTTCAGTTGGCATATGAGCTGATGTTGTGATTTTTCTCATATTAGCACCTACTATTTCGAGTAAAGCTCTACGATAAATCTTTCCTCTACAGGAATAACAACTTCTTCTCTCTCCGGAACTCTAGAAAAAATTCCGTATCTTTTCTCTTTTTCTACGTCTACCCACGCTACGATGCCGGTCTGTGCAGTAAGATCCAGCGCTCTTGAAATTTGCGGGTTATTTTTGCTCTTTTCGATTACTTCGATCTTTTGTCCTGCGCGGACGCTGTATGAAGGGATATCGACGCGCTTGCCGTCCACTAAAATGTGTCCGTGCGTAACGAGCTGGCGCGCAAAGCGTCTAGTCGTAGCAAAGCCCATGCGGTAAACGACGTTATCTAGCCTCTGCTCTAAAAGCTGAACCAAGATCGCTCCGGTGTTACCCTCTCTACGAGCCGCTTCGGCAAATAGTCTGCGGAACTGCTTCTCGCTTACGCCGTACATAAATTTAGCCTTTTGTTTCTCGCGAAGCTGTGAGCCGTATTCGCTTAGTTTAGCGCGTCTTTGTCCGTGCTGACCCGGAGCGTAAGGGCGTTTTAAAAGCGCGCTCTTGCCCGCAAGCCTTCTCTCGCCTTTCATAAATAGATCGACGCCGAGCCTTCTTTCTAATTTTTCAACCGGTCCTATATATCTAGCCATAAATTTCTCCTTTTATAATTACACGCGACGTCGTTTAGGCGGTCTGCAACCGTTGTGCGCAAGAGGAGTGATGTCTTTGAAATATGTAACTTTGATCCCTTCTACGCTGCCTACGCTTTTAACGGCGGTCTCGCGTCCGCTTCCCGGACCCTGAACCTTGACGCCTACCTCTTTGATGCCGTGCTCTTTGGCTTTGTTTAGCGCGTCCTCGACGGCTTGCTGCGCCGCATAAGGGGTGGATTTTTTGCTGCCTTTAAAATTTAAAGCGCCCGCACTGCTCCACGCGATCGCGTTGCCCATCTCGTCCGTTACGGTAATCATAGTGTTGTTAAACGTAGCGGAGATGTAAACTATGCCTTTGGCGATATTTTTTCTGACGGTTTTTTTCTTAACTACTTTTTTTTGTGCCATATCTCAATCCTTATTTAGCTGCCGCGCCGACGGTTTTGCGTTTGCCTTTTCTGGTTCTGGCGTTCGTTTTTGTTTTTTGACCGCGAACAGGAAGGCCCTTTCTGTGTCTTAAGCCGCGATAGCAGCCCAAGTCCATAAGCGCTTTGATATCCATAGCCACTTGTTTGCGAAGGTCGCCTTCGACCATATAGTGCTCTTGGATCTCTTTTCTGATAGCGGCGGCTTCATCTTCGCTCAGATCGGCGACTCTTTTATCGTAAGAAATTCCTGCCGCATCGAGAATTTTTCTCGACGTAAATAAACCTATACCGTAGATATAAGTTAGTCCGTATTCAATCCTTTTTTTCTTTGGTAGATCTACACCTGCGATACGAGCCATAACTTATCCTTGTCTTTGTTTATGTTTTGGATTTTCACAAATAACGTGAACAACACCTTTGCGCTTGACAATTTTGCATTTGTCGCACATTTTCTTAACGGATGGACGAACTTTCATTCCACTCTCCTAAAATTTTCTCCACTTTAAATGCAAACTGCACCTAGGTTTAATGAAATTTCAAAGGCGAAAGTATCAAACCAACTGTTTTCAAAATAGTGGGGATTTTGAAAACACTTCTTCCTACAGTTTAGTCGCAAAATCGCGAGTATATCTAAATTTAACTTTATCCTTACTTATAGCGGTAGGTGATCCTGCCTTTGTCGAGGCTGTAAGGAGTCAGCTCGACTTTTACGCGATCGCCCGGCATTATCTTGATGTAGTGCATCCGCATCTTGCCGGCGATATGACATAAAATCACGTGTTTGTTATCGAGCTCGACCTTAAAAGTCGCGTTCGGCAGCGCTTCTATGACGTTGCCGTCGATCTCTATGACGTCGTCTTTTGCCACAAATTCTCCTTTCTTTTAAATTTAAAAAGGGCGATTATATAGAATTTAAAATTTTAAACAGCTTAAAAGAAATTTAAAATAAGCAAAATTTCAGATTTATTTCGCTACGCGCGCATCGCTTTTGTAGAAGCAAGGCGGCGCCCTTTTTAAAATTTTAGTATAATGGCTCAAAAATTTTAAAGGAAAAACATGAAATGGCAAGACGGCAGACGAAGTTCAAACGTGGAGGATGACCGCGCAAGCAGCATGCGCACGAGCTCCGGCTCGCTTGGGATGCTGATCCCGATCATCAGGTTTTTGCTCGGCTCAAAGATCGGGCGCATAGTGCTCGTAATCAGCGCGGTGGCGTATTTTATGGGCTACAACCCTTTGGCGCTTTTAGACGGAGGCGCTAGCACGCAGAGAGAGCCGACCGATAGCCCGCAGGAGCAAGAAAAGCTCGCCTTCGTCTCGGCGGTGCTAGCCCAAACCGAGGACGTTTGGGGCGAGATATTTAAAAGTGCGGGCGCGCGCTACGAGGAGCCAGGCTTGCGGCTCTTTCGCGATCAAATCGCAAGCGGCTGCGGCTTTGCGAGCGCGCAGACGGGACCTTTTTATTGCCCGAGGGACCATAAAATTTATCTGGATCTCGGTTTTTTTGATGAGCTTGCGAACAAATACAAAGCGGGCGGCGACTTCGCGCAGGCCTACGTCATCGCGCACGAAGTAGGGCATCACGTTCAAAATTTAATCGGCACGCTGGAACAGGTCGCCGCTCTAAAAAGGCGCGCTCGCAGCGAAGCCGAGCAAAACGCGCTTCAGGTCAAAGTCGAGCTGCAAGCGGACTGCTACGCGGGGGTCTGGGCGCATTATCTCGCAAAAGCTGGGCGCGTGCTGGAGGCGGGCGACATCGACGAGGCGCTAAATGCTGCCAGTGCGATCGGCGACGATACGTTGCAGCGCAAATTTAGCGGTCGCGTCGTGCCCGATTCCTTCACGCACGGCACCTCCGCACAGCGCAAAGAGTGGTTTAAAAAGGGCTTGGCGGGCGGAAACCTAAAAGACTGCTCGTTTGAGCCGTAAAGCGCGATATGCAAATTTAACGTGGGGCGAGACGAGACACTATATGACACACACTTGTGTGTAGTACAATATGAAATTTTATTCGCTACATATGTAAGTTCTACGATATCGCGAGTTTTGACGTGTGATCGCCTACGGCGATAGCAGAGGTGACAAGGAGATGTTGGAGTTTGCCGACGAGGCGCATTATAGGGTGTTTGAGTGAAAAAAAGGAAAAGCTAAGACAAAAAAAGAGATCTTGGCTTTTAGTGGCTAAAATGTTGACAGGTAGTTGAACAGCTCAAAGAACTTGTCTTTGGTTTCTTCGTCTATTTTGATTTTGCCTTGCTCGACTTCATTTTTAAATTTGCTTGACATATCGCTTGATTTTGCATTCATTTCAAATTCATTTCTTAGCTCGGCACTAAAAAAATCTTCTATTTCTTTAAAATTTGGATATTTTTCTTTAAATTGTTCATTGATCGGTATTACTATAAATTTATCGTCATTTAACTGTATCATAGCTTGCCCCGCCTTGTCGCCATCTACTAAAAGTAGCGCTCTGCCGTCTTTTGCCGTTCTGGCTAGCGTTTTTAGTTCATTTGCTATTTTTTCTTGAGTAGGCGTAGCAACTGTATTTCTACTATTTTTAGTTTTATTATCCACCTTACCAAGTCCGCTTATCGGTAAAAACAGTAACTTCTCCTCGCTGTTTCGCTCTTTTTCGTACAAAAAATTCATAGCCGTTAGGTAGTTATAGTCTGTTATTCCCTCGACAAATATAAGCTTATCATTATATCCCACCAGACTAAGATATCCTGTGCCGAGACTTCTTTTTATTTCAGCTAAGGTGTCAGCTTCTTGATCTGGTATGATAGAAAAATCATTTATGATCGTGGAGCCTTTGTTATCGGATTTTACTATCTTTATCTCGTCAAGATGGCGAATATCTAAAATATGATTTGAGTGAGTAGAAACGATAAAGGTTATACCGTGTTTTTGTCCAAATTCTTTTAAAAATTGACGAATATCTTTTTGGGCTGGTATGCTTAGGTGATTTTCTACCTCATCTATTAACACTATATCGCCATTTCTTACGTTGTCTTGGTGTAAAAAATTAAAAAATAAGTTGAAAAATTTTTTGAAGCCAATACTTTGCTCACTTAGGCTTATAGGTTCACCGTTTTTGGTTATACCCAATGAAATACTTTCAGCTTCAAATATCACTTCAAATTCATAAATTTCATTATTTACGGTTTTATAATATACCTCATTAAATCTTTTATTTAAGGCATTTTTTATACGTTCGTTTATATCTTTTTCAGCTCTTTTATAAAAACTAGAGGTTCCTTTTTCTCTAGATTTTTCATAGGAGGTTTGTACTCTGGCTATTTCTACATTGGTGGCCTTAAATAGTGCTTGAAAAAAATGACTATTTGCTATGCTGCTGGGCTTTGTTTGCAAGTCTAAATTTTTAATTTCCTTTTCTTGATAAAAAAATATATTTGGCATTTTTCCATCATCTTTTTTAGTTTTATCCATAGCTATAAGGTCGGATGGAATTTTTCTTTTTCTATTGTCATAGGGGTTTATTGATTCATAATATATATCGGAAACATCCTTATCTTCGCAAGAAGTTACGATAAATCTATAGATATTATCTTTATTTGGCTTCTTGTATATTTTTGATTCATTTTCCCGATGATCTTTTAATTCTTTTGTATTATCAAAATTTTCCATTATAACACCAGTGCATTCTTTGGATATTTGCACATATTCGATACTTGCCTTCCCTGCAGTGTCAAAGAAATTTGGCTCATCACCTTTATTTATAGCTCTGCTTTGTAAAGCATATATGGCAGAAAGCACATTGCTTTTACCGACGTTATTTTCGCCTAAAAGGACTATTAGCCCACCATCTTGCGGTATTTTTAGCTCCGCAGGCGCATCTATTCCTATATTTCTATAGTTTGAGATACTGATTTTACGCATTTTTTTCTCCTTTGATATTTAGCTTAAATCCGAGCGCATTATAAAATTGCTTTAATGCTTCCAGTTTTTTATCATTATCATCGCTTAGCTCTTTTTTTCGAGACCTATTATTTGATGTTATTATTTTTTCACATTCGAGTAAATAACTTAAAATGGGATCGAAAATATCGACTTGAGTTAACTTTTCTATGAAATTTACCTTCACTTCGTTGTCCTTTTTTAGTAAATTTGTGATTTGTTGTTTTTTATCTTCGTTGCTTTGATTTTCTGGCATCGATATATTGTTTAATATAAACGATATGGCATCCATTTTATTAATGTCATTTTGGCATACATAGTCAAAAAATCTCAAAATTTTAGAGTCAAATTTATCTCTTTGTCCGATTTCGTATAGCTCTATAAATTTATAAGCCGTAGGGCGGGAAATTTTTAAAAGCTCCGCTAAATCCACCAATCGCAAATCTATCTCTTTTAATCGCTCTCTTAGCAGCTGTCTTTTTACCATTGTCGCCTCTTTAATTTTTTAGAATCATAGCTTATTTTATATAAAATGTCAATATATATTTTACATATTATGTAAAAA
>NZ_CALLWC010000027.1 GCF_938015785.1 uncultured Campylobacter sp. | reverse complement strand
ACGAAGCAAGCGCGCAGCTTTTAAAGCGTCTTGTGGATGCGGGTAAGGTCGTTTTCAGAGACGGTTTTTATGAGATCGCGAAAGGCTAGGGCGTTAAAATTTTAAAGGCTCTTTTGTGGCGCGGCGAGGGAAGGGCTTGAGTTTAGACGTTGTAGCAAACGGTGCTGCCGCACGTCTAGCTAGAGAGGCGGCGCAAGGAGAGCTAGAGTTAAATTTAGCGCCGAGTTGCGCTGCCGCCGCAAAGATGCTAGCACACTCGGTTTTAGGAAACGATGCTGCCGCGGCGTGCGTTGGTCTTTAATAGGGCTAAGCGGTGCTTAAAAGCGCCGTTAAATTATGAAATTTATACACGTCGCAAAGATACAGACCCCAAACGGCGCTTTTTGAGTGCCAGTGGATTATTGAAGCAGGCCGAATGGATAGCAAGAGCGGGTTTGGATCCGCAGAAAATCGCGAATGCACGCCTTTAAATTTAGCCTGCTTGCCGCGCTTGTTTGGGTTTTCTGCGTTCATTTTTGTGGATTTTATCGTCCGCGCGCCGAATGTGCGCCCATTACGCGATACTGCGCGCCCAAAGAGCTGTGATCGGATAGTATAAACGCCGCGAAATTTTATTGCATACTTCGGCTTTTAAATTTAAAATTTAGCCCGCAGAATTTGATTGTGCCGAAGTTTTGGCGTAGATCGCGCTAAAACTCCACGCCATAAATCATCGCAGCCGCTAAAATTTTAATTCGCGCCGTTTTGCCGCGATAAAATTCTATGAAATTTTTTTGAATGCTGGCCGCAAAATTTCAAGCCGTTGCGCGCTTTGCGGCGGCGCTAAAATTTTTACGCGATAGAATTTTGCAGCGGAATTTTACGCCGCGCGGCGTATCCGCTAGAGAGTGTTTGGGCGATAAAATTTTACGGCAGAGCTACGGGCAAAATTCTAAATCCAAAGTAAAATTTCGCCCGTTAAATTTACTGCGCGACTACTTTGTCGATCCAGTTAAAAAGCTCCTCAAGATCGTAATCGCCGGCGTGTCCTTGTCCCCAAGGCACCGCAAAATCGACGTTCTTACCTGCGTTTTGCAAGCTAAGCGCCAAAATAGCAGGGATCGCAAGCGCGGTATCGCGATCGCTCGCGCCGTGTCGGATGCGGTAATGCTTCGCGCCGTTTTCGTTGCGTACGAAGCTCATCGCATCCATCATCTCCACGATCCGCGCATCTGCGATTAGCACCCCTTTGGCGGGGTCATTCATCGCGCCAAAATCCGTAAAATGCGCTGCGTTAAATTTGGCGCCGCCAAACAGCTCGTTTTCGGGATTTTCAAGCGCGAAGCCGTCGAATGCGGGCGGGGTCTTGGCACGCGGTTCAGAGGTCGCGTAGCCCCAAAAGAGCATATGCGATTGCGATGCGTCGTCCTTGATCTTTGCAGCGAGGTATAGGGGCGCCTTCGCGCGCGGATTTTTCGCCGCAAAATCAGCAAACGAAGCCGATATGAGTCCGTTTATGTAATCTTTGAAGCTGCCGTCGCCGTTTTTATCCAGGCTTAGCGGGCGGCCGCCCCCGTCCTTTAAGTTTAGCGAGTTCAGATAGGCTGGGAATTGCGCCTTTAGCTCGTCTGAAATTTTAATCTGCGCCGCGCTTAGCTTCCCGCTTAGCATCTTGCGCGCGGGCTTTGCGGCGCTTTGATCCGCGCCTTTTTTTAGAATTTTTTTCAGTGCCGCTAGAATTTTCGCCGCGCTCGTTAAATCCCGCTGCATCAAGCCCGCTAAAATCCATCTTTTCATATTCGCTCTGCGCGCCGAACATCCACTCATACGCCGCGTCCGCGTGCTTTAGATTTGTGATCGGGCAGTATAGCGACGCCGCGTAAATTTTATCGCTCGCCTTCGCAGCGCCCAGCTCTTGCAGATACGGCTCGTACGCGGTCTCGTCCCCGCTCGCTCCTAAAAGCGCCGAGAGCGCTCCGCCTGCGCTCGTGCCGTTTGAGATGATCTTGTTCGCATCCCCCGGCATCGCCGCATCGTTAAATTTCAGATACCGCACGGCTGCTTTTAGATCTACGATCGCCGCGGGCGCCTTGCCGATATAATCGCCGTTTGCGTCCTTTAACGTGCGTCCGCGCGCTGCGGGAGCGGCTACGACGTAACCGCGCGAAAGCGCCGTAGCGATCGCGTTTGGTTTGCCGCTTTCGTCTATTTTGACCTCGCCCGCTTCGCCCGGCATGTAGCCGCCCACGCCGTTTGGCAAAAATATCGGCGCGCTCGCGGCGTCAAATTTACCGCTCTTGCGCCCCTCAAAATACTGCTGCGGGATGAAGATATTCATGCTCTGATAGCGCGCGCTTACGGGTTTTGCGACGTAGATTATGTTTTTGTAGGCGCGAAATTTTATCTTTTTGCCGCCTACGATCACGCTTTCTTGCGTAAAATTTGCGGCGTTAAATTTCAGATCTATTTGCGCGCTCTGCGCCGCGGCCTCGGCATTTAGGCTTAGCGCGCCGCAAAGTATCGCGACAGCGCCTAAGGCAAGGGATTTCTTACTCATTGAAGTATCCTTTCTGTTTTAATATTGCCGCTTTTAGTCCTTTAAGCAGCTTAATGACAAAGCTAATTTTAGCAAAACTCGGCGAATACTTAAATCCGCTGCGCGCCTAAATTTTGAAATTTAAATGCAAAGGCATCTGCAAGTTGAAAGAAATTTTAAACTCGAAGTGTTAATTTTAGTGGGTATTTGCAATCCGCCGCCGCAAAAGCTAGCTGCATCAAATTCTGCTCGTTAATTTATAAGCTTGAGCTGCGTTTCGAAGGCGGATTTGGGGTAGAGGCCGATGAGTTTTTTGACCGCTTTGCCGTTTTTATCGTAGATCACCGACGTAGGGGTGCCGAAAATGCCGCCTACGATGGTTTCAAAGTATTTTACGGAGTTTGCGCCGCTGACGCTTGGGAATTTTATCCCCTTTTCGCGAGCGACCGCGGCGTCGGCTTCCAAACCTTTACCATCGCCTAGAATGCCGATAATCAGCGCATCGCCGCTAGCTTGCAGCTCGTTTAGCGCGGGTACTTGGGCTTTGCACGCGCCGCAGCCGCTGGTATAGAAAAACAGCACGAACGGTTTATCGTTGCCCTCGATCTTTAGCGTGCGCTCGGAGGGGTCGAACTTGGAGGCTAGCGAGGTGCCGTCGCTGCTTAGATGGTGCTTCCATCCGTCGCAGCCTGCGAGCAGCAGCGCGAACACGGCGGCGGCAACTTTTAAATTTAAAAATTTTATCATCTAAAACTCGCCTTCGGGCGCGCTAAATCGGCCTTTAAATTTGCGTTTGAAATTTTAAAATTTGCGGCGCGATCTCTGCCGGAATTTATATCGTGGTATGCGTTGAAATTTATGTCTCGATACGCGCTGAGGCGTATGTCGCGATCCGCGTCGAAATCTGCGCCCGTAGTGTTTCGGCTTTTAAAATTTAGACTTTTAAAATTTTTACCCACTCCGCTCGGCTTCGCATCGGCGCTTGATCTTTCGAGGCAAATAGCTTCGGCGGGACGCGCGCAGCCAAGAGCCGCGCCTGCTCGCGCGAGCTTTGTGCGGATCCAAGAAGAGTGCGCGCAGGCGGTGAAATTTTTAAATTTTAACGCAGCTTTATTTTTCATCATGTGAGCTAAATTTTACGCACCGGAATTCTGCGCGTCCGAATTTTTAGTACCTTGATTTTCGCCGCTTAAATTTTTAGCGCCCCGATCTTCGCCGCTAGAGCTTTGCGAAGCGCTTTGGCTTAAATAGCAATCTGAAATTTTATCCTGCGAGCCGAGATTATGCTTCATCGTGCTTTGATCCAAAAGTTCTATTCGATCGAGCTTGCCGTGTCTTAGGCGTACCACTTTGTCGGCGAATTTACCGAGCTCTTCGTTGTGCGTGACCAAAAGCAGCGTCTTGCCCTCGCTGCGAAGCGTTTGAAAGAGCTGCAAAACCACGCGCTCGTTGGCCTCATCGAGGTTGCCCGTAGGTTCATCCGCGATGATGATGTCGGGATCATTGATGAGTGCGCGCGCGATGCAGACGCGCTGCTGCTCGCCGCCGCTAAGCTCGCTAGGGCGGTGCGTGATGCGGTGTCCGAGCCCTACTTTCTCAAGTGCTGCCTTGGCGCTGTCCTCGTCCACGCAGCTGTGGTAGTATTGATTTAACATGACGTTTTCGACGGCCGTTAGGTAGGGGATTAGGTGAAACTGCTGAAACACGAGGCCGATCTTTTTGCGGCGAAATTCTAAAATTTGCTCGTCGTTTAGCGCACTCGCGTCGGCTCCGCCTAGGATATATCTGCCCGCGGTGGGGGTGTCCATCAGGCTTAGGATATTTACGAGTGTGCTCTTGCCGCTGCCGCTTGGACCCATTATGCTGACCCACTCGCCGCTTAAAACGTCGAAGCTGATATTGTCGAGCGCCTTGACCTCGCCGAAGTATTTGCAGATGCCTTCAAATTTTAAAATTTCCATGTCATTCCCTTAATAGATTCGCTAAATTCGGATTCAGCGCCTTTTTGATCGGATAGTAGCTTGCCGCGAGCGCAAAAATCAGGCTCAGCGCAACCGCCGCAAAGAGGCTAATCAGCCTGAAATCCACGCTGCTTGAAAATATCAGATGCCCCAGCAAGATCGCGAGCAGGTATCCCACGAATACCCCCACTAGCGAGCCTGCGACGCAGACTGTTAAAATTTCGCTCAGGATTAGGTGGAGCAAATTTTGTTTGCTCGCGCCGATTGCGCGGATGAGCGCAAACTCTTTGATGCGCGAAAGCAGGATCGAGCTAAGGCTCGTGTTGATGCAGACCGAGGTGATCAGAAGGATCGTAATGCCGATAAGAAGCATCAAAAGCTTGATTTTGTTTAAGATGATGCCCTGGGTCTTGGATACCTTGCCGATCGGCGCGAAGCTCATCTGCGCGTCGCTCAGGCTCTTTGAAATTTCGCTAAGCTGCTTAAAATCGCCGCTTACGATCGCTTCGGCGTAATTTACCTGCGCAGGCTGATTTAAAATTTTTTGCGCCAGCGGCAGCGAGATTAGCAGCATGCCGTCCTCTTTCTGCCCGTCATAGACGATGCCTTTTATCTTTACCTTGCTCGTTTCGTTTGAGCCGATCGGCGTAATCTCGATACTGTCGCCGAGCTTCGCGCCCAAAAGTTTGGCGAGATCCTGCCCGATGAGGGCGTTTTTATCGTCGAAATCCACGCCGATAAACGAGCCCTCTTTGAGATCCAAAAACGGCATCGTATCGCGCAGAGAGGAGAAATTTACTCCCATGATGATGCCTGAGTTTACGCCTAAATTTGCGCTACCGAAAAGGTATTTATTCGCGCTTTTTAGAGCTGGAATTTTGGCAAATTTTGCATCGAGTGCCGCTTCGTCCATATGGGAATTTTCTAAATTTGCGGGGCTTACGATTAAATTTGCGCCGTAGCTGTTTAACTCGCTGGCGACCTTTTTATCGATGTCGGCGTAGATATTTACGAACGCCGCACAAACTGCGCTGCCTAGCATTATCGCGACAAAAATCACGAAGCTGCGAATGCCGCTGTTGATGATACTTTTAAAGATCGCGCCTCTAAAAAATGCGCCGTTATTTCCTACCATAAAGCACCTCCGCAGGCAGTAGCTTGATCACTCCGCGTAGCGGTAAGATCGAGCCGATAATGCAAATAAGGAGTCCAAAGACGATGCTAAGCGGAAAGACCATCAGCGACACGCCGATGAATGAGCCGAAAATTTGATACGCGATCGCCCAGCTAAGCGCATAGCCCACGACTGCGCCCACGAGCGAGCTAAGTATGCAGATGACGAAAATTTCGGCGGCGAACTGGATATAGATCATAAAGTTACTTGCTCCCAGCGCCTTAAGCAGGCCGATCTCCTTTTTACGTTTGTAAATTTCGCTGCTTAGCAGGCTCGTGATGCAGATGCTTGAAATCAGCAGTGACAAGATGCTTACGACGCCCATTAAATTTTGAATTTTTTTCGTGATACCGCTTTGAGCTTCGCTGACGCTAAGTACCGCCTTAGCAGTTGCATTTGGATACTCCTCGGTGATCTGATATGCGATGGAGCTAACGTATGCCGAGCAATACCAAGTATCGTATTCTGTGGCGTCCAGGTTATCGAGACTCCTTCTTGCCTTTACGGACAGATCGTCTTCTGGGATCGTCATGGCGCTAACTTCGGCTTTGGCGATGAGGCCCTCTTTGTGCGTTAGTTTTTGCACTAGCGATAAATTTGCGATCAGCTTTTTAGCTTCATCCTCCGCGCCGTGCAAAATCCCAACGACTTTAGCCTCATAATCTCCAAGCTTAACCGTATCGCCGATCTTTAGTCCAAGCCCGTCTCCTGCGAGCACCTCATTCTCGGCGCCGTCTTTTACCCACTGCCCCTCTACGCTCCAAAATGGATAGAGCGAGCGCACGCCCGATCTGAAATCAGGCTCGTCGCTAACGCCCACGTCCTTTTCAAAGTAGGTTCCCACGACGTCGTAATCTCCTGCGCGGGTAGTTAAAAAAGGCGCAAAGGCGGTGATATTGTTGCGCCAAAAAATTTCTTTGATCTTATGTAGCTCGCTCTCTTTTAAGAAATCGTCGTTCTTAAGCGGAGAGTATTCTCGCCCGCCGATCTCGATGCTTAGGCTTTGCGAACGCGGCAGCACGACGATATTTGAGCCGTAGCTGCGTAGCTCCTTAGCGACCTGATCGCCGATTTTTAGCGTGATATTTAGCATGCAAGCGATCAGTGAGACCGATAAAAATATCGTCAAAAACGCTAAAATTTTGCTATCCCTGGAGTTTAAAATGGAGGATTTGATGATGCGTAAAAACATTATTTAAGCTCCTTTAGCGTGCCGTTTTCATCTACATAGCGCTCGGGGTGCGCGGTGAAGGCGTTTGCATTCGCTTCGCTTTCAAAAAAGTAGGTGCGTCCGTAGTAAAGATAGCTAAATTTAGAGGTGTTTAAAATTTCTTTTCTACTGACCGGATCGATTACCTTTTTATCCACGATCTCCGAGAAATAGGACGCGCCGTCCTCGATCGTCTTAAGCGCGATGACGATATTTTGCCCCTCTAGCTTATAATCCAGCGGGATCGGATTGCAGCCGCCCAGCTTGCCGACGCTTGGTAAAAAGATACGCACGTTGCAAGCGATGCAGATGAGCTCGTCGCCTTTTTTGATATAGCCCATATCGCCGCAGATCGAGCACGCGTCAAAAACCGCGACCGGGGCAAATTTGTCCGTGAAGCGGTTTAGTAGAAAAAACCTGACCTTATGCCCGTCGTCGGTGACGTAGGCAAAGCGGTGCAGCTTGCCGTCCTTTACGATGCTTGCATCGATTATGAATTCCGCGCCTTGCGGCTCGATGATCTTAGGCTCATCGATCGTAGGCGGTTTTGAAGCGACCAAGATATAATAAAGCCCCAAAAAGCTGATTAAAACCCCAAGCGATAAGATCAGGCTAAAATCTCTAAAAATGGCGAATCTGCCCGCCTTAACCTCTCTAAATTTTATAATGTCCGCTTCGCGAGGCACTCGACCTGGCGCACGAAATGCCGTAAGTAGCGCAATTAGCGCGGCTATAAGGCAAAGGGCTAGCGTCAGATAGGAGTTGTTGTAATGGATGATTTTAGCGATGACGCTTAGAAACTCAGACGAGCCGATCGCGTTTGAAAGCCCTTCAAAACCCTTCGCAGCTAGAGCTTTGGGCGCGTCTGCCTGGCGCAGATCAAGACCTAAAAAGCCGATTTTAGCGATAAAAGCAAACACCCAGGCAAGAGCGAAAGACACTAGCTTTGCGCCTCTGCTCGCGCGCGCTAGAGCTGAGCGATAAATAAAATAGAATAAAATGAGCGCCAGCGCACCTAAAACCGCCATGAAGAGGTTGGTTAGGCTGAAGCTGTCCAGTAGCTCGCCGGAGAAAATTTTAAAATTCATCCCTATGAAGCGGTATTCAAATCCATACGCGCAGCCAAGAGCAAAAATAACTGCAGCGGTAAGATAGAATCGCTTAAGCCTAAACGCAAACAGTAGCGCTAACAGCGCCAAGAGCGCGAGCGCGTCAAATATAATCTTGCCTGTATCGGCGTTTGCCGAGCGCGCAAATGCGCTAAAGCACAGCGCCCCGAATGCAGCTCCCAAAAGCGCGGGCAAAAACGATGCGCTGATAAAGCGCCTGCCGCCCAGATACGCGCTTAAAAATGCAAGCGGAAACAGAGCCAAGCTAACGTGATAAAAAAATATCGTCATCAAAAATCCTCATCGAGCCTAATGCGCGTAAATCGCCTATAATTGCTTAAATTTTAAAATTTTAAAACCTACGCCATTTTGTAAATTTTAAAATTTCAAATCCGCTTGCAAAAAATTTGCAGCGTCAAGAGCCGCCCGCAAAGAAAAATTTCGCCTCGCTATTGCTTTGGTTTTATCTCGTCCTTGCGGTGCGCTAAATTTTAAAATTTTGCCGCAGCTAAAAAGATTCGTAAGCTTAAACGCATTAAAGCAAAAACGATGCGCTTTGGCTGCGGCGTAGTGGCAAATTTAAACGGGCTAAAGTAACCGCCTTAAATTTAAAGCGTGCGGCTAAACCCAATACCGCTAGAGCTCCGCCAAAACGGACTCGGCGGAGCCTGCTACGATTTACTCTTTAGGAGCGCCTGTGTATTGGAAGGTATATTTAACTGAGAACGGCTCCCACCATTTGCCTACGCCGGTCGCTTTGTCTGCGTGGCGACCGAATCCGTTGGCGCTTGGATTTTCGATGTTGTAGGTTAGCTCGTAGTTGCCTACACCGTTTACCATCTTGATATTGGCGCCGTAGTGAGGGCCGTCGCTAGCTACCATCGGCATGAAATTTCCCTTTTGAATCTTGCCGGTATCTAGGTTTTTAAGCACGTAAGCGATCTTTAGGTAAGGGATCCACTCGCCCTCGCCAAATCCGTTTGCGTTGCCTTTGATAGCGTGGATATCCGCCTCAAGGTGGATGTCCGCTTTGCTAGGAGCTAGATCGATGCCTTTAGGCTCCATATCGATAGGCTGAAGATAAACTGCGGCGATCTCCATTCCATTTTGCTCGATAGGCTCTCCGATTGGATGCTCTCCCGCCATTGCTATAACAGAGGCTAGGCTTAGCGCCAACATACCTGAAAAAATCTTTTTCATCTTTTCTCTCCTTATTAAGATTTGTTTCTTTGCTTGTTTTTTAAGATTAAAATTCCTGCGATTAGAAGCACGATCATCACCGCCTGCGGCACGAGGCTCTGGACGTAAGGATAAAATCCGATCCACGTAATCGTTGGAAGCCCATCTATTACGGTAGGCACAAATACCTTGCCCTCGACTAGCTCCATCACGCCCTTGCCCACAAATACGACGGACATATAAAAGATAATGACCGATGTAGCGATGAAGAACGGCTTGATAGCGATTTTAAGCGAGAATTTTTTGATGACGATATAAACTATGATAAGAGCCGCCAGACCCGCTACGAAGCCTGCTGCTACCATGCTGGTGGCTGCCGGACTTTTAGCATCGAAAAGTAGTGCCAGATAAAATAGCACAGTCTCTGCACCCTCGCGATAAACCGCTAAAAACACCGTCCACCAAAGCATCTTGCTATCGCCCGAGCTTAGGCTGCTTGAAATTTGACCTTGGATATAGGCGCTCCACTTTTTGGAGCTTGCATTTGAAAGAAGCCAAAAGCCCACGTAAAATAACAGCACCACGGCGATTAACATCACCGCGCCCTCCATCACTTCGCGCGTTTGCCCTGCATTTTCGCTACCAAAGATATAATTCAGCCCGTAAGCCGTAGCGATACTTAGCACAACCGCGACGCCAAGAGCGCTGTAAACGATATTTAGGTGCTTTGAATTGCCTGATTTTATAAGTAGAGCGATGACTGCGGCTACGATAATGAGCGCTTCAAATCCTTCACGCAAGATGATGATAAACGCGTATAAGAATAGATCCCAATTGCTTGATTTCTTCGTTAGCTCTAGGCTTTGGGTAAGCTGATCAAATAGCTTATTTTGCGCCGCTACAATCTGCTCTTTGGAAGCGCCCGCGCGCATAAGAGCTGAAATTTTATTAAAACTTGCTTCGGTGTCTAGCTTAAGCTGAGTATTTTTAGCACCGACGATATTCTCCATGCCGCTCTCTTCGTATTCATCAAAGTAGATATTACCGCTCTCGTCGATCGCATCATCAACCTTGCCGCTCTCGTAAAGCTGCAAAACCTTAGCCATCTTATCCTTGATATTTTGCACAATCGGCGTAAAATCCTTGCCCTCATCTTCGCTAGTATCGCTTTGTGCTAACGCAGTCTGTGGCGCTATGGAGTAGCTTTCTTGCGGCAAATCATTTACGGCTTTTAATGCTAGATTATCTAGAGCGTTTATCGCTTCGTCAAATTTTGATTTGTCCGTATCTGCATCCTCGCGCAAGAGATTTCCGATGATTTGCTGGATTGATTGATCGGTCTGAGATGAGACATATTTTCGTACCGCTTCCTCTAGGCGTTCGTTGCGGTAGATATCAAATTTCGCGCGATTTAGCGCAGCTTTTAGCGCAGCAGCGTCTTTCTTATCAAACGCAGCTTTAGCGTTATCCAGCTCAGTCTTAAATTCCGTATAGACGCTCATCCACGGCGAAGTTGTACCGGATGCTGCGGAATTCCCGCCTGAGGCTGGCGCAGAAGTGCTGCCATCGCCTCCGTCTTGATACTCGGCTACGAGACGATGACCAGATTCAATCACAGGCAGAACCTCGTCAATCTCGCGATTTAGATTATCGATCATTGCTTGGATCTCATTTAGAGGCTTTTCAGCTTTGATCGCTTTACGGATATCGCCGAATTGCTTCTCCATATCGTAGGATTTTTTCTGACTTAAATTTATGCGAATGCCGGCTTCTAAATTTTCAAAATGCCCGAAATACGCCTCTTGGGTTATCTTTCTGGCCTCCGAGTTATTGCCGTCTACATAAAATTTAACCGCCTGGGCAAATTTTTCTTTAATCGCCGCCGCTTCGGCGCGATAATCGGTCTGCGCCAGCAACATGCAAAATGGAAAAATAAGAGCCAAAATCGCAAATTTAAAAAATTTCATCTGAACCTTCTTAAGTTAAATTTATACATTAAATTTCAAAATTAAGTAACAATTATATGTAGAAAAATCTTAAAAAGTAATAAAAAAAGCGGTTATCATAAAGCACGAAAGCGGCTAAATTCTCAATTGCAAGAGCTTTTTGATAGATGGAATTTAATAGAATTTAGGATATGACGGAATTTTAAATGGCAGTCGGATTTTACTCCGACCGCTAAAATTTTAATGAAGTTTCGACCAAATTTTGCTTTTCCAAAGACCTGCAAAAACAGAAAGGATCAAGAAATAAATCATAATATTTATGGTTGTAGCTTCACGCTCGGCTTTTTTGCTATCGCCTACGTCAGCTAGATATTCCACGACCTTGGCTTCAGCGTTTTCGTTCAAGCCTACGCGCGGCATCGAAGTGCCTGGAAGCTTCTTTTGCGTATCATTGATAAACTCGTGTAGATAGTTGGCGCCTTTAGAACGGATCATCATCGAAAGATCAGGAGGCGTCGAGCCCATATACGCAGCCAGGCTAGCCCTATCGCTGGATGCAAAGAGCTTATCATATTTGACGTCGTGGCATCTTAGACAAGCATCCTCAAAAACCGCCTTGCTTAAAAGGAATTTTTTCTGCGCTTCATTTAGTTCGGTGCCTTGCTTGATACCGCTAGCAGCAGCCTCAGAGGCAATTAGCTTATCCTCGCTAGGAGTGAGCGACTTTAGATAGGCTACGATATCGGCGATCTCTTGATTTAGATCACCGCCCGCACCGAAAAACCCGGGCATCGGAAAAGGTTTTTCGTCGCCAAATTTCTGATCTAGCTTAAGAGCCATGATCGGATTTTTGATGAGTGCAGCTAAGAATTTATCGGTGTATAGATAGCCTGCGCTGCTAAGATCCGGAGGATTGACGCCGTATGCGGCACTAGCGCTTGCTGCGTCCATAGGGGCGGGGATATTTGCACTTTTTACTCCATGACATGCGGTGCAGCCTGCATTTGTAAAGGTTTCGGCGCCGCGCACGGCATCGCCTTTGCTAAGATCTATTTTATTTATCTCGTCCCAAAAAAGCACCGTTTTGTCTTGTTGCTCTTTCGCGCTGGCAAGGGCTTTTTTAGAATTTTTTATCATCGTCTCATCTCCGCCCTTTTCAGCTGCGGCCAAAGCGCTTTCTGCTGCGGCTACGTTATGCGCAGCTAAAGCCGTATCGCCTGCTGCAAAATCGTAATTTACCGGATCGGTGTGCGGACTAAGCTTAGTATGAGCATAAGGCTCAATAAACCAGTATAAAATTCCCACACAAAAAAGCACCAAGATTAGGGTTCTTATCTCTTTCATGGCTAGACCCTCTTTCTTTCTGCGATTGTAATTAACGGAAGCACTACGACAAGCAATCCGATATAGATGATTGATAAAGCAAAGCCCCAGTATTTATTTTCGATACCAAGCTCCGCGCCGTCTGCAGGAAGCTTGCCGAAGAGGCTAAGCAGGATCATATCTATCACTAAGACCCAAAACCAAATGAAAAACGCCTTGTTTTTGTGCGCGGGTGCTACTACGCTACTGCGATCAAATAGCGGTATGAAAAATAACGAAACTCCGGCGAATGCAAATGCGATAAGCCCGATGTCGGCGGCCTTAAGCGGTCCTACGTCGAAGTAAAATCCGCGCAGAATTTCATATTCCCAGAGGAAGTACCACTCCGGATAGATATGCGTCGGGGTTTTGAGGCTGTTTGCCGGCTCGAAATTTATCGGATCCATCGCAAAATCGAAGTGAAAGCCGACCAGATAAAAGAAAAATATCATAAAGATACTGACGTAGAAAAAATCCTTCGCCAAAAAGCCCGGCCAAAACGGAATTACCTTGCTTTCGCTAGTTTTGCCCTGCAGATACTTCTCACCCTCGAGCTCAAAGTCAATCTCCTCGCCGTCTAGGTTATTTACATGCGGAAATCTAAGCGAATAGAAATGCACCGCCAGCACCGCAACCACCACGAGAGGCAGTAAACAGACGTGAAGCATAAAAAATCGCGTCAGCGTCGGATCACTAACAGCATAATCGCCGCGAATCCATTCGACTATTGCATCGCCAACTACTGGAATTCCACCAAAAAGATTAGTAATAACCATCGCTGCCCAGTAGCTCATTTGCCCCCATGGAAGCATATAGCCGCTAAAAGCCTCAGCCGAAAAGATGATGAAAAGCAGCATTCCGCTTACCCAAATCATCTCTCGTCCTTGCTTATACGAGCGGTAATATATAGCTACTAAAGTATGAATGTATAAGATCAAAAATACAACCGATGCCGATACTGCGTGGATATGTCGCCATAGCCAGCCGTATTCGACCTCCTTCATAATCGTGAAATTTACGCTATCAAATGCTAAATTTACATCCGGCTTATAATACATCACGAGCATTAGTCCACTAACGAACAAAACTATAAATAGCGTCATCGAAATAACGCCCATCGCCCAAAGGAAGCTGATATTTTTAGGAATCCAATACTCGCTTACCATCACCTTGAAAAATTTCGTTACGGCGAGCCTTTGGTCGAACCAATCCCAAACTCCCGTAGCTTTTCTTATATGTGCCATCTGCGCCTCCTATGCTTTCTGCTTTAGGGCTTGGTATTCGGGGCCCTCTTCGCCTAAAACGAGTTTCGTTCCGTCGATTTTAAAGGGCGGTATATCCATAGGACGCGGCGGCGGACCGAATACGTTTACGCCGTTAGCATCGAAAATCCCGCCGTGACATGCACAGATGAACTGCTGCGTCGATGGCTTGTAGCTAGGAATACAGCCTAAATGCGTGCAAAGCCCGATGCAAAGCGTATATCTAGCATCTCCTACGACGACGTCGCGGGCATCATTTTTGGGCATATCGGCAGTCTTTTTAAGCACGAAAATCGGCTTTTTGCGCCACTGCGTTTGATAAAGCTCGCCCTCTTTGATCGGACTTAAATCTACCGTAGTGACTCCGGCGGCGCGCACGCTAGGTAGCGGATCCCACGATTTCTTCATCCCCACGAGTGCGAAAACGCCACCCACAGCGGCAACCGCGCCGAAAGTAAGCCCGATAAAGCCTCGTCTATCCTGTTTTAGATCAGACATCTTTATCCTTTCAAATTAAGAAATTGACAAGCGTCAATTTTAGCCAAATAAAGATTAAATCCATATGATTATAAGCAGAAATTTAGCTTAACCTTGCAAGCTAAATTATATTTTAAGATAATTTTAATGCCTAGCGAGGCGTTTTCGCAGTTTAAAATTTTATAAATTTTCAAATTCTATCATGTTCTATCATGGCGCGGAATTTAAAATTTTAAAATTTTGTCGCGCAAAAGTTGCTGCGACAATAGCGTGCAAAATTTTAAAATTTCGACATCATAAATAAAATTTCATAAAGCGCGAGATTTTAAATTTTAAA
>NZ_CALLWC010000026.1 GCF_938015785.1 uncultured Campylobacter sp. | reverse complement strand
AAACGATTTAAAAAGAAATAATCAGCCCATCAACCCCTCTAAATAATCTGCCCACCACTGCAATACTCGTAAATGCTCGCGCGAGTTGAAGTCTCTAAAATAAGCTTTATCTACTTCATTACCGGGCGTATGCAATAATATTTCATCTATGATACGCTTTTCAAACATAGCTCGCTCGCCGTCGGTTGCCCGAATAGCAAAGGTAGCAAACATCGAGCGAAAGCCGTGCGCGTGTAGATCGGCTATACCCAAGCGCTTTAGCGTTTTTAATAGCGTGCCGTCCGAGATAGCCCAGCCGCTACGCTTAGAATAGGTGCTTGATTTGAAAACTACCCCCTCCGCGCTTACTTCTTTTTGGCGCTCTAAAATTTGCTTTGCTTGTCTCGGAAGCGGCAGGCGCGCATTTACACCCGTTTTATTATCCGCCTCTCTAAAATACACGAAATCCCCGTCTATCCTATCCCAACTAAGCTCTCTGATCTGATGCGGACGTTGCGCCATAATCAAATTGAAAAAGAAAAGATTTTTAATCGTCGGCTCTATAAGGGCGTCTCTGACCGCATCTATAATCTCTTTTAGACGCCTTGGATCCGTCACCGCCTTTCTATGCTCTACTTTCCTCTTCGGATAAATTTCGCTCATATCGTCTATGATCTCATAAATAAACGATATATCGCCCGCCGCGTTTTGGGCGCGGGCGAATTTAAGCACGTCGCGCAGGATCGGTATTATCTTTTTAGCACTTGCAAAATTTACGCCCTTGGTGGTCGCGATCACTTCCTTTGTGCCGATCTCATCTATCGGCATATTGCCTAAAGGTTGCAGCAGATGTTTATTTACGCGATTTATCATTTTACGGCGGGATTGCCTTATTTTTTCGCTATCCTCGGGCGGAATTTTAATATCCAGCCACGCGCAGAAAAGATCTTTTAGCTTCTGCTTTTGCAGCTCGTCGCTCGCGCCCGATTTACGCAAACCCATCGCTTTTTCTCTGGCTTCTGCAAGGCTTATATCATCGAAACTTCCTAGCGTCGTGTAGCCTCTTTTTGTGCGTAGCTTGTAGTATCTGCTGCCGTTTGCGAAACACACGAGATACAGCGCGCACGTGCTATCAATAGAATACGCCTTGAGTTTGCCGCTGCCCTCAAATTTTAATTTCTTCACCTGCGTCGCGGTTAAAATTTTAGCCATTTTATACCCTTGTTATACAGAAAGTTATACATTTTTTGCATAAATAATTATAAATAGATATAAATTAATCTAAATTGAAAATAGCTTCAAAATGCCTTAAGACCGAAGCTTTGTAAAGGGTTATACATTGATGTAAATCGATATAAAAAGAAGCAATGGTGACCCACAGGGGATTTGATTATAATATATATATCGCCTAAAATAGGCAATATGTAAATTTTAGTTATACATTTTTTTATACAAAAATTTTAGCAAGCATCTAGCGGGATTTATAAATTTTATGAAAAAACCAATTATACCAAAGATACACAAAATCAAAAGAAAGGGTAGCTAGTGAAAATTCCTCCAGAGCTCTATTTAAAATTTGCAAAAGATATAGAACCGGAAATCTTTGAGAACAAAACGCCTAAATTTCACCTGGACGTTTTGAAATTTATCGATGGCGAAGATCAATACAAAGCCGTAGTCATATTTCGCGGTAGTGCAAAAACTACGCTACTCAATAAAATTTACGTCGTCAGCAGGCTGTATTTTTATGCAGAGCCTTTCATTATGATAGCTTCTGCAAACGATACGAAAGCAAAGCTATTTGTCGAAGCAATCAAAAATTCGATCGATAAAGCAGCTGCCAAAGGTTACGCGATAGAGCGCGGTAAAATTTGGAATAAAGACCGCATAGAGGTCGTCGTTAATCGCGGTAAAAAAGACAGGAACGGAAACGATATTGAGCGAACCTGTCACGTAGTATCACTCAGCTCCGGGCAGGATCCGCGCGGCGCTAATATCGATAATATGCGTCCGACGCTTATCATCGTCGATGATTTGGAAAGCAAAGACGGGCAATTCCCGGTTGGGAACAAGGCGAGCCGCCAAAAGCTTAGAGGTTGGTTTTATGCGGATCTGCTCCCCGCCGTGCACCCAACTCGCGGCAAAGTGGTAGTGTTAGGCACAATTTTGCACGAGGACAGCATCTTAAACAATATCGTGAACAATGAGAATATAGAAGAAACCAACAAGCAGGGATGGCAACATATAAAAATTCCTATCATAGAAAACGGCGCGAGCGCATGGCCGTCTCGTTTCCCTTTATCCCGCATAAAAGCAATACAAAATCAGCTCGTCTCAAAGGGGCTTGCAAATGAATTTTATCAAGAGTATATGTGCGCGGCGATCGATCCGCAAAGAGCGATTTTCAAACGCGAGTATTTCCGCTACTTCGAGCGCGTAGAATACGACATCGGCGCAGAACCAGAAACGTTAAATATTACGGACGGCGTCAATATACGAACGCTACAAATTAGAAAGGCCATAAATTTAACGCTAGGCGGCGAAAAAATAGAGCTTGCAAAATGTCAAATTTTTACAACAATCGACCTGGCAAGTGCAAACGGCCGTGACCAAACAGCGATGATAACTTCGGCCGTCGATAGCAAAAATCGTATATTCATAATAGACATCAGCGCCGGGCACTGGACGCCGTTTGAAAAGAGCGTCGAGATTATACGGATTTTTCAAATATTCGGCTGCACCAGGATAGGGATTGAAAAAGCCGGAATGCAAAATGATTTTTTCTATACGATTGACATCATACAAAAAATGACTGGAGTGCACCTACCCATTGATCAACTTAGCCACGGCGGAAAGGCAAAAAACACCCGCATATCAAACCTAGAGCCATATTACCGCACCGGGCAAATTTATCACAACGCAAGCATCGACTCAAGCACTGAGCTAGAGGCGCAACTCCTCAGCTTCGATAGTGAAGTCGAGAGCAAAGAGGATGATCTGATGGATGCGCTCGCGTATTTACAACAATATATCGTGGGGCGAGAATTTGACGAGCCGGAATACGAGGACGAGGACTATGAAGGCGCCGAGGCATGGGCGTGAATTCGCGCCGGCAGGACAAATGCAGGCGGCCACCGCTCCCGCAGGCGCAAAGCTCTAATGCTTACGCTTGTTTCGCAGATCGTGGGACAAAAAAAGCGGGCTTAAATTTTAAGCAGATAATAAAATGTGCTCGTATCTTTCGCGGGACAAAAAGTCTAAATTTTGAAATTTTTCTCTACACCGTCAGTATTGGGCGGAAAATTCCGAGTGGGGTCATAGCCCCCCCCGTCAAGAGAGTAAGCGGTGCTATCAAAGCCCCACAGCAGCGCGCCTATGATAGATTATGATATAATCATAGGGCAGGTGCATAGGATTTAAGCAAATAGTTATCAAGACCGAGCTAAAATTGCGCGCGAAACTTAAACGGCTCGCGTCTAAATTTTCACACTTTCCTTAAGCGAAAACGGACAAATTCGCGTCATTTTTGCCGCTTGAAACTTAAACTTAATTTTCACAGCCCTTTCAAACGCCTATTTTAGGGCAATTCATAAAATTAACTATTGAAAATAATTCTTTTCAAAAATACGTGTTTTCACGAAATTTGACCCCAAACTCTGCCCTGAACCTTAAGCCGATTTTGCCTCAGTCCGCCCAAACTTCAGCGCCAAAATCTACGATCTGTCCCAAAAACGGAGCGGTGCACCCCCGAAGAACCCGCTTGCCGCCCCTCCCCCGTCGGTATTT
>NZ_CALLWC010000025.1 GCF_938015785.1 uncultured Campylobacter sp. | reverse complement strand
ATATCAGAAACTGTTGAAACTGATAAGAGAAAATCCGCTTAAGTTTAATTGAGCCTAAATATATATCTAAACGGTAATATGCAAGCAGCAATTAAAAGTCTTGAAAAAGTTTGTAATAGCGATCTTAAAGATAGAGATATAGTTTGCAAAAATATCGAGGAACTGAAAGCCTGCCTAAAAGACAAAGAGTGTAACCCTATAAAAAAAGGTAAAATTATTTTTGAAGGTGTCGAAAGGAAATTGTATGGGGAAAATTAATTTTGTATTTTATTCTATGATATTTTTAGCTTCTATCGTAATGGCTGGCAAGCCTACGGCTGAAGAGGAAAATCTTTATAACGAATGCGATAAAGGAAATGGCAAATATAGTTCGTGTACTAAACTAATAGAAATTTTATCTAAAAAATGCGATGGCGGAGATATGATCGGATGCTCGGATCTTGGTTATATATTAGGTCCTAAGCTTGGTATGCGTGAAGCTTCTATCACTCCTTATGAAAAATCTTGCAAGGCGGGTATTGCGGAGTCTTGTTTTGCTCTTGGAACACAAGACATAGGTTTAAGAGGCAACATTAAAAAGGCTGTTATAAATTACACTACGGCTTGTGAAAAATTTACCGATCAGAAAAAACTATTTAAACTAAGATCTTGCGCGTTGAAGACGGCTTTAGAAAACTGCTTACGAGATGAGGAGGAACACGATCCCGTAAAGTGTGCGCTAGAAGCATTTAAAGAAATAACTGATAAATACAACGCAAATTCAACAAAGGAGTAAAAGATGGCAAATCTGAAGGAGGCAAAGAGCGATAATGAAAGAATTTTATCCCGAGATTTCGACGCTTTTGATCTTAATGATGCCGGTCGCGGCAGAGTGCAATCAAAGTGTAGCCGCTAGTAAAAAGATAAAATTTACGTCGCCTGCCGATCTAAATTTAAATTTATATCATTCGTAAGGATTAAAATGAAAGCACTATTGTTTATACTCGCGTCGGTTCTGTTTTTAAAGGCTGAGAGCGTAAGCAAAATTTATTCTCTAGGGGTGCCTGCATGCGATACTTACGATTTAAATTTTAAGAAATGCAGTAGCGGCGACGGCAAAGCATGCTATTTGGCGGCTTTAATTCTAAATAATAGATCTTGCGCACAAAAAAACGACGATTTGGCATTGGAATTTTTTGAAAAATCATGCAGTTTGGGATATGCCAAAGGCTGCATTTTTATGGGACAAGCGTATTCGCTTACTTCTTTGGACGAAAAACACGCGAAAATCAAGACATATTACGAAAGAGCTTGCGAGCTGGACGCGAAATTTTGCGACGATTACGGGCTTTTATATTTTTACGGCGAGGGCGTAAAAAAGGATGAGCTTGCGGCAAAAGAGTATTTTAAAAAATCCTGCGATGCGGGAAATCCCGCAGGATGCGGGCACTTTGCCACATCGTTAAACAGAGAGAATGAGAATATAAATGAGGTTATGAAATTTTATGAAATCGGCTGCAACGGAGAGCATTACCCTTCGTGCTACGCTTACGGACTGCTGTTGTGGGCTAAAGTAGATAAAAATAAAGGCAAAAATTTTTGCAAGAAGGCTTGCGATAAGGGTAATATAAAGGAAGCGTGCAAATGGGTACTCGATATGAGCGAGGAGGAGGAGGAGCAAATTTTATATTTGAGGCGGTATTTAAAGCTGGGCTGCAAAGACGGCAATGCGCAAATGTGCAAGGATTTAGGAAAAATAGGGAATTAGGGCAGAATTTTAAATACTAAATTGCCCCACTTGCAAGCTCATAAAATTCGGACTTTAAAATTTAATCTTAATTGGGCTATAATCTTAGAATTAATATTCAAAAAGGAGTTCTTATGCAAACACAAAATAATTTTATAAACCGCGAGCTAAGCTGGCTACGCTTCAATACCCGCGTGCTGGAACAATGCAAAAAGGATATCCCGCTAATTGAAAAATTAAAATTCCTAGCGATTTACAGCACGAATTTAGACGAATTTTATATGATCCGCGTGGCGGGCTTGAAGCAGCTTTTTACCGCCGGCGTTATAACCAGCGGGGACGATGAGATGACGCCTCTTGAGCAGCTACGCGCGATCCGCTCCTATCTAAGAAACGAACAAACCGAGCTTGAGCAGCAGTATTTCGGCATCCAAAAAGAGCTTTGCAAAAACGGGCTTTTTATCAAAAGTTACGACGAGCTACCGCCCGAGCTCAAGCCGGTAGCGGACGAGTTTTTCTTCTCGCAGATAATGCCTGTCATCGTCCCGATCGCAGTGGATGCGACCCATCCCTTCCCTCATCTAAACAATCTCAGCTTCTCCCTCGCAGTCAAGCTCTGCGACGAGGGCGCGCCCGAGTCGGTGCATTTTGGGATGATTAGAATTCCGCGCGTGATCCCGCGCTTCGTGCAGGTCGCGCAAAACACCTACGTGCCGATCGGCACCATCGTAAAGCGCCATGCGGAGGAGATTTTCCCGGGCTACAAGCTCATCAGCTCCGCAGCTTTCCGCGTCACGCGAAACGCAGATATCGTAATCGAGGAGGAGGAAGCGGACGATTTTATGATGATCCTGGAAGCGGGGCTTAAACTGCGCCGCAAGGGGGCTTTTGTGCGGCTTCAGATCGAAAAAGACGCCGATGCCGAACTATTAGAATTTCTAAATTCTCATCTTAAAATTTTTTACAAAGATATATATGAATGCGCCGTGCCGCTTACGCTGGACGGGCTTTGGGAGATCGCTTCCAATAAGGATTTTTCCTTTCTAGCCCATCCTCAGTATCTGCCAAAAACTCTGCCCCCCTTTAACGAAAACACCTCCGTTATGAGCGCGATGGAGAAAGAGGATATCTTGTTAATTCATCCTTACGAAAGCTTCGATCCTGTCCAAAAGCTCATCAAAGAAGCCGCCAAGGATCCAAAGGTCATCTCGATCCGTATGACGCTGTATCGCGTGGAGAAAAACTCCCCGATCGTCCAGAGCCTGATCGAGGCCGCAAGCGACGGCAAGCAGGTAACGGTGATGGTCGAGCTTAAGGCGAGGTTTGATGAGGAAAACAACCTGCACTGGGCAAAGGCGCTCGAAGACGCGGGCGCGCACGTGATCTACGGCATCACGGGCTTTAAAGTCCACGCCAAGGTAACGCAGATCATCAAAAAAGAGGAAGGCAAGTTAAAATTTTATATCCACTTAGGCACGGGCAACTACAACGGCTCTAGCGCTAAAATTTACACCGACGTGAGCTTTTTTACCTGCGGCGATCGCTTCGATAAGGACACGACGAATTTCTTCCACATCCTCTCGGGCTACAACAAAAACCGCAAGCTGGACAACCTCTCTATGTCGCCGATGCAGATCAAAGAGCGGCTTCTAGCGATGATAAAAAACGAGGAGAAAAAAGGCTCTGCCGGCAGGATCATCGCTAAGATGAACGCTCTTGTCGACGGCGATATGATCAAGGCGCTGTATAAAGCAAGCGCCGCGGGCGTAAAGATCGATCTCATCGTGCGCGGTATCTGCTGCTTGCGCCCGGCGCTTAAGGGCGTCAGCGAAAATATCCGCGTGATCTCGATCGTCGGCAAATACCTGGAGCACGCTAGAATTTTTTACTTCGCGCACGCGCAGCCCAGCCTATACATCGCGAGCGCGGATTGGATGCCGCGAAATTTAGAGCGCAGACTGGAGCTGATGAGCCCGATCTACAACGAAAATTTGCAAAACAAACTCAAAGAAATTTTAAAACTTCAGCTAAGCGACAACGAGCTTGCATTCGAGCTGCAAAGCAGCGGCGAGTACCGAAAGATCGCGCCGAAAAAGGGCGAAGAGAGGATCGACGATCAGGAATTTTTAGAAGCTTATTTTAGTAAAATTTATAAAAATATCCGCAAACACGACGAAAG
This sequence comes from uncultured Campylobacter sp., assembly GCF_938015785.1. Taxonomy (GTDB): domain Bacteria; phylum Campylobacterota; class Campylobacteria; order Campylobacterales; family Campylobacteraceae; genus Campylobacter_B. The sequence continues at coordinate 6,425 of NZ_CALLWC010000025.1, read as the reverse complement.
CGGCACTGCGCTAACTAAGCTTTTGAAGGAGAGCTAACGCGGTTCTGTTCGGTTTGCGCCAGGGCTAGCTGCGCATTAAGCCCGCGCGCAAGCCGAGCTTATAAATACCAAATGAGGAATTTTGCGCCGCAAACGCGCGAGTAGATTTACAGAAATTTCAAAGGGATTAAATGAAAAGATATCTTTATCTAGCCGTTATAGCTATGTTTTGCATGGGGGGAGTCTTTGAAGACGCGGACAAGCTCTATGAGGACGGCGATTATTCTAAAGCGATAAAAATGTGGCAGCGCAGCTGCGACGGTGGAGATACGCGAAGTTGCTATAGGCTCGGAAACTTATATCGATTCGGCAGGAACGTCACTCAAAACTATCAAAAAGCGGCGAATTTTTATCAAAAAGCCTGCGATGACGGAGATATGACCGGTTGCTATGAGCTTGCAGGACTATACTTTGAAGGCTATGGCGTTAGACAAGATTATCAAAAGGCGGCGAGCCTGCATCAAAAGGCTTGTGACGGCGGCAATATGTTTTCGTGCAATTTGCTTGCAATTTCATACGAATCCGGTATCGGCGTCGTAGGAGACAAACACAAGGCTATGGTTTTGCGTCAAATGATTTGCGATAACGGCGATGCAGATATGTGCAATAACCTCGCATATTTATATAAAAACGGCAACAAGGTCAGACAGGATTTGCAAAAGGCGGAGATTCTATATAAAAAAGCGGCTGTTTTGTACCAAAAGAAGGCTCAAATAAATCAAAAGAAATGCGATGAGGGCAGCCTATATGAGTGTCAGCGCCTAGCAGATCTATACTTGGACGGCAAGGGCGTAGAGAAGGATTTCAAAAAGGCTGCGGATTTATACCAAAAGGCTTGTAGCGGCGGCAGAGCGACGTCGTGCTTGATTCTGGGAGACTTATACAAAGAAGGCAATTACCAAAAAGCAGAAAGCCTATATCAAAGCGGGCTAAATTTGCTTAAAAATACTTGCGAGAACGGGGATGCGGACTCGTGTAATTATCTCGGGGATTTATACAAAAATGGATGGCACATTAAACAAGATAGATCATTAGTAAAAGAATTTTACGGAAAAGCATGCGATTTAGCAGAGCAGATCGGCTGTGACGAATACAAGCAATTAAACGAAGCGGAACTCATCAATGATAAACACGGCATCGCACCGATCGCGCCTTAATCCGTGAATCTCGCGTACTTGTGCGCAAACATGACTACGCGTAGATAAAATTCCGCTCACTTATGATAAAATTTTGGAATTTCTCAAGTTAAAATTTTAAAATTTACTCACTGTCTCATCGCATGCATTTCATAAAAATACTTTTAAATTTAAAGTAAAAATTTGTAATTTTAAAAAATGTAAATTTAAGAGATAAAGGCGTAAACCTGGGAATTCTTTAAATTTAATTAAATTTTATAACTATAAATGATAAATAAATTCTTTTTAATTTAAATTTAAAGAATTTTTCACTAATATACTGCTCTTTTTAATAACGCATATGAGAAATAGTATTATAAAAGGATCAAAATGAGCTTATTTAGGTTTTCTATTGCAGCGGCAGGAGCGCTCTGCTTATGCGCGGCTACTTTAGCTGCACAGGACGATAGCGAAGGTGGCTCCCAAAATTTAGGGCAGATCAATGTTACGGGAAACGTAGAAAGCGACCCGCTTACCAAAAAAGTCGGCGAAACGAAAAAGAGCGCCAAGCAACTCGCCAAAGAGCAAGTTAGCGACAGTAGAGATATGGTTCGTCACGAAACCGGCGTTTCAGTTGTCGAAAGCGGAAGATTCGGTGCTAGTGGTTATTCGATCCGCGGAGTAGATGAAAATCGTGTAGATATAAGCATAGATGGACTTCGCCAAGCAGAAACGTTAAGCTCGCAAGGTTTTAAAGATCTATTTGAAGGATATGGAAACTTTAATAACACTAGAAACGGCGTTGAGGTTGAAAACGTAAGACAGGTAGATATCACTAAAGGTGCAGATTCGGTAAAAAGAGGCTCGGGCGCGCTAGGTGGTTCTGTGGCGTTTGAGACAAAGGATGCGAGAGACTATCTAACGGAGAAGGATTGGTATTACGGATTTAAGCGCGGGTATCAAAGTGCGGATAGACAAAACTGGCAAAGCCACGCAGCTGCAGTTCGGTTTAAGTGGTTTGATCTTTTGGCTATTCATACTGATAGAGAAGGACATGAACTAAAAAACTGGGGATATAAAAAATATGATCCTACTGTTATAAGAAAAGTTAGAGAAAAACCTGATCCTTATAGAATTTACAAAAAAAGCACATTGGTAAAATTTGGCTTTCAGCCTACCGATACCGATAGATTTAGCCTAGGATACGATAAGTCTAATATAAAATCAGAGGGAATAGACTGGTCGAATCAATTTGCTCTTTATAATACGCAAACTCCTTGGGGAGCCTTGACTAACGATATACGACATACCAACGATAGAAGCGAAAGAAAAAACTATTCGTTCACTTACGAAAATTTCGACGAAACGCCTTTATGGGATAGCTTAAAATTTAGCTATAACAAGCAACATATTAAGTTAAAAGCGAGAACGGATGAGTATTGCGAGGGCGATAATTGCGCGGGGATTTCAAATCCGTCCGGTCTACATATAAACGAAAACGGAAAAATGGTAGATAAATACGGAGGGGAAGTAAAGACATGGCTAAAGTGGGGATTTATGCCTACGTTAGTAGATAGCCAGTTTGATTTTTCGGATCCGGATAATCCAAAAAACGAATCCCATATATTAGATATGGATGCATATAGCAGTTATAAACCTAATGATGATGCCTATATCAATTGTGATGAATATGATTGCTCTAAAGGTATGACTCTTTTTGATACAAATAGCGGTACATATAAAACATATTCAATAAATAAAGTAACTACGCCTTATAGTAAAGGCAATTACGGCAAATTATCACCGGTTGGTTCGGATGAGATACTTTTACCTAGCCAAAACGGATACGTAGAAAATAACTGGAAGGATAGAGATTTAAACACCAATACTAAGCAGTTTAATCTTGATCTTACAAAAGACTTTCATATAAAAAGTACAGAACACTCTTTAAGTTATGGAGGGCTTTATAGTAAAAGCGATAAAAGTATGGTAAATAGGGCGGGTTACTCTCCTCAAAATAAACAATGGTGGGCTAAATACTTTGCAGGAGTTAGAAATACTAATCCTAAGTTTCCCATATTAGGCACTTGGTATCCAGATAAATGCCAATCATATACCAATGCCTCTGCCTATAATAACGCTTGCGGTCACGAAGATGATCCTTTTAGCTTCCTTATTCCGGTTGAAACCAAAACCGGAGCGCTTTATGTGGGAGATGACTTTCGTATAAACGATGTTTTAGCCTTTGATCTTAATTATAGGTATGATAAGGTTAAACACAATCCATCATATACCCCAGGCGTTACGCCAAAAATTCCAACTGATCTATTTATCGGAATGTTTGTTCCTTATACTCCACTTCCTGGTACGCCGTCTAGTGATGAGATAAAGGCGCATAAGAATGCAAATGCAGAAGCCAACGCCGTATATTTAGCTTCTCAGAAGAGAAAATATTCGGCAAATTCATATTCTTTATCTACAAGCATCGATCCACTTGATTTTTTCAGGCTTCAGCTTAAATACGCAAACGGATTTAGGGCGCCTACTTCGGATGAAATTTACTTCACTTTCCAGCACCCTGATTTTTCGATATATCCGAATTTGGATTTGAAAAAAGAAACGGCAAAGACTAAAGAGATTGCCTTTACGTTTCATAATTCGCCAAGCTTCGTTACATTGAATTTATTCCAAACGGATTATAGGAATTTTATAGATTTACAATATAAAGGGGAATTTCAGCTTCCTTATGGAAACGGTGGAAGTACAATGCCTGCCTCTGTGTATCAAAACGTAAATCGTCCAAAAGCAAGAGTAAGAGGAATAGAGATAGACTCGAGACTGGCTTTGGATCAAATTTGGCAACCATTGCAGGGTTTTAGCATTGGATACAAGCTAAGTATCCAAAAGGGTAGAATGGACATAGGTAATGGCAAAATAGATACCCCGATGAATGCGATCCAGCCTAGAACGGCGGTTTATAGTGTAAGCTACCAAAGCCCAGGCGATAAATTCGGCGCAGATCTATTTGTAACTGCGGTAGCTGCAAAAAAAGGAGACGACACCTATAATATGTATTGGTATGAGCAAGCGCGAAGCGGTAAAATCGTAAACGGCAAACCTGTAAGCAATAGCGAAGTGGAATGGAGAAGCGGCGCATATACCACGATAGACTTCGTAACATATGTAAAGCCGATCAAATATCTAACTCTTCGTGCAGGCGCATATAATATAACCGATCGCAAATATATCACTTGGGAAAGTGCCAGATCAATAAGGCCTTTTGGAACTAGCAATCTGATAGATCAAGAAACAGGACTTGGCATCAACCGCTTTTACTCGCCGGGTAGGAACTATAAACTCACATGGGAGTTTCAGTTTTAAAAATTTAATCAAGTGTTTGACGTCTTATTAAAACAAAAGCCTTTGGAATCAAAATTTATAGATTTATTACTAAATTTAAAAAGGATGGCGATAGTAAATCATTTGGTATCATTTAGATTCCCGAATTTTATGTAGCATATAAATTTCAAATTTTACGTAGCGCGGCAGGCCAAAGGCTTCTTTCTGTGATGACATCAGCTTTATAATTTTGCAACGACGCTCGCGATCTTTCCGTCGCTTCGAGATCGAATTTTTTGCCCGTGTAAATTTACCGAGCCGGAAAACATAGCATCCGTATGTGCTAAAAATTTCGCAAGCGCACAGCCCCACACTACACAAATCGCAGGGGAATTTTAATGCCGTAATCCGCAAGCGTATCATCTCGCCTCCAAGCGAAGATAGCCTTTTTGCGGCAATGTGCGTAATCTATTTCTCTTCGCTCTATCTCGCCCGCTTGTGACGACAAATCTTATAAACGCAGTGGTCCTTTAAAAATTTTAACTTCAAATTTTGCTCCGAAGCTCGCTAAATTTAAGGAAGAGCCCACACAGATAAATTGTTCTATTTTCGCGCGGCGCACGAGGTTTTTAAATTTGCGGCGCCCGTATGAAGCTTTAAAGCTTGCTAAGTCTCGCCGTCGTTAGCGCGCAGGGCTGATCCGGCTAGCGATCTTTTGCGCGATTTATCTCCTTGTATTATTTGCTTAAAATCCCGCCGCGGTATATGTCGGCGCTGGACAAATCATAGCTTCGTTTTAAATTTAATCCTCATATCCTCTAATGCCAATATGCCTTCCCTCTATCTTAGGAACTACGGGCTTCTTTTTAAGCTTAACGCCATACAAATTAATGCCGTAAAGTTTGCTAAGGCGGATAAAATCGACGTTAAGCTCCTCTAAATCGGTATCGCGAAGATCAAGATATTTAAGACTCGTCATATCGTTTATACTCTGCGGTAATTTTTTAATTGCAGTCTCGGAGATATCTAAAATTTCTAAATTTTTTAAATTTCCGATGCTTTCCGGAAGCTGCGTAATATTTTTGCCGTGGATGTAAAGCTCCTTTAAATTATGTAGGTTTCCGATGCTCTCAGGGATTTTCGTAATGGCTTGGCTGTTAATTTTCAGCTCTTCCAAAGCATCAAGCATGCCGATGCTCTCAGGCAGACCCTCTTGCTTATATCTGCCAATATCAAGCTTTTTTAAGCTTTTTAATGCGCCGATACTTTCAGGGATTTCTTGTATATTTTCAGACCAAATATCAAGCTCCTGCAAATTATGCAAATCCCCCAACTCAGACGGGATCGTTTTGATATTTGAACTTATATGAAGCCTTTTGAGCGACGGGATTTTTACGGCGAGCCGCAATCTCTGCTCGTCCATATGGCCCCACTCCTCAAGATTGGGTAAATTTACGATATTTTCAGGAGGAGAGGTAAAATCTTCGCTTAGTTCCTTTAGACTCGGCATTCGCGAAACCTCATCGGGTAGCGCCTCTATATGCGTGTTCGTAAGATATAAAATTTCCAGACTTTTCAGCTCTGCTAGATACGTAGGCAAAGTATGTAAAAAATTACAACTATAACAGTGGAGCTCTCGCAGCTTGCTCATCCCTGTAATCTGTGGCGGCAATTGCGAAATATGCGTTTCATCCAGTTCGAGATATTCTAAATTCTTTAAATTCGCTACATTCGCGCTCAACTCTTTTACGGGGCAACGATCCAAAATCAGAGTCTTAAGATTTGGAATTTTAGAGATATTTTCACTAATCTCCGTAAATTTAGTAGCACGTAAACCTAAATACTCGAGCTTTTTTAAATTTTGCACGCACGAAGGCAGATCCGAAACTCTTGTGCCTTGCAAATCGAGCTTTTTTAAATTTGAAAGCAAGC
>NZ_CALLWC010000024.1 GCF_938015785.1 uncultured Campylobacter sp. | reverse complement strand
TCGCTTGAAATTTCTGCGCCGCTTGACATTCGTGCGGCTTTAGCATTACGTCGCCGCGCACCGTTTGAATTTATACTCGCCGCCCAGCATCGCTTGCGATTTTTTGCGTGCGTACCGCGTTTTAGACTACCGTATTTTACGACGATGAAGGCGGCGATCGCCGCTACGCGCTCGATCTGCTCGATAAAGGACGAATCCGCGCTTGAAGTTAAAACGCTACAGGAGTATCTAGGCGGCAAGTAGCGCAAGCAGCCTCCGTTAGCGCCGTGCCGCGATGAAATTTTAAAATTTTAATTTGCTTTTAGGCAATACGATTAAACGGGGCGCGAGTAAATTTAACGCGTAGGATCATTAAGAAATTTAAACATGGCGAATCGTGGTAATACAATAGCGCTTTTATTTTTAGGAAGAACTTTTGATTTGCTGGACGAATATAAAAATATAACAGATATTCATACATGTAAAAACCTAAAGTTTTTATGGCTTGATAATGGCAAAGACGCTACTATCGATAGCTGCGAGAAGTGAATCTTTCGAGAAACGCCGCAGTTCAAGCATTTAACAGGGAGTTGCAGATGAAGATACGGCAAAAAGCTTTTGTAAATAAAAATCGCCGAAGATTAAAATTTTTGTATTAATAATGCTTTTGGGGAAGGGTACGGTGAAATACTATAGAGTAAGCGGCGTTGATAACAATGCCTGTTTTTACGGCGACGAAAAAGAGTTATTGAAATTTTGCTCCAAATGTAAACTAATCGTCAATCGCTATGAAGCGGCAATGGCGGCTGCGGAAACATTTGTGCTAAAAAAGAGATGCGATTATTCTTCTTGCTGGGACGGAGAGACTGTCGTGTCGCAAAGATTTGTCGATATATACAATAAATATAGTTTAAGCGGATTATCATTTATCAAACTTCCGCGTTCAAAGAATTTTTATCTTCTACAATGCGATATCGAGGTAAGATACGATTACGGCAATAACCCTAACTTGATACGCCGTCAATTATGTACCGAGTGTGGGCAATATAGGGAAGTTTCGTGTGTTTTACCGATAAAGATACTTGACGAGGATCGGTTAAAGAACAATACTTTTTACAAAACAGATTTAATTGTCGGCGGCGTCGTCGGGCGCTGGCCGCTACTGTTAGCAACGGACGATATTCCGCTCATATTTCAAGCGGAAAAGATAAAAGATATATATTTTAAACTATGCAATAAAAACGGATAATATTAAATTTTAAGCGGGCAAGCCCGTTTTGTAGTAAAAATTTGCCCTAGCGCTGCGGCGTCCGCCTCAAAATAGCGATTTATCTCGCGCGTTTGCTCGCCCTCGCCTGCCAGCTCGTAGTGGGTGAAGATCAATTTGTCCTCGCGGCAGTCTATATCGCAGATCGATGAGGCGATCTCGCCGAGCGAGCCTGCTTTGGGTTCAAAGCCCGCCAGAGCGATCTCGGCGATGAACTCAAATTTTATCGCGTCAAAAAGATAGCGGCGAAAGTAGTCGTCGTCGCGCACGAGCCAAATTTTTTCATTTAGCGGCACCATACCGCCGAGCATAAATTCCCGCGTTTCGCCGTCCAGCGCGAGCTCATCGGGGAAGCAAAATTTGCGCAGCGGCTCTAGTTGCGGGTAGCTCACGATAGCAATCTCTTACTCGTATAAATTTAGCAACACCGCTTCGCGCGGTCGGTTATTTTTCCGCTCGCGCGGTTGCTCGATTTTTTGCACATTTTCGCGCCCGCTCTTCAAAGCATATTTTTGCTCGCGCTTTTTTCGTCGTAGCATTTACTATCTAGCGTGTCTTTCTGATCGCGCAGGCACTCTCGTTCGAGCATCCGTTCGCATTGCCCATTGGCGCCGTTTTGTTTATGAGCCTGCTGCGGCACGCTTCCTAGTTTGCTTTCCCGCTCGTTTGCGTGCCCGCCCTCTAGCGCAAACAAAAAACTAAAATCCTCTTCGAGCTCGGCGGTCAAATTTAGCTCGCTTCCGTCCGCACGCAGCAGAAACGATCTGCTGCCGTCCTGTCTCGCGCCGAGACCTATCGCCATGCCGCCTATTTGCGGCAGCTCATCCATCCACACGTCCGAGTTTCTAAGTTCATCGGGCAGAGCTAAATTCGACTTTAACTCGCCGCCGTAGCCATAAATCAATATCGTGATTTGCCCCTCGCCGTCGCGGCGCGCCAGCCAAATTTGAGCCGCGCGGGGTTCGAATTTTGCGTAGATGATCGGCTCTCGAAGGCTAAATTTAAGCTCGCGATCAAAGTCTTAAATTTTAAAATTTAGCTCCTCGCCGTCATATTCGTCGCTCCAAACGGCAACGAGTTTAAAGGCCGTATCGACGCCAAAACAAAATTTGCTCGCGCCGAAGTCCGCAGCGCTTATGCCGCCGCTTCTAGGATCGCTCTTAAGTTCGGTAAAATCGTTGATTACTATCACGCAAAGCCTTTAAATTTTATCAAAATTTTACGCGCGAGCGGACAAGCTGCACGCTTGCCCTTGCGCTATCGGCGTTAAATTCTATAAAATTTAATGCGCGGCGGCAGATTTTAAAATTTACTGCCTTTTTTGCACCTTTACCTTAGAGCTATTTTTGGCGCTCTTTTGTGTTTTTGTCTGCGGACGCTCGATGATGCGGATATTGGCGTTTGAGCGGAGCCTGTCGTTGAACTCGGCGACCGCCTTTTTGCGTTCGGAGGTCACGTAGCCTTCGATCGCTCTATCTTGCACGCTGTCAAAATCAAGCGTACGAAGCCCTTTTTTGTCGTTTACATAAAACATCTCGTAGCCGTTGCGCGTAGGGATGATCGGCGAAAATTTGCCCTGTTCGACGTTCGTGACGATGTATTTTAGCCCCTCGTCCATTTGGTTGGCCTTGAGGGTTCCCTTCATCACATACACGTCGCCCGGACGGAGTTTGGGATTTGCGCGGATCTTATCGAGCTGAGCTTGCGATTTTGCGATGTAGCGGGTGAGAGTGATGCTATCGAAGGTCGTAAATAAAGAGCTATTTTGCGTGTAGAATTTTTTGACGTTTTCGGGGGTGGTTTTGCGCTGCACTTCAGAAAAGATCGAACCGTAGAGCTTTTCTTCTAGCAGGGCGCGACGGATATTCGTTTTGAAGTCCTCGTAGTCCATGCCCTCTCTTTGGATCGCGGTTTTTAGCTGATCGACGCTTAGTTTGTTTTGATCGGCGATCGCTTTAAATCTCGCGCCGATCTCTGCGTCATTTACCGCGATGCCGCGGCGTTTGATTTCGGATTGTTGAAGCTTCTGTCCGATTAAAATTTCCATCGCGGCTTGCGGTGAAGCGCCGGTTAATTTTTGGACCTTCACCAGCTCGTAGTTCGTGATGGGCTCGTTATCTACCACGGCGATGACGCCGTTTACTACCTCGGCGCCTGCGTAAGCGACGCAGATCATCGCAGAAAAAAGTAGTTTTTTTATCATTTTCAACCTTTATTTAATCTTTTTACTTTATAATTACGAAACCGCGATTATAACATTAAATGGTAATTTTTGCAAAGGAATTTTATGATAGTCACTCGTTTCGCGCCGAGCCCCACCGGATATTTGCATATCGGCGGACTTAGAACGGCGCTTTTTAATTACCTCTACGCTAGAGCAAACGGCGGAAAATTTCTGCTGCGCATCGAGGATACCGATCTGAAGCGCAATTCGCAGGAGGCCGCGCAGGCGATCGAGGAGGCCTTTAAGTGGTGCAGCTTGGATTACGACGGAGAGGTAGTGTATCAAAGCTTACGCTTCGATCTTTACAGACAATACGTCCAAAAGCTGCTAGATGAGGGCAAGGCATACAGATGCTATATGAGCAAGGATGCGCTGGACGAGCTGCGCGCGCAGCAGGAAGCTCGCAAAGAGCGCCCGCGCTACGATAATCGCTATCGCGATTTTACCGGCACGCCGCCTGGAGGCATCGAGCCCGTAATCCGCATCAAATCCCCGCTTAGCGGCACGGTAGAATTCAAAGACGGCATCAAGGGCGATATTAAATTTAACGTAGAGGACATTTTGGACGATTTCATCATCGCCAGAAGCGACGGCACGCCTACGTATAACTTCACGGTCGTGATCGACGATGCGCTGATGGGCGTCACGGACGTGATCCGCGGCGACGATCATCTAAGCAACACCCCGAAGCAGATCGTGCTGTATAACGCGCTAGGCTTTAAAATCCCGAAATTTTACCACGTCGCGATGATCAACGGCGCCGACGGCAGCAAGCTGAGCAAACGTCACGGCGCTACCGACGTGATGGAATACAAACGTATGGGCTATCTGCCGCAAGCTCTGCTAAATTTTTTAGTGCGCCTGGGCTGGAGCCACGGAGACGATGAAATTTTTAGCATGGAGGAGATGAAGCGCTACTTTGATCCCAACCATATCAACAAGAGCTCCAGTACTTTCAACCAAACCAAGCTCGAGTGGTTAAACGCGCATTATATTAAAAACTCGGGCGACGACGAGCTTGCCGCGCAGCTTGTAGAATTCGGCGTCGATATCCGCTCGCACGCGAAAAAACATCTCATCGCGCAGCAGTACAAACAGCGCGCAAAGACGCTAGCGGAGATGGCTGAGGGCATTAGGGCTCTTCTAAACCGCCCGAGCTGCTACGACGAGAAGGCGCATAAGAAATTCATAACGGAAAATTCGCTAAGCTTGTTGGCAAAATTTAAAGAAATTTTAGGCGTAAATTTGAGCGCAAAGGAGTGCGAGGAGGAGACGATGAAATTTTTGGACGCAAACGGCGTCAAGCTAAAAGACCTAGCTCAGCCGCTGCGCGTTGCGATCACGGGAGGAAGCGTTAGTCCGTCGATTTTTGAAATTTGTGAAATTTTAGGAAGCGACGAAGTTAAGATTAGAATTTCAAATTTGATTGAAAAAGGATTGTAAAATGGCTAAAGTGAATGTTGAGGCGGCTTTGGAGTACCATCTAGGCGGCAAAATCGGAACGAACGTGAAAAAACCGTGCGCTACGGCGGCGGATTTGGCGCTTGCATACACGCCGGGCGTCGCGGAGCCTTGTAAGGTGATCGAAAATGATCACGAGGCCGCGTTTAAATACACGAATAAGGCCAATCTCGTAGCCGTCATCACCAACGGTACGGCCGTTTTGGGGCTCGGAGACATCGGCGCGATCGCCGGAAAGCCCGTCATGGAGGGCAAGGCGGTTTTATTTAAAAAATTTGCGGGCGTCGATGCGTTTGATATCGAGATCGACGAGAAGGATCCAAAAAAGATCGTAGAAATTTGCAAAGCCTTGGGGCCTACTTTCGGCGGTATAAATCTAGAAGACATCAAAGCTCCCGAGTGCTTCGAGATCGAGCAAAACCTACAGGCCGCGCTCGATATACCCGTCATGCACGACGATCAGCACGGCACGGCGATGATCACTACGGCGGGGTTGATAAACGCGCTTGAAATTAGCGGCAAAAAGATCGAGGATATGAAGATCGTCGTAAGCGGCTCGGGCGCTGCGGGCATCGCATGCGCTAAGATGTATAAGGCGCTAGGCGCCAAACATATCGTCATGATCGATTCAAAAGGCGTAATCCATACGGCGCGAACCGATCTTACGAAAGAGAAAGCGGAATTTGCTCTAGATACGCAGGCTAGGAGCTTGGAAGATGCGATGAAGGGCGCGGATATGTTTTTGGGCCTTAGCAAACCGGGTATCGTAAGTAAAGCAATGGTAGCGTCGATGGCGCCGCATCCGATCATCTTCGCGCTCGCAAATCCGGTACCTGAAATTTACCCCGAAGAGATCAAAGAGGTCAGAAGCGACGCGATGATCGGCACCGGCAGAAGCGACTATCCAAATCAGATCAACAACGTCCTGGGCTTCCCGTATATCTTCCGCGGCGCACTTGACGTAAGAGCTAAAAAGATCACCGAAAATATGAAAATGGCTGCGGCGCGCGCGCTAGCAAACCTAGCTCGCAAGGGCGCGCCCGAGGAGATTTGCGAGATGCTTGGCGTCAAAGAGCTTAAATTCGGAAAGGATTACGTCATCCCAAATCCGTTCGACAAGCGGGCTTTGGCGGTAGTATCTGCTGCGGTGGCGCAGGCTGCGGTAGATGACGGCGTCGCTCGCGTGAAGGACTTTGACGCCGAGGCCTACGAAAAGAGCCTACAGCGATAGGCTAAACGCGGCTAAATTTAACGGTTTGCGCGGCGGGCCGTCGCGACTAAGAGGCCTGTTAAATTAAAGCCGCGAAATTTTGTCATCGCGAGATTTTTGAGGCGCGATCTAGCCTAGTCGCGGCTCCTTGCGGCGCGATTCTTTGCGATGCGAGTGTGCCGTTTGCGCGATGCTTGGATACGGTGCCGTATTATCGGGCGCGGTAGGCGGCCGGTAGCGTCGTAATGCCCGCCCGCGCTCGGCGCCGAAACGCTTTTTAGGCCGTAGCTCTTATCGTCCTTGAAGATGACGGCTCGTCACGGCGCACCGCGGCTCGGTAAAATTTTACCGCACGCCGTGTTTTAGCGCGCGTCCGTTTGGAAGTATCGGCGAAGCGCTCGATACGCTCCGCTGCTGACGGCGGAGAGGACGGAAGCGCCGCTTGAAATTTCAGTCCGCCTCTGACGCGGGGCGGCTAGATAAATTTATCGAGGATTTTTATGCAAAACCTAGCCCTTCTTACAGATTTTTACCAACTTAGCATGATGCAAGGATATTTTTTCGCCAAAAAAGACGAAGTCGCGGTATTCGACGTGTATTTTCGCAAGCCTCCAAGCGGCGGCGGTTACGCGATATTTTGCGGCCTAAGCGAGGTCGTGGATTATATCGAAAATCTTAAATTTAGCGACGACGACATCGCATATCTAAAAAGTCTAAATTTTTTCAGGCCAGAATTTTTAGAATTTTTAAGAGGCTTTAAATTTAGCGGAGAAATTTACGCGATGGACGAGGGCGAAGTGGTGTTCGCGCATGAGCCGCTAATCCGCGTGAAGGCCAATATCATGGAGGCACAGCTAATCGAGACGGCGATTTTAAACACTATAAATTTTCAAACTCTAGTCGCCACGAAAAGCTCGCGTATAAACTTTAGCGCCAAAGGTGATTTGGTGATGGAGTTTGGCTTGCGCCGCGCGCAGGGGCGAAGTGCGGGCATCTACGGCGCAAAGGCCGCGATTATAGGCGGCTGCAGCGCTACGTCAAACGTGCTCGCTGCAAAGAAATTCGGCGTGCCTGCGATCGGCACTCACTCGCACTCGTGGATTCAGAGCTTTGATAGCGAGCTGGAGGCGTTTCGCGCTTACGCTAAAATTTATCCAAACAGCACGCTTCTGCTCGTCGATACCTACGATACTCTTGCAAGCGGCGTGCCGAATGCGATCAAGGTTTTTGAAGAGCTGCGCGCAAGCGGTCATAAGCCGCTTGGAATCCGCATCGATTCGGGCGATCTGGAGTATCTAACCAAGCAGGCGCGTAAGATGCTCGATGCGGCGGGCTTTAATGACGCAAAGATCACCGCGTCGAATGATCTAGACGAATACGCGATCGATCAGCTCAAGCTTTTTGAGGCTAAAATCGATAGCTGGGGGATCGGCACGAGGCTTATTACCGGCGGAGACAGTTCGAGTTTAGGCGGCGTGTATAAGCTAAGCGGTATCGAAAAAGATGGCGAGATCGTGGCTAAGATCAAAATTTCAAACGATCCGCGCAAGATCAATAATCCTGGCTACAAACAGGTCTTTAGACTCTACGACAAAGATAACGGCATGGCGCTTGCCGATCTGATCACGCTTGAGGGCGAGAGTATAGACGAGAGCGCGCCGCTTGAAATTTTCCATCCGCTTTACACCTACAAACGCAAAATTTTAACGAATTTCAGCGCGCATAAGCTCTTACGCCCCGTTTTCAAGGAGGGCAAATTCGTAGGTATGCGCCGCACGGTAAGCGAGATAGCGCGTTTTAGCAAGGAGCAGAAGAGTAAATTTTGGCTTGAGCACCTTCGCAACGTCCATCCGCAGAGCTACAAAGTGGACCTCTCTCAAAAGCTTTGGGATATCCGAAAATCACTCATCAACGAGTGCAACCTCAATTTAAAGGAAAAATATGTTTAAAGTTCTATCGTGCGCCGCTTTGGCGTTAGTTTTGCTAGGATGCGGCTCAAACCAGCTCCGCCAATCCCCGGACAGCGCTATGAATAAGCAAGCACAGAGCGAAAAAACCATAACCAAAGAGAACGCAAAGACCTTCTATTTTGTCGATGAGCAGGGCAAAAAACTATCGCTTAGTTCAAACGACGATTTCAATACCGCCGTGCTAGAGGACGATAGCGGCAAAAGCTACAACCTCAAGCGCGAACGCGCCGCCGACGGCATCTATATGGAGAACAAAGACGGAGTGAGCATCCACTTCAAAAAAGGTGAGGGCATAGTGGAGTTTAGCAAATACAAATCCATCCCGATCACCGAGGTCAAATAAACTTTAAAATTTTTGGTCAAATTCCGATTTAGCGCCGGAATTTGACCTCTTTTTTGCGCTAAATTCGGAGAAAGTCATGTTATTAGGCAAAATCGATTATCTAAATTTGCTCCCTTTTCACGTATTTTTAAAATCCCTTCCGCTGCCGTCTTACGTTAAAAAATCGATAGAATTAAAAAAAGGGGTGCCGAGCAAACTTTGCGCCGATCTTTATTATAGGCGCATAGATGCCGCGGTGATCTCGAGCATCGAAAGCCGCCGCGCAAAATACCGCAGGCTGCCTCTTGGAATCGTCGCAAAGCGGGAAGTGCTAAGCGTGCTCGTGCGCAAAAACTCGGCACTCAGGCTCGATCCCGCGTCGATGAGCTCAAATATGCTAGCCCGCGTACTGGATCTTAGCGGCGAGGTGCTGATCGGCGATAACGCTCTAAAGGCGCTGCTTTCGCAAGGCAGGGATAAATTCTACGATCTGGGCGAAATTTGGCAGCAGCGCACGGGCCTACCTTTCGTTTTCGGGCGGCTGTGCTGCGTGAAAAATGATAAAGCCTACTCACGCATGGCGACGAAATTTTTATGTTCGCGCATTAAAATTCCAAGATATATCCTGCAAAGCTACGCCCTTTCGCGCGGCATAAAAGAGCGCGAAATTTTAAATTATCTGAAATTTATTGGTTATAAGATCGGCGTCCGCGAGGAGCTGGCGCTGAAAAAATTTATCGCCAAAGCCAAAAAATTAAAATTTAATCCGGTTCAAAAGGAGGAACTATGAAATCTTACATCGACGGCTTGCTGCTAAATTTAAAGCGTGCCAATCCCGGTCAGGAGGTCTTTATCCAGGCATCGACCGAAATTTTATACTCGCTCATACCGCTTCTAAAGCGCGATGAGAGGTATGTGAAAAATAAAATTTTAGAGCGCATTTTGGCGCCCGAGCGCACGATGATGTTTCGCGTCGTCTATATGAGCGACGGCGGCGAGCCTTGCGTGCATACGGGATATCGCATAGAGTTCAACTCCGCTCTGGGCCCTTACAAAGGCGGCCTGCGCTTTCATCCGAGCGTAAATTTGGGCGTTTTAAAATTTTTAGGGTTTGAGCAAATTTTTAAAAATTCCCTCACCGGCCTTAATATCGGCGGCGCAAAAGGGGGCGCAAATTTCGATCCCAAGGGCAAGAGCGACGGCGAGATTATGAGATTTTGCCAAGCTTTTATGTTGGAACTTCACCGCCTAATCAGCTCCAATACCGACGTGCCCGCAGGCGACATCGGCGTGGGCGGTCGCGAGATCGGCTATATGTACGGCGCGTATAAAAAGCTCACCCGCAGATTCGACGGCGCGCTTACGGGCAAGGGGCTAAGTTGGGGCGGCAGCCTTGCGCGCACTGAAGCTACGGGCTACGGCTCCGTGTATTTTGCAAACGAGATGCTCGCTACCAGAGGTAATTCTCTGCACGGCAAAATTTGCACGATCTCGGGCGCCGGCAATGTCGCGATCTACACCGCCGAAAAGCTCTATCAGATGCAGGCTAAGCCCGTTACAGTAAGCGATTCTACGGGCTTTATCTATGACGCCGATGGAATAGACGTGGCGCTTCTTAAAAAACTAAAAGAGCAGCTGCGCGTAGGGCTTTGCGAATATACCAAGGAGCGCCCCGGCGCAAAATTTACCCCCGTAAGCGCCTATCCCGCAGGCCGCAACGGCGTGTGGAGCGTGCCGTGCGACGCGGCATTTCCGAGCGCTACGCAAAACGAGCTTAATCTGGACGATGCGCGAACTCTTTACGCCAACGGATGCCGCATGGTTTGCGAGGGCGCGAATATGCCCAGCACGCTCGAGGCGGTCGATTTTATGCTCGCACAAAAGGACCTTCTTTTCGGTCCTGCGAAGGCAGCGAATGCGGGCGGCGTGGCTACGAGCGGGCTTGAGATGGCGCAAAACGCGCAGATGGCGTCGTGGAGCTTCGAGGAGGTCGATAGCAAGCTGCGCGAGATCATGCGTCACATATTTCGCACCAGCTACGAGACCTCGAAGGAATTCGGCGCGGAGGGCAATCTCGTGCTGGGCTCTAATATCGCGGGCTTTCGCCGCGTAGCCGACGCGATGCTGGATCAAGGTCTGGTTTAAGCTTGCTTATCTTGCCTAAAACGGGAGCTCGCTTTTAAATTTAAACTCTTTAAATTTGCGGCGAGCTTTTTGGCTGCTTTGATAAAATTCCAATCGTTTGCACGGAGGATAGGATATGCGAGCTTCTCGACATAATTCGCTCTGCGCGGTTTGCGTTGGTATCTTGCGCGCTGTGTAAATTTTAAATGGCACTCAGGCGCAATGCGGTTTTAAAATTTTAGCTCGTCGTCGTAGTGCTACTTTTAAAATTTAGTCGCAAGCACGACAAAGACCGCCGCATTCAAATTTTATCTTTAAATTGGCAGGTAAATTCCGCCCGTTAAATTTAGCTTTGAAATTCTGCGTTTAAATTTAGCCTCGAATCCGCTTTCAAATTTAACCTAAAATTTTATCTTAAATCGCTCGTGCAGCGCGAAAATTTAAACCGAGCACGGGCTGAGCGTTTACCGCAGTTTGGCATAATGGCGCAAATTTTATCCAAAGGTTGCAATATGAAAAAATTTATGGTTTTACTCGCCGCCGCATCGCTGTCGCTCGCGCATGCGGACGTAACGGATATCCTAAAGCAGGGCGCGGACGCGCTCGGTGTGACTAGGAGCGAAAACTATAAAGACCTGCTTGCCTCGGCTACGAATCGCGCCGCAAGCGAGCTCGCCAAGGGCTACATCCACAGCAAGACCGCTAAAATCGAGCTTCCTGCTTCACTGAAGGCAGCTGCGAAGCTTGCGAAAAAGGTGGGCGGCGATAAATGGGAGCAGCAGCTCGTCATGAGTATGAACGATGCCGCTACCAAGGCGGTTAGCGGTGCGAGCAAGATATTTTTGCAAGATCTGAAATCTATGAGCGATGCCGACGTTAAAAAGCTCATCGGCGGCGGAAATACCGCGCTTAGCGAGTATTTGCAGAGCAAATCTGGCGCGAAGCTGCGGGCGGTTTTCAGACCGATCGTAAGCGACATGATGAGCAAAAACAGCTTTGCGACGGCGTATAACGGTCTAAATTCCTTCGCGCAAAACAAGATCGCGGGCAATGAAGCGGTGCAAAACATCGCGCGCGGGCTGGGCGCGAGCGAGTATCTGCCTAAGCAGGGCGAGGATTTGAATGATTACATAACGCAAAAGACGCTGGACGGGCTATTTGCGGTGATGAGGGAAAAAGAAAGCGCGCTTCGCGGCAGCGCCGTCGGCAAAGGTGCGGGGATTTTGGGTAAGGTGCTTAAATAAAGCTCGCGGCGAGACTTTGGCGTAAATTTCGCCGCATAGCTAGCTGCTTCCTGTTGCTTCGCGCTGCCGCCTGCGTAGTCTAAAGCTGCGCGCAAAGCGCCCTCTCGTGCAAGACAGCTGCTTGCACCAAAGCGGGCGCGCGACGGAATTTAGAGGTTTGTTTGTCACGCGCTCGGCATGTTGGCTTTATACGATAATCTTATGCGGAGTTTAGTCTGCGAAATTTGAAACTGTAAAATTTAGAAATTTAGCAAGATGTAAAGGATTTGAAATTTTAAAATTTTACGCGGAGTTTTAGAATTCCATGCGGTATTTAGATGCGCGCATAAATTAGCGCTACGTCTGAAATTTTACAAAACGGCGAAGTATCGGGAAGTAGAGTGGTAACAGATGAGCGCGTAAAAGTAAAGCAAGAAAGCCGTCTTGTAAATTTCGCTTCTTTCATATCTCTTTTTATGTTCCGCAAAACTCGGTTTACTCATTAGTTCTATTATTTTCCGATTCCATTCTTCTTAATTCTTTAAGCGCTCTATTATGGACATTGGCTTGCTTGCAAACTCTACCTTCAGCAGCAATATATCTTACTAAATTTATATCATTTGTATCGATTGCTATCAATAATCTACCCATAAGCCTTTCCTCTACAAAAAACGTATAATCGCACTTTGCACACAAAGTACTTTTATAAATTATAAATAATAACAAAACTACTACGGCACAAATTATAAATTTTAATACTTTAACCATATTTTCTCCTTGTGTGTATTCTTCCCGTATATATTGATAATATCGATTGGCGAGGCATTATATCACTTCTTATTTTTAAATTTAAATCTCTTTCGCTTAATTTTTATAAAATTTTCCAACTGCTTATCGGTAAAATTTAAAATTTCTTTTCGGTTTTGCAAATTTACGTAGTGTGCCTTATATCACAGCATCTATAAAAAATATATTTCCAATTTTTAATTAGCCAGTCTGCTTCTACCATATTTTTATCTGTTTTAAATAAAAACGGCAAAACCCATAAGCCCGCCTTGTAGCCGCTAATTACGATCAATTTTATAAAATTTACTCCATCATCGTCTTTTGCTTTTACTACGATAAAGCTTACATTTTTCTCGTATGGATAGCAGGATTTTCTACATTCGATAATATCTCCGACCTTTATCTTTCCGAGGAATTTCAAGAGAGGAATACTAAGCTTTTCTATCAAATTTGTCTTTATGCGTCTATTGCGTCCGAATTTATCCCTAGGTTTTGTCAGTCTGAAACCAGGGATTGTTTCGTCGCAATCTTCTTTGTAATCTTCTAATTCATCGCTACTAAGGTAATTATCGGAGCATATAAATACCTCCTGGGGGCTTGCATTGATACCGAAATTTGCTAAATTACGAATCAATTGCTCCTTGTCCACGACAAATCCCGCTTTGCTTGATAGCATCTCATCCGAAAGCTCAAAATATCTGGTATCTTTTAAATTTAAAAGGCAAGGATTTTTTGTCCAGAAACATCGCTCATCGCAGACCATAAGCTCATCGTCGTTAAATTTTATAATATCGCCTCTTTGTAAATCATTGTCGAAGGTTGATATTGGTAAGATAGTCATATAAGCCCCTTTTGCTTGCTAGATTAAATATGTCCATAATAAATTTTCGTTATTTGTAATCACTAAATTACACCTCTATAACCACATCCTTATACTTCTCATAAAGCCTCGGCTTTAAAATTTTATCACGATACTCTTTGCCCGCCTTAGTCATACATATCCAGTGGCTAAATCTACTCCAGGTATCGGGATTCTTCCAAGTTATCTCTGCTTTGGGAGTTATGTTCTCCTCCTCTAAAAATTTATACCCAAAAAAGAAATTATCTCTAAAATAGACCCACTTCTCATAAAGCGACATACCTAGATCGATCTTGGATAAATTCGTATCGAAGTCAGCCCATTTCTTTCTTAAATTTTCGCCCTCTATGCCGAAGTCTATCATACCCCCTAAAAACAGCTGACCCATTACTCCGAAATACTCTCCCGCGTATGTCGGATAGGCTGAAATTTCAGGATTATCTTCGTCCGCTAGCTTATAGTCGCTTTGGATAATCCAATGTAGTTCAAACCATTCGTACCAATCAAAGATTTCATATTCAATGTAATCCAAAATATCTTTTTTTCTGGTACCGGGAATTTGAGCTAATATGCGAATAAACGAATCCATCCAGCAATCAAATCCTAAAGCCTTATAAAGTTCTTCATCTTTGTTAAAAACCCAGCCGTATAGTTCATTCGGTTTTAAAATTTTAAATTTCATAGTATCTCCTTTTTAAATTTAATCGGTTGGCGATATAAATTTACCTCATCGATCTGTTTAATTGATCTCATATAAACTCGCTAATATAAAAATTATTTGATTCCGAGAGTTTAGGCATACTTTTTATTATTTCATCTAAATCGACGCTCTTTATTTCGGCGCAATTTTTTACATCGCCGCAGATGCCTATAAAAACAAGATCGCCGCTGTTTTTGCCTATAAATTTACCCTTTGCGTAATAGCCGCCTTCAAATCTTTCATAGGCTATATAATATAATATTTGCTTTAAAATTTCACTTTGATCCAGCTTGAAGTAGGTGCAGAATTTCGCGCCCTGTATATCTTGCGATATGTTGGTGGCGCCTACGGAGCTTTTTTCATATTTTTTAAGATCTATTTTTCGGATATTGTTTTCATCTCCTTCACCGATTGCTCCAAGCACGCGAAAATCCCTGTCTATCTCGCCGTAAATATCAAAAAACAGATAGCTGCCCTTAAAGCTTTTATAGGCGAATTCCTTTACGGCATCCTTAACAATTTCGATATTTGCAAGCGTAACTTCGGTCTTTTTGCAAGATTCGTTTTTTATCTCGACTTCGATCATCTGAGCTCCTTTATCTGCCTTGCTTAATTTAAATTTTTCCAATCCTCTTTCTTTACGCCGAATTCAAATTCAGCCTGCTTAAACGCATCCTCTATACTTTCATGATAGGTATCGGTTTGCTCTTTCCCCGATTCGTCGAGATAGAACAGATAAAATCCGCTGCCGCCGTTATATTGAACAATGCTTAAAGCAAACGGCTGCGGCAGAATTTTATTGCCATCGTAATGAGTAGTATTTCCGGTAGCTACGAAGCTCTTTTTACTATCTTTCAGATAAATTTTATATAGCTCTTTCATAATACTCCCGCCAAATTTTAATCCGTTAGCCATTTTACCACGTATTCCAATAATTCCTCTAAATTCTCGGCTCCGCAACTTCCTTTGAGTTCGTTTTCCGTGGCATTGATGAAAAACCAATCCTCGTCATCTCTATCGATATTTATTTTGATCGGCTTTTTCCCGCTCTCGCCATCGATTTCGATCCACCAGCCCGGGTTATCGACCGTCTCCAGCGTAAGGCCATATTCATGCTCCCATTCTCCGTCGCATTTGGAAGCGTACCAGTTTTGTATGAGTTTTAGATTACTCATTGTTTCCTCCTTTAATTTTATAAATTTTAAAATTCTCGATTTGTTAGGCTTTGATATTGCAATTGAAGCAGGGCTTCTTTGCTATTTAAATTTAATCGCTTATTAGAAATTTCTTTTCTACGCCGTCTTTATTTACGGTGATTATCTTCGAGTTCGGAATATTTAAAAATTTTATAGCTTTTTCGTCCAGTTCAGACAATGGCTCCTCAAGATTAAATTTAGTTTTATAGTAATATAGCGAAAGATCTCTTTTGTTGTCCTGCTCCATAAGCTGAATTATGCACCTATCGTTTGAATCACCGGTTATATGGCGGTTTATCATCATAAACGCCTCGCAGCTCTTATGAAATGGGAAGCGACCGAAGTTAAAAAGATTGCCGACGAGCTCAAATACAAGGACAAAAAACAGAAATAAAATGAATAGCTTGATCATTCTGCGTTTCATTGCGGCGTTTCCTAAATTTTGAAATCAAAAATTCGTTTGTGTTTTAAATGCCAGACGGTATTTGCGCTTAAGTCGCGGGTGCGTCCAAGCGCTAGTAGCGGTCTGGCACAAAATTTACGACGCTATCTCGCCTTTTGCTGCGCCGGTTGCGGCGGATTCGCTTTCGTCCATAATGATGAGCTGTTTTGCGCGCTTAATCTTGGCATCGTCGCGGAACGCCGCACGCACCTTGTCCATGCCGGTGTAAAATTCCTTCATCAAAACAAGGCACAGATACGCGCCGAATTCCGTCGTGCGGATGATCTCGCCCTCGATCCGCACGGCTCCTGCTAGCCTTAGCAGGCTAAGCTCTCTGCCCAGTTCGCGGCGCAGGCTTAAATCGTTTGCGGCGTTAAATTTAGCGATGTTGATCTCGCCGTTAAAAAGCTCGGTCAAAAAGAGGTATTTTGCGCGCTCGGATCTGCTAAAATCGCAGGTAGCGATGACGGTGCTTTCGTTTTTATGCACTCTGCTTGCGTACTCTTCGAGGTTGAACGCATTTACGAGCAGCCTGCCGTCCAAAAAGCTAAACGCACCGCTTCCGATGCCTACGTATTCGTGATTTGTGCCTACGTACTCGTCGTTGATATTTGATTTTTCGCGAGCGAAAGCCCATGCGTTGCTGCGGTGCCAGCTAGAAAATTCCTTGCAGATGATGGAGTAGAACTCCTCCTCGCGGTCTATGTTGCTAACGCCGAGACTTCGTGCTATTTGATCGCGCATCAAAGGGGATTTCATCAGCGGATACAGCGTGATCTGCTCCGGTTTTACCGCCTTTGCTGCTTCAATGTCGCGAAGTAAAATTTCGCGCGTTTGAAACGGAAAGTTAAAGATCAGATCCAGGCTTAAAATCGGTAAAATTCCGACCGCTCGGGATAGCTTTTCTTGCAGAATTTCGCCCGAGCCGAATTTGTCGTAGCGCGAAGCTTTGCGTAAAATATCGTCATCAAAGCTCTGAACCCCCACGCTTAGGCGGTCTATGAGCCCGCGAAATCGCAGCAAGCTCTCAGGCTCGATGTGGTTGGGATCGCTCTCACACGAAACCTCTTT
The DNA here is from genome assembly GCF_938015785.1 of uncultured Campylobacter sp. Classification (GTDB taxonomy): domain Bacteria; phylum Campylobacterota; class Campylobacteria; order Campylobacterales; family Campylobacteraceae; genus Campylobacter_B. Next base: position 66,964 of record NZ_CALLWC010000024.1, on the reverse strand, counting down.
AATGCTAAAAAGCGACTTGGCAAGCTCCAGCGTACGCGCTAGCTCCTCTTCGTCGATGAGCGTCGTGCCGCCGCCGACGTAAAGCGTCTCAAAGTCGTAGCCCGCGTCTTTCGTGCGCTGCATCTCGGTGCGTAGCGCGCTGAAATATGCCTTGCACGCACCGCGCTCGTAGGCGTATTTGTGAAAGGAGCAGTACGGGCAAAACGTGTGGCAAAAGGGCACATGCATGTAGAGCATATATTTTTTATCTGGGTTTGGAATTTTGGCGATATTTTCCTGCGTGATGTCGATTCTAAGGGAGTTGTATAGGGATTTTTGCATAGTTTCGGCGGCATATTTTTTAGCGAAGCTATGCACCATTTGACTGATAAAATTCATAAAACTTTAACCTTTTTTAAACTTAAAAATTAACTTTTGAAGTTTATCAAAAACTAACTTATAAATTTATCAATAATTCAATAAAAAGCGCAGTACCGCCATATAGCTTAGCGTAGGAAGTGCTATCGTAACGAGCGAGTTGCGGAATTTAGCATGTACGCCAAACGCCATAATCAGGCAAAGTAGCAGCGCCGCCGTTTGCAGCACGTCCGCGCTAAAAGCCCGCTCGCCCGAAAAGCTAGGCAGCATAGTTTTAAGTGCATAGATCGTCAAAACGACCATTATCAAAAGTCCGGAGTTTTTTTGCAAATACGCCAGATTTGAACTCGCGGTCTTCTTCTTAAAAAGAAGCAGCGGTAAAAATCGCGTCAAAATCGTAGCGATCGAGGCTAGAAAGATATAGGGTAAAATTTCCACTACCTACCCCTTTTTAGGAATTTTTGCAGCTTGCGTCCCGCGCGCGAAGACCGCTCGAAGTATTTACGAAAGAGCAGCAATACCGCAGTGCCAAAAATCAGAGTGCCGAATAAAAAGTATTTTGCAGGAAAGATAAAAAGCCCCACAAACGCGCAACCAAAGCCAAGAAATAGCACTTTGTATTGCGGATTTGCTTTGAAAACCTCATAGGTTAGCATCGCAAAAAGCGCCGTCAGGCTAAACTCGACCCCGCTAAAATCAAGCTTTAAGCTTGCCCCCAAAACAGCCCCCGTAACGACGCCCGCAACCCAGTAGGATTGATTTAAAACTGCCGTTAGATTATAGAGCAGATCAAGCTCTTTTAGTCTTTGCGGCGTTACGGGCCGCTCGCCGCTAAGCTCCTCGGGGCGCAAAAACGCGCGCGCTTTTAGCAGCGCAAAGGTTTCGTCGGTAAGGGCATACACGGCGTAAATTTTATGACGCACGAAGCGCAGCTCCTCAAGCAGCGACATCGTGTAGAAAAAATGGCGAAAATTTAGCAAAAACGCCACGACGAAGGTATCTACGAGCGAGGCGTGGGTTGCGATGAATGCGATCAGCACGAACTCCACGCTACCTGCGTATATAAGCAGCGAGGTTAGCGTCAGAGCCCATACGGGCAGATCCTGGCTGATGCCGTAGATGCCAAACGCCAGCCCCAGCGGCACGTAGCCCATCATCACGGGGAGAGTCGATTTTAAAATTTCGATTTTACTCATAGCTTTCCTAAATTTAAAAGGGCGATTGTAGCTAAAATTTTATTAAATTTTACAGGGCGGCAGGCGGGATCTGCGCCGCTACGAGCTGGTTTTGCGCTGTAGCGCGTCGCAAGAGGAGCTGTAAAATTTACTCGCTTCGGCACCGTAAAATTTTAAAATTTAGCCTGCGTAGAATTTTGCGAAATTTTAAAATTTCGGGGAGCGGATCTTTAAATTTAGCCTAAAATACGTGGCGCAAAAGCACGAATGCAAACGCCGAAAGCAGCGCCGAGACGGGCAGAGTGATGATCCACGCTAGCCCAATCGGCTTCATCAGCGACCAGTTCGTGCTGTGATTTACCAAGCCGATTCCTAAAATCGCGCCGATTAGCACGTGGGTCGAGGAGATCGGAAGCCCCAGCACCGATGCCGCCATGACGACGATGGCGCTTGCGAGCTCGGCGCTAAAGCCAGAGGCGGGGTGGATTTTTGTAAGATTGGTGCCTACGGTGGCGATTACCTCTTTGCCGATGAACCAAAGCCCCGCTATGAGGGCTACTGCGAACATTATCATAATCTGCTGCGGCACGGGAGTGGAGGGATTGATACTATTCGTAGCCATTGTATCGATGATGGCGGCGAACGGACCCACGGCGTTTGCGATGTCGTTGCTGCCGTGCGAAAACGCAAAGCCGCTAGCGGTGAGCACCTGCAGCCAGCTAAACATCAAAAACGCGGATTTGTTTAAATTTGAGCGGCGCAGGGTTTTAGCGAAAATAAACATCAAAAGCCAGGTAATTAGCGTCGACATACCGATGATGAGGTAGTTGTAAAAATTCGTAAGCCCGAAATTTAGATTATGTAGCCCCTTAAATATCAGCATCGCCGAGATTACGAAGGCTCCGATACCGGCTACGGCGGGGATCCCGTACTCTAGGGCCTTGTGGGATTTGAGCTTCTCTTTTTTAGCGTCAAGCTCGATCACCTTTTTATAATACTCGCTATCCAGCTCGCTTGGGTCGAAATCTGGATCGCGCATAGCGTAGATATCGTGATTTAGCGCTTCTGCATAGGCGATCTTTTGAATGTCGTCCAGGGTCTCGAAGGTTTTTTTGTGCAATTTGCGGAGAGATTTTTTTTCGCGCTTTATGCGGTCGATCTTTATTTGAGCGTAGCGGTTGTAATCCAAAATATAATGTTTGATTAGCCAGAAAATTCCAAAGGAGATCACTCCGCCCAAAATCGGCGAGAGCACCCAAGAGATCGCTATTTTGCCGATCTTATCCCACTGCACGAGCCACAATGCGGAAGCCTCTGCGGTATTAAGCAGGGCGCCTAGCGTAAGCCCCGAGCCCACGATACCGCCGATGATCGCATGAGTAGTGGATACGGGCAAACCCTTTCTGCTGGCAAAAAGCAGCCACGCGCCTGCCGCAAAAAGCGCGCTCATCATTACGTAGATAAAGTCTCTCGGATGCACATCCATTTTGCTAAGATCGATTATGCCGCTGCGGATCGTCGAAGTTACTTCGCCGCCTGCGATTACCGCGCCGCTTGCTTCAAATACCGCCGCGATACAAAGGGCTTGCGCGATACTAAGGGTGCCGCTTCCGACGCTGGTGCCAAAGGAATTTGCCACGTCGTTTCCGCCGATATTAAAGGCCATAAAGATGCCCAAAAATACCGAAACTAAAAATAGCGTTTTATCGCCGCTTCCTATAAAACCGAATCCCCAGATAAGAAAATAGATTGTTACGCCGCAGAATATGCCGTAGAAAATGAGACTTATCTTGCTAGATTTCATAGCTCTCCCTTAAAATCCGCGAAATTTTACCACACGCGCCTTAATCCCCACTAAATCGTACGGGCGAGGTATATAAATTTTAATTTTAAAAGCGAATTTAGTGGCGCGCGCTAAGCTTTATTAAATCAATACTTCGTTACAATCCACATTAAATTTTAAAATCGAGGCGAAAAATGTCTAGAATTCCGCTGCAAAGCCCGTATTTCGGAATATTCGTAATGCTAATCCTGGCTTTTTGCGTCTTTTCGCTCATCGTTAAATTATCCTCTTTGGTAGGCTCGCGTTTAGCAGATAGGCGCGACGAGCGGCTAAAGGGCGAAATTTACGAAAGCGGCCCCGAAGCCGTCAAGCAGCCCAACCGAATGAACTCCCACTTTTTTTTGATAGCCGTACTTTTCATACTTTTTGACGTCGAGATTATCTTTATGTTTCCGTGGGCGGTAAATTTTAAAATTTTAGGTGTGTTCGGGCTTGTAGAGATGGCGTTTTTCATCGTATTATTAGGCATCGGTTTCATCTACGCCTGGAAAAAAGGAGCGCTAAATTGGCAGAGCATAAGATAAACTATGCGCGCGAAAACGGGCTTCCAGTAGTTCTTACCACCGTCGATAAGCTAATTGCGTGGGGTAGGAGCAACTCTTTGTGGGCGATGACGTACGGGCTTGCTTGCTGTGCGATCGAGATGATGGCGGCGGGCGCGGGCAGATTTGACTTTGACCGCTTCGGCACGATATTTCGCGCAAGCGCCAAGCAATCGGATGTGATGATAATCGCAGGCACGCTTAGCAAAAAGCACGCCGAGTTTACGCGCCGCCTATACGACGCGATGCCCGAGCCCAAATGGGTCATCAGCATGGGCAGCTGCGCCAATACCGGAGGGATGTTTAATACCTACGCGACGGTGCAAGGCTGCGACCGCATAGTGCCCGTGGATATCTATCTGCCTGGATGCGCGCCTCGCCCCGAGACGCTACAGTTTGCGATGATGGTGTTGCAAAAAAAGATCCGCTCTCAAAGCCCGCGCCGCGCACAAAAGGCAAAAAGGCTGATCTGATGAGAAAATTTAATCCCAAAGGCGATCAGAGTAAAAAAAATTACTACAAAGACAGATTTTTCGTTCCCGAAGAAACGCCGAAGTTGGAGGTAGCCAAAAGCGATTTTGAAGACGATCTAGACGCGCTTGAAGGCGTCCAAATTTTAAACTCATACGTGGAATTTAACACTCTCGTACTCTACGTGGAGCCCGCGCAAAATTTAGCGGCGCTGCATACGCTTAAGGGCGCGGGATATGAAATTTTATGCGAGCTAAGCGGCGTGGATTTTACCGAGGCTCGCGGCGGCATCGAGGTTTTTTATCAGCTTTTGGATATCAAAAGAGCGCGCCGTGCGCGGCTAAAGTGCTTCGTGTCAAACGAGAGCTTTTTACAAAGCGCTGCGGGCATCTACAAAAGCGCGAACTGGGCGGAGCGCGAGCTATACGATATGATGGGCGTTTGGATTGAAAATCATCCAAATTTAGCGCGCCTAATAATGCCCGATGATTGGTTCGGACATCCGCTTTTAAAATCCTATCCGCTGCAAGGAGACGAGTTTGCCAAGTGGTACGAGGTGGATAAAATTTTTGGATCTGACGCGCGCGAGCGGATCGGCGAAGAGAACCGAAATTCCGCATTCGTGAACGAAAAAGATACCTTTAACTTCGCGCGGCTCTATCACGAGAGCGGTTACGGCGAGCCTAGGCCGCAAGAGAAAATTTTACAAGAATATCAAGAAGATGGCGGCGTGCGCTTCGTAAAACGCGCTAAACGCGGAATTTACAAGATCATCACAAAGAGAAAATAATGCAAAATCCAAGCAAGCTAAGACCGTTTTTCGAAAACATCGAGTACGAGCGCGAGGGCGCGAATATGATCTTAAATTTCGGTCCACAGCATCCAAGCGCGCACGGCCAGCTAAAGCTCGTGCTGGAGCTTGACGGCGAGCGCATCGTGCGAGCCCGCCCCGGCGTGGGCTACATGCACCGAGGCATCGAAAAGATGGCAGAAAATATGATCTACGCGGAGTTCGTCCCCGTAACAGATCGCATCGATTACGTCGCATCGGGCTCGAACAACTACGGCTTTTGCGCCGCGGTCGAGAAGCTTTGCGGCATCGAAGTGCCGCGCCGTGCGCAGATCATCCGCACAATCTTGCTTGAGCTTAATCGCATCAGCTCGCACCTTCTGTTTTTGGGGACGCACGCGCTTGATATCGGTGCGATGACGGTATTTCTCTACTGTTTTCGCTCGCGCGAATACATACTTGATCTCATAGAAAAATACTGCGGCGCGCGCCTTACGCACAATAATATCAAAATCGGCGGCGTGTTTTTGGACCTGCCTAACGGTTGGCTAGAAGAGATGTTGAAATTTTGCGACGAATTCCCAAGCGACATTAAAGAATTTGAAGATATGCTCGATACCAATAGAATTTGGCTGATGCGAACCGAGGGCGTGGGCGTGATCTCGTACGAAGATGCCCTTAGCTGCGGCTGTAGCGGCGTGAGCTTGCGCGCTAGCGGACATGCGTGGGATATCCGAAAAGAAGAGCCCTATCTCATCTACGACGAGCTTGATTTCGACGTGCCGTATGCGAGCGAGGGCGACTGCTACGCGCGTTATAAATGCTATATGGCGGAGATGCGCGAGAGCCTTAAAATTTTGCGCCAGTGCGCGAAGCACTATCCGCTGAGCGATCCGCAAATTTTAGCGATCGACCCTGCTTACGTAAATCCTAGCAAAGAGCAGATCATGACGCAAAACTACTCGCTGATGCAGCATTTCGTGCTGGTTACGCAGGGTTTGCGCCCGCCTGTGGGCGAAATTTACGCCGCGAGCGAGAGTCCTAAGGGCGAGCTTGGATTTTATATCCGCTCGATGGGCGAAAGCCGCCCGTACCGCCTTAAGATCCGCACGCCGAGCTTTTGGCATTGCGCGGTCTATGAGGAAATTTTACCGGGGCAGTATCTTGCCGACGCCGCGGCGATCATCGGCAGCACTAATATTATCTTAGGCGAGGTGGATCGATGAAGCGCTATGATTTGAGGCATCTGGGCGATAAATTTTTAAACCGCATGGGCGAAATTTTAAAAAATTCCGCTCGCGGCGAGACGATGATCTTTATGTTTGAGATGGGCGATTTCAGCGCGGTTCAAAAGAGCGCCGATCTGGTGGAGGGGCTAAATTCCACGCTTTTAAGCTCGATCCGATATAACCAAGTCGATTGGATGGTCGTCGCCAAAAAGGGGAGAGGATGAAAATTTTAAATTTCGCGTCGCTGCTTAGCTTGCAAAATCCCGCGCTTGCAGAAGGTTTTAAGAGCGCTGAAATTTTAAGCGTATCGCCGCTGCAAGATCCGCATCTTCCAGGCGAGCTGATAAAATGCGAGATCGGCGCGCAAAGCTTCGTGCTGGCGTTAATCTGCGCTAGTTTTTGCGACGAGCCATATTTTGCGGATCTGGATCTAGAGTATCTAAGCGGCGAAAGCAGCGTGGGCGAGGAGGAGATCGAGCAGATCGCGGAGTTTCTGCAAAGCGGCTGCGACGCGCTTTTGATCGACGATGCGCTCATTAAAACTCACCCCGATGCCGAAAATATCAAAGCCTTTATATCTCTCATAGCGGCGAAGTTCGAGATTAAAATTTTAAGCTTACGCGGCGAGCGAGCGGACTTGGGCGCACAAGAGCGGTTAAATTTAAGCCCGCTTAAAGAGCCTGAGAATTTCGACGGCGCCGTGGTTTTCAAACACGATGCGGACGAGCGGCTCATCGGCGGAAGGTATTTTTGCATGGTCGCAAAGATCAAGGGTGGCGATCGCGTCCGCATCAAAACGCCGCATTTAAATTTGGAAAAAGAATTTATTTTGGATGAGGAGCTAAAGGGCACGATTGCGCTTTTGGGCTCGGGCGGGCAGGGCTTTGGCGGTTATAATTTCGAACTCGCAGAAATTTCTAAGGTTTAAAATGGCAAAGATCACGATCGACGGTAAAGCTTGCGAGTGCGACGAGGGTGAGTACATCTTGCAGGTCGCGCGTCGCTGCGGCGTTTTTATCCCTGCGCTTTGTTATCTAAGCGGCGGTACGCCGACGCTCGCATGCAGGCTTTGTATGGTCGAAGCGGACAGCAAGCGCGTCTATAGCTGCAACGCCAAAGCCAAAGACGGCATGGTCGTTTACAGCCATAGCCCCGAGATCGACGCCGAACGCGAGGCGATTACGCAGGTTTATTGTATCAACCATCCGATGGCGTGCGGGGTTTGCGATCAAAGCGGCGAGTGCGAGCTTCAAAATTTAGCCCATCTGATGCGCACAAATGCTCAAAGCTACGCTATCCGCGATACGGCGCGCGAGGTGCAGGATTGGGGTTATTTGAGCTACGATCCTAGCCTTTGCATCGTTTGCGAGCGCTGTATCACCGCCGCGAAAGACCGCCTGGGCGTAGATGCGTTTAAGCTCGTCCCGCGCGGCGGAGACGCGCCGAGCAAGGAGCAAAAGGACGCGATGCCCAAAGACGCCTACGCCGTGTGGAACAAGCTACAAAAAAGCCTAATCGCGCGGGTAAATGAAAATGATGATTGCGTAAACTACGGCGAGAGCGCGGCGGTCTGCCCGACTGGGGCTCTGGTAGAGCGCGCGTTTAAATACGTTTCAAACGCCTGGGAGCTGCGCCAAATCCCCGCTTCCAATCCGCACAGCAGCGACTGCGAACTGCTTTATTACGAGGTGAAGCGCCGCGGCATAGGCGAGCCGCGTGAAAAAATTTATCGCGTTAGCAGCGACATAAATTTTAGCGTTCTGCATGCAGGAGCGCGCTTCGGCTGGGATTTTTCAAACGAGCGAGCGAGCAAAAACGAAGCGGTTTTTAACCGCATCGTGCGCGGCATCGAGGACGGCGAGATCAAAAATATCAAATTTAATAGCTTCATCACCAACGAAGAAGCGCGGATTTTAGAGCTTTTGCGGCAAAAATTTAAGCTCGCTCTGATTAACGATGAAGCTCTTGCGTATCAAAAATTCCTGCGCGAATTTTCTAAGCTTAGCGGCACGAAATTTTATAATGCGGATTCACAGACGATTAAAAACAGCGATTTCATCGTCGTTTGCGGCACGTTTTTGCGCAGCGACGCTCCAAATCTAGGCTATGCGGTAAACAGCGCCTGCAAGCTAAATAAAGCAAGCGGGATCTATTTTCATCCGTTTTGCGACGAGGGCATTAAGGGCTTTAGTAAAAATTTCATCCATCAACCGCATGCCGCGGGCTTGGAGGCGCAGATCCTGCTTTGGATCTTGCAAAAATTCGGACGCGATCTGCCTGGGTGGTTGGATGCGAAACTCGCGGCGGAATTTGAAATTTCGCGCGCCGCGGCGAAGGAAAATTTAGACGAGAAATCCGCGGGTTCGCGAAATCATGGGAATTCTACGGAGGCAAATGGTGCCGAGAACGTTGCGAGTGCCAGCGGTGACGAAGATTCAGCGAGTGCGGATGGCGCTGAAAATCCCGCAAAAAATTCCACACAGAATTCCGAGAATCCCGCGGAAAGTAAAATTTCAAATTTTGCCAGCGCGCTCGGGCTGGACGAGCAGAAAGTGGATGAGCTTTTGGCTAAAAAGGAGAGTTTTTCGCTCATCATCGGCGAGGATTTTATCCGCACGCCAAATAGCGCCGCGCTCGCGCGCCTAGCGGGTTTGGTGCAGCGCTACACGCCGCTAAAAGTGCTAGTGGTGCCGCCGCGCACGAACAGCCTTGGCGTCGCTCTCATCTGTGAGCTTAGTGCGCAAATGAGTGCGGGCGAGACGCTAGGCTACAACGAAGCGGGCGATATTAGTTTCGGCGTGTTGGAAGCCGATCTGGACGCGCCTAGCTTGGTGCAGCAGGAGGGCACGTTTACGAACTACGACAAGCGCGTAGTGCCTACGAATGCGGCGCTTGATTACGGCGGATATGAGCTAAACGACATCGCCTGTGCGCTGGGAATTTGCGCGGAACACGCGATCAGCTATACGCCGAGCCTGGGCGCAGATTTTGAGCAGGTTAAATTTGACGATTTAGAAAATTTTTACGACAACGGCGGCGCAAACCACCGCGGATATGAGCTGCGAAACGAGGAGCTCGCCGCTAGCGAGGAGGAGTTTGAAATTTCGCCTTCCGTGCCGCTTAAAGCAGGCGAGGGCGAAATTTTAATCTATGAGGCAAATCCGCTGCATCAATTCAATAAATTTAGCGGTGCAAGCAGCGCTCTGGGCGAAGCGGGCGCACTGTATCTAAGCCCTAGCATCGCCGAAAGCTTGGGCGTGAGCGCAGGCGACGTCGTTAAAATTTATCAATCAGACGGCGCGGGCAAAATGAGTGCCGCTAACGATAAAAGCGGCGCTAGCCATGCAAAAAAAGCGGATCGTGCAAACGGTGCTCGTAAAGCCGATGCCTCCGGTAATAAAAATAGCGAAAGCGGCGCAGAGGGGCTCGTAAGCTTAAAGCGCGAAATCGTCGCTAGCGTAAAGATCGATCCAGGCTTTAGCGGGGCGTATCTGCCGTATTTTGATGAGAAATTGCGCGGCGAGATATTTTTCAAAACCTCGCGCTACGTCAGCGTAAAAATCGAGAAAATTTCAAATTCCAAAGGAGAGGGCAGATGAGCGATAGTGCATTTTATTTCGTAGCCACCATCTTAAAGGCGCTCGTGATTTTAGCCGTCATCGCGCTGCTCTCAGGGCTTGCGACCTATGCCGAGCGTAAGGTGCTTGCCTTTATGCAGCGCAGGATCGGACCCTCTATGGTCGGGCCTGCGGGACTTTTGCAGGTGGGCGCGGATATGATAAAGCTTTTTACCAAAGAGGACGCTATCCCTGCGCGGGCGAATAAGCTTCTTTTTAAAATCGCGCCGATAATCTCGGCTACGGGAGCTTTCGTGGCACTTTCGGTAGTGCCGCTGCTACCGGAGTTTACGATCGGCGGGCGGACGATACAGCCGATTTTAAGCGATATAAATGTGGGAATTTTATTCCTACTCGGAGCTAGCGGCACCTGCGTTTACGGACTGCTGATCGGAGGGCTCGCGAGCTACAATAAATGGGGCACTATAGGCGCGTTTCGCGCGTTTTTGCAGATTACCTGCTTTGAGGTGATAAACGGGCTTAGCCTGATCCCTATCGTGATGATCACGGGCTCACTCTCGCTTATAGACATCGTAAGCGCGCAAAGCGGCGGTATTGACAAGTGGTTTATCTGGAAAGAGCCCGTCTGCTTCGCGCTATTTCTGATCGCCGCTTTCGTCGAGTGTAACCGCACGCCGCTGTGCCTTACCGAAAACGAAACCGAGATCGTAGCGGGCGCCGGTACGGCGTATTCTGGCATGCGTTGGGGTATGTTTTTTATCGGCGAGTACGCCAATATCATAACCTACTCCGTCGTTACGACGCTACTGTTTTTGGGCGGATTTAACGCGTTTTGGTTTATCCCCGGCGGTGTTATGATGGTGTTAAAATCAAGCCTCGTGTTTTTCTGCTTCCTATGGGCGCGCGCGGCGTGGCCGCATCTACGCCCCGATCAGCTGATGGGGCTTTGCTGGAAAGTCTGCATGCCGTTAGCTCTTGCTTGCGTGCTAATTACCGCGCTAGCGATCGTTTAAGGAGGGTACGATGGCAAGATACGCCCAGATCGATAAACGAGCCCCTATTAAATCCGGCGGCGATAAGCTTCGCAGATTCCTAGCCCGCACCTTTAGCGGCGAGCTTTTCGTGGGGCTGTGGGTTGTTCTAAAAAATATGTTTAAGCGCGGCGGCTCGCATACGCTTCGATATCCTATGGAAAAATTTGTCATGCCGCCTAGATACCGCGGCGTGCACAAGCTTATGCGCCTGCTTGAAAGCGGCAGCGAACGCTGCATCGGATGTGGCTTGTGCGAGAAGATCTGCGTGGCAAACTGTATCGCGATGGAGACCAGCCTCGGCGCCGACGGCCGCAAAAAGGTAGATAACTACTCGATAAATTTAGGGCGCTGCGTCTATTGCGGGCTCTGCGCGGACGTCTGCCCCGAGATCGCTATCGTGCACGGCTGCGAATATGAGCTTGCGAGCGAACAGCGAGCGTATTACGGCTTCAAAGAGGATCTTTTGATCCGAGGCGAAAATTTATGCTTAAACGGCGCGGCGCAGGAGTTTGCGGGCTACGGCAGCTTGGATGAAAACGCAGGCGCGCGGATCAAGGTGACGCCGAACGCCTATATAAAAAGCGACGCCGCAAGCGACGAGCCAAACTTAAAGAGCGCGGATTTAAATTTAAAAAGCGCCGCGGAAAGCTCTAAAAAAGAGGGTGCCGCTAGTGATAAAATTCTATTTTCAAAGGGCGCGGGCTTAAGCGGCGAAATTTTAATCGAGCGGCAAGACGTTGGGCGGGCAAGCTTAAAGGAAAGCTCCGCCGCGGACGCCGAAAATTCTAAAGAAAATTCCGTTACGGACGCTCAAAATTCCGCGCCTGATTCGCAGCGGAATTCCAAAGAAAACCCCGCTTCTCAAAGCGCCGAAGATTCCGCTATGGATAGTAAAAATTTGGCGGAGAATTCTAAAGAAAATTTCGCTCCGCAGAGCGCCGACGATTCCGCCGCTCAAAGTAAAAATTTTAAAGATAATTCGGTTGCGCCGCACGTCGAGAATTCCACGGGCGGTCTTGCTACGGACGGCGATTCTGCGGAAAATTCTAAAGAAAATTCCGCCATACAAGACGCGGGGAGTTCCGCCGCGCGAGGTAAAAAATCTAAGACAAATTCCAAAAAGAATTCCGCCGCGGACGCCGAGAATTCCACGCAAAGCTCCGCGCCGGATTCCTCAGCGCAGGGGGAGGAGCAATGATACAAACGCTTGCATTTTATTTTTTCAGCGCGGTTTGCCTGGCGCTTTTCGGCATTAGCGTTTTTAGCAAAAACGTCCTTTACGCCCTTAGCGCGCTGGCCGGCGGCATGGTCTTTATGAGCGGATTTTTCTTTTTGCTGGATGCGGAGTTTTTGGGCGTAGTGCAGATCATAGTCTACACTGGCGCCGTGATCGTGCTTTACGGCTTTGCCCTGATGTTTTTGGGCGCGGATAAAAACGTAAGCGAGCCGAAAAAGGGGGCAAGGCTATTTTTCGCGCTTAGCGGCGTGATCGCATTTTTGCTCGTGATTATCGTGCTCGGCGCGGTAGTCGCAAACAACGTAGAAACACTTAAAATTTTAAACACCGACGATACCGAGGCGCTTGGGATGATTATCTTTACGAAATATCTGGCGATTTTCGAGCTTGCTGCCGTGATGCTGCTCGTGGCGATGATCTGCGCTATCGTGCTTGCGCATAAGCAGATGGACGCGAGCCTAAGCTACGAAGAGAGCGAGGGATAAAATGGGTCTAAATCACTATCTGATCGTCGCTGCGATGATGTTTGGGCTCGGGCTTGCGGGTATGATGAAGCGAAGAAATTTGATAATGCTCTTTTTTTCGAGCGAAATTTTATTAAACGCCGCAAATTTAGTCCTCGTCGCCGTGGCGAAATTTTACGACAATATAAACGGCGAAATTTTTGCGCTTTTCATCGTAGCGATCGCCGCGAGCGAGATGGCCGTGGGACTTGGGCTGCTCATCTTGTGGTATAAGAAAACAGGCAGCATCGAACTTGACAGTTTCGTAAATTTTAAAAATCCTTCTAAGGACGGGCCGGATGCTTGATACCGTTTTTGTATGGCTCTTAATCGCCCTTTTCGCACCGCTTGCCTCGGCGATCTTCGCAGGCGTTTTCATTCGCGCCAAAGATAAGATGTTTATTGGCGTAGTCTGCTCGGCGCTGGTGATTTTAAGTACTATCGCGTCGCTTGCTTTGATGGAGCTCGTCTCTGACAACCGCCTAATCAGCGTAAATTTAGCCGATTTCATAAGCACGGGATTTTTGGACGCAAAATTTAGCTTTCTTATCGATAGCGTAAGTGCGGTGATGATGGTGGTCGTAGGTATCGTATCCAGCGTCGTGCACGTGTACTCGATCTACTATATGTGGGATGATGAAAACTTCGCTAAATTTTTCAGCTTCCTGGGGCTTTTCGTTTTTTCGATGCTGGTTTTGGTAACGAGCGATAATTTTTTAGGACTTTTCATCGGCTGGGAGGGGGTCGGACTCTGCTCGTGGCTGCTGATCGGCTTTTGGTACGACAGGAGCAATTACAGCTGGTGCGCCAACGAAGCTTTCATAATGAACCGCATCGCAGACCTTGGGATGTTGCTTGGAATTTTTCTGATCTATTTAAATTTCGGCTCGTTGCGGTACGAAGTGGTGTTTGCGAACGCAGCGGGCTTGGAGCCTGAAATTTTAACTCTGATCGCCGCGCTTTTATTTATCGGCGCGATGGGCAAAAGCGCGCAGTTTCCGTTCCATACTTGGCTTGCCGACGCGATGGCGGGTCCGACGCCCGTATCTGCGCTTATTCACGCAGCGACGATGGTTACGGCGGGCGTTTATCTGGTGATCCGCGCAAACGCGATTTTCGCGCTCGCGCCCGAAGTAGGCGGCTTTATCGTCTGCTTGGGCGCTTTCGTGGCGGTCTTTGCGGCGTCGATGGCGCTGGTTCATAACGATCTTAAAAAGATCATCGCTTACTCCACGCTTTCGCAGCTTGGCTATATGTTCGTAGCTGCGGGGCTCGGGGCGTATTGGATCGCGCTGTTTCATCTGGCGACGCATGCGTTTTTCAAGGCGCTTCTATTTTTGGGAGCGGGCAACGTAATGCACGCGATGAAAGACGATCTAAATATCCAAAATATGGGCGGATTATATAAGTTTATGCGACCTACGGCGATTTTAATGTGCATAGGCTCGCTTGCGCTTTGCGGATTTTATCCGTTTGCGGGCTTTTTCTCAAAAGATAAAATTTTAGAAGCGGCGTGGAGCGCGGACGCGTATTTTATCTGGGCGCTGCTGTTTGCGGGCGCTGCGATGACGACGTTTTACAGCGTGCGTCTGATAATGCTCGTGTTTTTCGGTAAGCAAAAATTTACCCACCATCCGCACGAGGCGAAAGGCTTTGCCCTCATCGCGATGGGCGTGCTAGCCGTGCCTGCAGTGATCGCGGGCTTTTTCGAGCACGATTTTGCTGAGTTCGTGCTTAGCATACTGCCGGGCTTTAAAGCTTCGATCCCGCACGGCGTGGAGGTAATTTTGATCGCCATAACGCTAGCGATGATAAGCGCGGTGGCGGTCGGCACGATTTGGACATACGGCAAGGGCAAATTTAGCCAAAATTTAAAGAACTGCAAATTTTATAAAATTTTGATCGCTCAGTATTTTATCCCGCAAATTTACGAGCGCGTGATCGTGCGCGGATACGCTAAGCTTAGCGAGATCTGCGCTAAATGCGACGGCGCGATCATAGACGCCAGCGTCGATCTGATCGCTCGCATCGCGGTAAAAAGCGGCGAAGGAGCGGATCGCGTAAGCAATAGCGGAGATTTGAGCGCAAATTTAAGGTGGATGGTTTTGGGATCTTTCATTTTGCTGATTTTGGCGTTTGCGCTGTGAGGTGGGCATGGAATACTTTTTAAGTTTGGTTATATTTTTTCCGGCGGTAGCTGCGGTTTTAGGCTTTTTGATCGACGAAGCGAGCATCAAGACCTACGCCGTTACGATGAGCTTTATAGAGTTCGTGCTTTCGCTCGTTTTGTGGATACTCTACGAGCCGGTGGATGGCATCGCGTTTAGCGTGCTGCATCCTTTCATAAGCGAATATGGCATCAACTACTTCATCGGCGTGGACGGAATTTCGCTGTTTTTAGTGATCCTAAGCACGCTGGTTACATTTTTGGCGCTGCTTAGTCTAAGCATTAAAGAGCGCGCCAAAAATTTAATCATCTGCATTCTGTTTTTAGAGATGACGATGGTGGGCGTTTTCGTGGCGCTGGATGCGATTTTGTTTTACATCTTTTGGGAGCTTTCGCTTATTCCGATGCTCTATATTATCGGCGCGTGGGGCAGCGGCAAGAGAATTTACGCCGCTGTAAAATTTTTCATCTACACCTTCCTAGGCTCGATGTTTCTTCTTGTAGGACTCGTGGCGATGAGCTATTTCTATCACGAGGCTACGGGCGAGTATAGCTTTAATATCCTAAACTGGCAGAGCCTATCGCTGCCGCTTAGCACGCAAATTCCTCTATTTTTGGCATTTTCGGTCGCTTTTGCGATCAAGACGCCTTGCTTTCCTTTTCATACCTGGCTTCCGTACGCGCACGGGCAGGCCCCTACGATAGGCTCGGTTCTGCTTGCCGCGGTGCTTCTTAAGATGGGCACCTACGGCTTTGTGCGATTTTCGCTGCCGCTATTTCCCGACGCGAGCGTGCATTTTAGCGGGATGATGTGCGCCCTAGCGATCGTTATGATCATCTATGCGAGCTTCATCGCCTTTGCGCAAAAGGACATCAAGCAGGTTATCGCGTATAGCTCGATCGCGCATATGGGCGTCATAATGCTAGGAATTTTTTCGATGAGCGCAGAAGGGGTGAGCGGCGCGGTATTTTTGATGATAAGCCACGGTATCGTAAGCGGCGGGCTTTTTATGCTCGTAGGCTTTTTATACGACCGCAGGCACACGAAGCTTTTTAGCGAATTCGGCGGGCTTGCGCGGGTGATGCCGCTTTATGCGTTTTGTTTTTGCATCGTGCTGCTAGGCTCAATAGGCCTTCCGCTTACCATCGGCTTCGTGGGAGAATTCCTAAGTCTTGCGGGGATTTTTAAGATCAGCTTTAGCTATGCGCTTTTGGGTGGGCTTGGCATCATAATGGGCGCGATCTATTCGATGAATCTTTATAAAAAGACCTTTTTCGGCGCGCTCGTGCATGATGAGAATAAAAAGCTAAGCGATCTAAACAGAACCGAGCTTTGCTCTATTATCCCGATCTGCTTGCTAGTGGTGGTGCTGGGCGTCGCGCCGAATCTGATGCTAAAGAGCATCGAGCCCAGCGTGACGCAAAGCCTTGAGCTGATGTTTAACAAAGCCTCTCAGACCGCGACTCGCGCTTATATGGAAAAAGCAAATTTTAAGGTAAGAAGCGATGCAAAATAATCTTTTAAATTTAGCCTCGATCGCGCCTATGGCGATACTTGGAGGATTTGCCCTGCTGATGCTCGCGGTTTCGCTTTTTGCGCGCACACTATCGTATAAATTTTACGCCGTCATCACGATACTGGCGCTAGCTCTGGGCTTCGGGCTCGTTTTTGGATACAACAGCGGCATACGCGGGCTTTTTGACGTGATGCTGGTGGACGGAATCGCGACGCTATCGATGCTTATCATGCTCGCAGGCTCGATATTTTTCATCTTTCTATCTTTGGGCGCAAGAAGCGCGCACGAGTACCACACGGCGGAGTTTTTCGTGCTGTTTTTATTCGTGCTCGTGGGCTATGAGTTTATGGTCGCGAGCGAAAATTTAATGATGATCCTCGTTGGGCTTGAGACGGGCTCGCTGGCGCTTTATACGCTAATCGCGCTTCATAACCGCGCCAGATCGGTCGAAGCGGCGCTAAAATACTTCATAATGGGCGCGCTGGGATCGGGCTTTTTCGCATTCGGCGCGGCGATGTTTTTTCTATCGACCGGCTCTATGGAAATTTCAAACATCGCGCAGATCGCCAAGAGTTCAAATTTACAAACCAATGCCCTGCTTTTCGCCGCCTGCTCATTTATGATCGTCTCGATAGGATTTAAGCTCTCGCTGATTCCGTTTCACACCTGGACGCCCGACGTTTACGAGGGTGCGAGCTCCGCTATGGCGGGCTTTTTGTCCGTCGTGCCCAAGATCGCGGGCTTTGTCGTGGCGATCAGGCTGTTTGAAGCGCTGCAAAGCATCGGCGTGCAGTGGCTAAACATCGTGCTCTACGCCGTAGCGGTGCTTACGATGAGCTTAGCGAACCTTATGGCGCTCGTACAGCGCGACGTCAAACGGATGCTCGCTTTCAGCTCCGTTTCGCACGCGGGCTTCGTGCTCTGCGCGATCGTGATCGGCTCGACGCAGGCAAACGCCGCACTTTTCACCTACTGGATATTATATGCCGTGGCGAACCTCGGGGCGTTTGCGTTCATCTGGTGCGTGCGGCAAAGGCGCGCTCGCAGCTTTGAGTCTGGGCCCGAATTTGGCGCGGCGGGTTTGAAATTGTGCTGCGAAAACAGCGCGTCAAACGGGCAAAATTTTAAGACGGAGCCTGCTTACGCGCGCGACGACGGGCTAAATTTTAAAGCCGAAGCGGACGAGAGAAATTTTAAGCTCGAGGATGAGGCTGGCGAAGGAAATTTCAAAACCGAGAGGTTTGAAAAAAATTTTAAATTTGACGGCGGCGAGCGAGGCGGAGGTATTAAAATCGACCGCGACGCGCAGGCTAGGAGCCGTGCCGATAGGCCAGGCGCCGAAATTTGCGAGCAAAGCTCCAAGTTCGCGGCTCGCTTTGAGCATCCGTTTGAGAAATTTGACGGGCTGATCCGCACCCATCCACTCTTTGCGCTATGCGCAGCGATTTTTATGCTCTCGCTTGCGGGCATTCCGCCGTTTAGCGTGTTTTGGGGCAAGATGTATCTGCTAAGCGCCGCGGTCAATTCGGGCTACTTTGCTCTCGCCGTCATCATGGCGGCAAATAGCGCGCTCGCGCTGTACTACTACCTGCGCCTTATCGTGCGTATGTTTTTGCACGAGCCGCGAAAGGACGCGGAGCTTAATGGCTCGCTGAGCGCGGTCTCGGTGCAGATAAAATTTGCCGTCGTGCTAGCTAGCGTGGCATGCGTGCTGGCGCCGTTTTTGGTAAAATTTCTAACCGGCGCGGTAAACAATTTCGTCTTTTTAAGCGGGTATTGAGCTAAAATTTTAAGCGCGAATTGAACCCATCGCGCTTTGCCAACAAGGAGAGATATGTTTTTGGGCGAGCTAAGTGCTGACGGCTACGGTTTTGCGCTGCTTGATGTGCGCGATTTGAGTGAGTTCTTAAAGGAGCGAAAATGCAGAGTAAAAAAGCTTCTAGGCTACTGGGACGCGCACAAGCAGCTGTTTTATGACGCCGTAAAGGGCGCTAAAGCTTTACACTTCTACCCGCTTACGGTGCGCAGCTATGAGATCTTCGTTTGCATTGACGAGGAGTTTGCGCCATCTGCGGGCTACGAAGTAGCTTTCAAGCGCGATAGGCTGTATTTCGCCCCGCAAAGCGACTCCGCGATCCTAGCGAGCTTCGATGCTTTGCAGCATCGTTTCGATAAGCTAAAAAGCGGCGAACTCGAGCTAGGCTATGAGTGTCAAAGCGGCGTTGCGGGCAAGATACGAAAATTTAATTCCACGCTCAAGCTTGGCTTGCAAAGCGGCACTTACGAGCTTTGCGTCGTTGGGCTAAAAAACAGCTCGCAGCACTTCGAGAAATACGGCTACGCCTTTATTTTCAAGCGCAACCCAAGCGCGGAAAATCAAAATTTCAGTAGGCTTGACAACGATAAATTTAGCTTTGATATTTGCGAAGGCGATTAAATTTAATCGAAATTCCGCGCCGCACGAGACCTTGGCGCGACCTGCAAAATTTCAAAGACGCGATTCAGCGCGGTAAATTAAATCTAAATTTTACTCCCTTGCTCCGTTGTTTTTTAGCAAACGCGCAAATTTTGATAAATTTCGATTTTAAATCTCGCGGCGAAGGAGCTTTAAAATTTCACGCTCCAGCTCTTGCGGCGGCGCTGAAATTTTATCCGCAAACTGCGAGCGGTTGAAGGTGCGTTGGCGCTTTGCGAGCTGTATCGTGTGTAGGCTCACGAGCTGCTCGCACTGCGCTCGCGAGATCTGCCCGCGCAAAAGCTGCCCGCATTCCTTCAGGCCGATGCAGCCTAGCGCCCTGCACTCTGAGCCGTAGCGGGCGAATAAAAACTCCGCCTCCTCCAAAAGCCCTCGCTCAAACATCGCCTTCGTGCGCGCTTCGATGCGCCCTGCGAGCCACTGTTTAGGCGCGTCGATCTCAAAAATTTTAATATCCGAAATCACGGGTGGGGCGGTGTTTTCGTGCAAAAATTTACTCGGCGCTTCGCCGCAAAATTTATAAATGCTTAGCCATTTTTTTAAACGAAAGCTGTCCGCCGCGCTAAGCTTTGCGGCAAATTCCGGATCGATCCGCTGCGCTAGAGCGTAAATTTCATCGTTTGAAATTTTACTTTTAAAATCGGGAACCTTCGGCGCCAGCCCGCTTAGCATCGCCTTTAGATAAAATCCGCTGCCGCCCGTGATTATCAAAGGCGCGCCGCTACGCCCTGCAAAAGCCCGCGCGGCTGTGTACTCTTTGATAAACTCGCCGACACTAAAGTATTCGTTTGGATAGATTAAATTTACGCCGAAGTGCCTGATCTCGCGCAGCTGCTCCTCGCTTGGCTTGGCGCTTGCGATGTCGATCCCATGGTAAATGCAGAGCGAATCCAGGCTCAAAATCACGGCGTCCATTTCGCGCGCGAGGCTTAGCGCAAGATCGCTTTTGCCGCTTGCGGTGGTGCCGATGATCGCGATCTGCGGGCTTGCATGCGGGTTTTGATTTTGGCTCAAGGCGTTTCCTTTCGTAAATTTTTCGTTCAAATTATATCAAATTTAGAGCTATTCTTACTTTTTTTTGATACAATGGTGCCCAAAATAAGGGGCGAAATGGCTAAATTTAAAGAAATTTTATCCGATATCAACGAATTAATAGTTTTTAAACACTCGGTTTTCGCGCTGCCGTTTATCTTTACGGCGATGGTTACTGCAAGCAAGCTGCAAAACGGCTCGGTATGGTTCGGCTGGAAGCTGCTTTTTCTGGGGATTTTATGCGCGGTGAGCGCGAGAAGCTTTGCAATGGCGCTAAATCGCTACTTGGACGAGGACATCGACCGCGCCAATCCGCGCTGCGCTTCGCGTCCCAGCGTGGATGGACGGATCGGGCGCGGGAATTTGCTGCTTTTTATCATCGCAAACGCGGTGGTTTTCATAGCGGTTTCGGCGTTTATAAATCCTTTGGCACTTAAGCTTTCGGTGCCGATTTTAGCGGCATTGGGCGGGTATTCGTATTTTAAGCGCTTTAGCGAAACGGCGCATTTAATGCTAGGCTTTTGCTTAGGGCTTGCGCCGATTGCGGGCTCAATCGCTGTTAGCGGCGAAATTCCGCTATGGTCGGTGCTGCTATGCCTCGGGGTAGTATTTTGGGTAGGCGGCTTTGACGTGCTGTATTCGCTTCAAGATATGGAATTTGACCGCAGCAACGGGCTTTACAGCATCCCTGCGCTTTACGGCAAGGAAGCGTCGATGTTTATCTCTAAAATTTTTCATACCGTGGCGGTACTTTTTTGGCTGCTGTTTTGCGTGGCGGCAAATTTAGGCTTTTTTGCCTATCTTGGTGTGGCTGCGTGCGCGGCGATCCTGTACTTCGAGCATAGGATCGTGCAGAAAGATTTTAGCAAGATTGATCGCGCGTTTTTCACGCTCAATGGCTACTTGGGCATCGCCTTTTTTGCTTTTGTTTTTGTAAATTTATTTTAAGGAACCCCTATGGATCTTAACACTCTCATCATTTTAGGACTTTGCGTCGTTATATTTTTGATGTTTTTCGTCATATATTTTAAGGATAAGCAAGCGGATAAAAAATTCGAGCGCTTCGATCAGGTTCTGACCGACGCTATGCAGGAAAATTATCTGCTTAAAAAGAAGGTCGAGGAGCTAAAAGAGATGATTGATTCGGGCGGCAAAGTCGCTCCTAATATCGATATAAACGCGATTGCCGACGTAATCGACGAGACGATAGAGCAGAGACTAGATGTAGTGCCTACGATGATCGACGAGCGGGTAGAAAAGCAGATCAGACCGCTTCTGGATCAGCTTAAAGAGCTCATCGGCTCGGTAAGAAAATAGCCGGAGTAATATAAAAATAAAATTTTGCAAAATCGCTTTGTTTTTTATATAATCGCCGCAAATTGATATTAAGGCAAAATATGCTAATTGATAAATTTGGACGAACGATCGATTATTTGCGCATTTCGGTTACGCAGAGGTGCAATTTCAGATGCAGATATTGCATGCCTACTACGCCGTTTAACTGGGTGCCGCGAGAGAATATTTTAAGCTTTGAGGAGATGTTTTTATTTGTCAAAGTTGCGATCGACGGCGGCGTAAAAAAGATCCGTATCACCGGCGGCGAACCGCTGGTGCGAAAGGGGATCGAGGATTTTATAAAAATGATCGCGGATTACGCTCC
Organism: uncultured Campylobacter sp.; assembly: GCF_938015785.1. Lineage (GTDB taxonomy): Bacteria > Campylobacterota > Campylobacteria > Campylobacterales > Campylobacteraceae > Campylobacter_B. The sequence continues at coordinate 45,353 of NZ_CALLWC010000024.1, read as the reverse complement.
GGGTATCGATCTTGCGCTTACTACCAACGGATATTATCTCAAAAACTACGCGCGCGCCCTGAAAGACGCCGGGCTAAAGCGAATTAATATGTCGCTTGACTCGCTGCGTCCGGAGCGGGCTAAATTTATAGCTCAGCGCGGCGTGCTTTATAACGTCCTAGAGGGTCTTGACGCCGCGCTTGAAGCGGGACTAAAGGTCAAGCTAAACACCGTCGCGCTAAAAGGCATCAACGACGACGAGCTTATTTATTTGCTGGAATTTGCCCGCGAAAAGGATTGTCAGATCCGCTTCATAGAATTTATGGAAAACACCCATGCCGGCGATCTTACAGGCTTAAAATCAAACGAAATTTTAGATATTTTAAGACGTAAATTTATCTTTACCGCTCTGCCGAAATTGCAGAGCTCGCCCGCGTCGCTTTACGCGCTTGGGGACGGCTATACTTTCGGTATCATCGATCCGCACAAGCACGATTTTTGCGAGAGCTGCAACCGTATCAGACTAAGTGCCGAGGGGCTTTTGATCCCTTGTCTTTACTTCGAGGACGCGCTAAGTATCAAAAAGGCGGTCAAAGAGGGCGACATCGCCGCAGCCGCCGAAATTTTGGCTAAAATTTTAGCGAATAAGCCCGAAAAAAATCGCTGGCAAACGGACGCTTCGAATGAAATTTCAAGCCGCGCATTTTACGAGACGGGCGGATGAGGCTCGTAGAGAGCTTTTTAAGTATCCAAGGCGAGGGCAAATATGCGGGCAGGCTCGCGTTTTTCTTTCGCTTTGCGGGCTGTAATCTGCGCTGCGAGGGCTTCGGCGGTGCGCGCATTTCGCCAAAGACCGGCGAGATCTTGCGCGGCTGCGATACGATCCGCGCGGTTTTTACAAATCACTTCCAGCACGAAGAAATTTTAAATTTAACGCAACTTTTGAATAAAATTCCAAATTTATCCGCTTCGTCCTGTTCTGCACCTGCACGCTCTGCGCCTGGTTTTTGCGCCGCCGAGGCTTTTTTCGAAAGCGGTACGTTAAATTCCGCCGCCGCGCAAAAGCCTCCCCGTCCAAACGGTAACGCAGAAAAATCTTTAAATTTAACGAGCGAAAATTCTTTAAATTTCGCAGTGCAGAATTCCTCAAATTTAAATCCGCAAAGCTCCGCATCACCGCAGAGCACTAAGCTTTATCAAAAGCCGATCATCGTTATCACCGGCGGCGAGCCGATGTTGCATTACAAAGAGGCGCTATTTTACGAGTTCGTCTGCGAGCTGCTCGCGCGCGGACACGCGGTGCACTTCGAAACCAACGGCACGATTTTAGTGGATTTTAAAAAATTTCCCGCCTACAAAAGCTGCGTCTTCGGAATCTCGCCCAAGCTCTCAAACTCCGCCGAGCCGCGCGAACGCAGGTTAAACTTCGCCGCGCTACGAAGCTTAAAACAAAACGCAAAAGATAGCTTTTACAAGTTCGTGATCTCGCCCGAGTTTGACGCGCAGCCCGAGATCAGCGAAATTTTAGCGGCGTGCGGCGGCGAGGTTTATTGCATGCCGCGCGGCGCAGATCGTCGCGAACTGGAAAGCGCCGCGCAATTTTGCGTGGATTTTTGCCTAAAAAACGGCTATAATTACTCCGATCGCCTGCATATTAGAATTTGGGGCGAGAAGGACGGAGTATGATAATTAGGAAATTATACGAATTCGAAAACGCTCACATCGTGCGCCTGTGCGGTTCGAAGCGGTGTCGCACGAGCATCCACGGTCACTCCTACAGATGCGAAATTTTGCTTAGCTCAAATTTTTTAGACGAAGCGGGGATGGTTTACGACTTCGGCTACATGAAGCTCGGTATCCGCGAGCTTATCGATAGTTTTGACCACGCCACTACGATCTACGCGCGTGATGATGCGAGCTACATCGCGGATCTTAAAAAACACAGCGCGCGCTGGGTGCAGATACCGCTAAATCCGAGCGCGGAGCAGTTTTGTAGAATTTTTTTCGTTCTAATCGACCGACTTTTGAGCCTAACTCAGATGCAAAACGGCGAGCGCGAAGTAAAACTTCACAGCGTCATCGTGCACGAAACGGCCACCGGCTACGCGCAGTGCTTCCGCGAGGATGCCTATAACGCGCAGATGGGAAAGATCGCGCTGGATGAGATAGAATTCTCGCCCGCCGTGCGCGAGGAGTGGAAGCATCCGGAGCTTTGGCGAAAGCTTCTGCGTGGCGAAAAAATCATCTATCCAAAGGATTGCTGATGAGAAATTTCTTTAAATTTGGCGCGGGGTTTATGCGCGTTCTTGCCGCGTGCGCGATCTTTGCCTGCGCGCTTGCCTTGGGCGGTTGCGACGATGAGAAAAAAAACACTTTGCAAAAGCCGCCGGTAGATAGCGAGGTGCCAAAGGACGTGCCTATCGCGCCTAGCGAGCCCAAAGTCGATATAAACGCCGATATGCCGCCGCTTCCGGTGACCGAATAGGGCGGAGCATTGAAAAATCTGCGCCTAAATTTGAAAATTTTTAAAATTTGCGTAGTTTGTATGCGGCGTGCGAGCGCGATTTTAGCGTCTTTTTTGCCTATGCGATCTGCGCAGAGAAATTTTAAATTTTATAAAGCTCTAATTGCGAAATTTTATTCTTGGCGCGAGATATACGGCTCGAAACCGGAGTTGAGAGCGCGCGCGGTAAATTTTGGCGCAATAAATAGCCGCAGCCGCTTTGAAAGGTTTTTAGAATTTCAAAAGCGCGGAGCAGGTCTGTTTTATCTCGCGCCGAAAAAATTTGCGTTGAAATTCGGTACTTTCGGCTCTAGCTGCGCAAAATTTTATCCTCCAAATTTAACCCCCTGGCGGAAGTGATGGATTATCTGTATCAAAGCGCCCTGGGTTTTCATAAGTTTTTCGCGCTAGCTGCGGCGATTTTAACGATAATTTATCTGATTTTTACTCAGCTTAAAATAGATGCGGCGGCGGAATTTTGCCCTCGCGGCAAGGGTTTAAATCCCGCCGCTTCCGCGCCGCAAGCTGAAAATTTAAAGCAAAAGAGCAGATCTGGGCTTAGATTTCTTAGGCGCATCAGGCTGTTTTTGCCGATCTATTATTCGTGCATCGCGGCGCTGATTATCAGCGGAAGCGTGATGCTAGCGGTGCTGCGCTTTGATCTGAGCTTTAAAATTTACTTTATGGCGGTCGGATCGCTAGCGATGATCGCGCTTAGCGCGGTATCGTACAAACGGCTGAAAATAGCGTATCTAAGTCAAAACTTTGCGCCGTATCAGCGCAAAATGCGAGTGATTTTGGGGCTAAGCTTAGCGATAATTTTGATAGCGAGTGTTATTTGATGGTATATTTTTACGATAAGCTTGCAGGCGAACAGAGCCTAGTTTTGCAGAATGATCAGTTTTTACACCTAAAGGCCAGACGAGCAAGGGCGGGCGAGCGCATAGACGTGCGAAATCTAAAGGATGGGGCGAGTTATCTATACGAGATCGCCGAAATTTCGCGTAAAGGTGCGGCTTTAAATTTGGTTTTTAAAAGCTCCGTTTTTACGCCGAGCCACGATTTTTGCGTCGCTTGGGCGGTCGTCGAGAGCGCCGTGATCGAAAAGAGCCTGCCTGCGCTAAACGAGATGGGCGTCGGGCGGCTTGTTTTGGTCTATGCCGATCTGTCGCAGAAAAACGTGCGGCTCGATCTGCAGAGAATGGAGCGGATTTTGATCAACTCGTCTCAACAATGCGGGCGAAATTCCATCATGCAGATCGAGGTTTTGAGCGGCTCGGACGAGCTAGCGCAAAGATATGAAAACGTAAGCCTGATCGATTTTGGCGGCAAGAACATCGACATTTTCGGCGGCGATGAGATCGCGTTCGTAGGCCCCGAGGGCGGATTTTCGCCGCGCGAAAGGGAGAAATTTAAAAACGCCTATGCGCTTAATAGCCCTTATATTTTGCGCTCAAACACAGCGCTGATCGCAACTTGCGCGAAGCTGATGTTTTAAACGCTCGGAAAATTTTAAAATTTAAAAGCCACGCGCTTTAAATTTTGGAATTTAAAATTTCGCATGCGCTATCTCTGTGTTTTATCTGCGGCTTAACGCGCGGCGCGTATTGCCGCGACGCATCTTCGCGCGCTGTATTTTGCACGCATAGCAGGCTGCAACAAATCAAAATTTTACTTGCAAAATGCGCTAAATTTTAAAATTTTGCGTCCAAAAAAGCATATTCAAAAAGAAAATCCACGCTTTGCCGAGAGTTTTTTTAAAACCCTTTAAATTTGCTTTTTAGATAAAAAAGTTGTATAATCGCTGCCTTTTAAAATCATCAAAAAGGATCAAAAATGAAAAAAGATATCCATCCAAACTTTGTCGAAACGACCGTTACCTGCGCTTGCGGCAATACTTTTAAAACGCGCTCGAACAAGCCTGAAATCCGCGTCGACATCTGCTCTAACTGCCATCCGTTTTTCACCGGCAGCGAGAAGATCGTAGATAGCGCGGGCCGCGTCGAGAAATTTAAACAAAAATACGGAATGAAATAGTTGCTATATCTCATTCCTACGCCGATAGGAAATCTAAGCGATATCTCGAGCCGCGCGCTTGAGGTATTGCAAAGCTGCGAAATCCTAATCTGCGAGGATACGAGGGTTTCAAAAAAACTTCTAAACTTATTATCCGATAAATTTCAAATTTCATTTAAAATTTCACAGTTTTACTCTCTGCACACGCACAACGAAGCGGAGTTTTTCGCGAGCTTTGATCCGGCGCTTCTGCGCGAAAAAGCTTGCGCATACGTAAGCGATGCGGGCATGCCCTGCATTAGCGATCCGGGAATTGCGCTCGTTAAATTTGCGCAGCGAAGCGGCGTAGCTTACGAGGTGCTGAGCGGAGCAAACGCTCTGCTACTCGCAGCCGCCGCAAGCGGGCTGGTGGAGAAAGAATTTAGCTTTTTAGGTTTTTTGAATAATGACGGCACGCAGCGCAAAGCCCAGATCCTAAATTTAATGCAAAGCCCCTATCCGTGCGTACTCTACGAATCCCCAAGGCGCGTGGTAAAGCTAATAGAGCAGATCGCGAGGATCGATGCGCAGCGCAAAATTTTTGCGATCAAAGAAGCTACGAAAAAATTTGAAACAAAATTTTTCGGTAGCGCCGCAGAGATTCTATCCAGCCTAAACGGCGCAAATTTAAACGGCGAATGGTGCGTAGTGATTGACGGCGCGGGCGAGAAAAGCTTTGAAAAAATCACTCAGGAAGATATTCTGTCGCTTGAGATCGCGCCGAAAATAAAAGCAAAACTACTCTCAAAAATCAGCGGCGAACCCGCCAAAGAAATATATAAAAATTTGATACGCTAAGTCATATTTTAACCGTTTTTCGCTAAAATCCCAAAATGATTATTTACGGCAAGCAGCTGTTTTTGCACCTTTTGAACCGGCATCCGCAGAAATTTATCCGCATCATCCTTGCAAAGGAGTGCGAGAAAGAAATTTTTAAAAAGATCGCCGCGACTGGCGTAAAAATCGAGCGCGCAGATGCGAAAAAAGCTCAAGCCCTCGCTCGCGGCGGCAACCATCAAGGCTTCTTGGCCGAGGTGGAGGAGTTTAGCTTCGGCGATCTTGCTAGCGTCAAAGACGATAAATTCGTGCCGATCCTTTATGGGCTTACCGACGTCGGAAACATCGGCGCGATAATGCGTAGCGCCTATGCTTTGGGCGCGGACAGCGTGATCGTCGTCGCAAATAATCTAAATATGGCGGGCGTAGTGCGCGCAAGCTCGGGAGCAGCGTATGAGCTAAACGTCGTTAAGGTCGCAGACGGGCTTAGCGTGTTAAACGAGCTTAAACAAAGCGGCTTTGAAATTTACGCCGCGAGTGCGGACGGGACGAACTTTAAGGAGTTAAAGCTCGGCGCGAAAAACGCACTCGTAATGGGGAATGAAGAAGAGGGGATACCTGCTAGGGCGCTTAAAAAATGCGACTGCGCGGTATCGATAAAGATGCGCGAAGGCTGGGACTCGCTTAACGTAAGCGCGGCATTTGCGATACTATGCGATGGAATTTTAAATGGAAGAAATAGAAGAGAAGTTAAATAATACGGACGAGCAGGCGGAACAAATCGAGAAGCCGGAGCAAACACAGCAGCCAAAAAGCAGCGATCTAGATAAATTAAAATCTATGGATCTGATCGAGATTGCGCGCACGACGCGCATCGACGCGCAAAATTTAGAATACATCATAAACAAAGACTTCGAGAAGCTGGCAAATTTTAATGTTAGGGGTTACATTAAAATTTTAGAGCGCGAGTTCGGGCTGGATCTATCGGACTGGCTTAGCGAGTTTGAGAGCGCCAAAGTGAGCTTCGCGCCCGTTAAAAAGGCCAAAGTCGAGCAGGTCTATACTAGAAAAATAAGCCCCGAGCGAGGCGGTAGCAGCAGTTGGTTCGTGTGGCTGCTGATCACGGTTTTGCTGATCGCGGCAATCTTTTATTTCGGACTTTACAAAGGCTTCAACGAATTTTGGAGCTCGGTTTTCAGCGAGCAGAATAAAACTACCTACTCGGATGCTCCGATCGTAAATAACACCCAAAAAAAGCTTGAAAATATTGGTATAGACGTCGTTTCGCATAATGTTACGGAGGATAAATTCGCCATCAAAACGGATGTAAATGCGGCTTTGGCGGCGGATGAAAATTTAAGCTCTCTAAATGCGCTGGACCGCTCCATAAGAATCGAGCGCGCGAGTGCCAAAACGGAGGAAAATTCCACCGACGAAAACGCCACGCAAAGCGTACCTGCACCCAGCAAAGATATCGTGCTTAATCCGCGCGGCAAGATGTGGATCGGGATCATTGATCTAAAAAACGGCAAGAAGCGTGAGATGGTCATCAATGCCCCTTACGTAGTCGCTTCGCAAGGGGATGAGGAGCTGCTAATCTCTACCGGTCACGGGATGTTTGAGCTCGGCAAAGCCGATGGCAACGTAACTTTCAGCGAAAGAAACACTCAAAAATTTCACGTTAAAGATGGCAATATCACTAAAATTTCAGCCGACGAGTTTCTGCGCCTAAACAAGGGCAAGAAGTGGTAAAACATCCGCTCTCGTGCGAGGTTTTTTGCTCGTAGAATTTTTCTGCAGAGGACAGAGGGTAAAATTTTAGCTCGCTATGGTACGCAGTTTAAATTTAAATTCGCGAGTGTAAATTTAAAAGGTTTGAACTGCGCCGCCTTGGATAAAATTTTAAACGGCGCAGGTAAAATTAACGGTGCGGATAAAATTTCAAGCGTTGCGGGCGCTTGCGGTAGCGCGATAAATTTAAAGGGTTATCGTTCGAGGACATGGCGTAAAAACGGCAGCTTTGATCGTTATCGTTTTGAGCTGACGTAAATTTAAACAGCGCCGCAAAGGGTCGTGATGCTCTAAATTTAAACGATCAATGCCCCCGCGGTTTTAAAATTTTAGCGAGGTAAAAGTTTAAATTGCCCGAGCAATATAAAAAGCGCCGCCGTATCGCCGCTAAGGCTTGAAATTTAGCCTCCGTACAGCATGGGCAGATCGCTGCGCTTAAGGCGCGAAATTTTAAATATGGCTTGAAAATTACTTTAAAATAAGAGGTTTGAGATGTTTGACGAAATCCGTTTTTCAAAGATCGAGCGTTTGCCCAATTACGTTTTTGCCGAGGTTAACGCCATAAAAATGGCTGCACGCAGAGCCGGCGAGGATATAATCGATTTTTCGATGGGCAATCCCGACGGCAGGACGCCGCAGCATATAATAGACAAGCTTTGCGAAAGCGCGCAAAAGGACAAGACGCACGGCTACTCCGTAAGCCAGGGCATCTACAAGCTGCGACTTGCCTGCGCGAATTGGTATAAGCGCAAATACGGCGTGATCTTGGACCCTGAAAGCGAGATCGTCGCCGTGATGGGCTCTAAAGAGGGCTTCGTGCATCTAACTAGCGCGATCGTAAATCCTGGCGATGTCGCGGTGGTGCCTGATCCCGCGTATCCGATACATACTCAAGCTTTCATCATCGCGGGCGGCAACGTCGTTAAAATCCCGCTTGCCTATGATGAGAATTTAAATTTTAATGAGAATAAATTTTTCATCGATCTGCAAAAAACCTTCGACGAGAGCATTCCGCGCCCAAAATACGTCGTCGTAAATTTCCCGCACAACCCCACCACGGTCGTCGTGCAAAAGAGCTTCTACGAGCGGCTCGTGGCGATGGCGCGGCAGGAGCGGTTTTATATCATCAGCGACATCGCTTACGCGGAGATCGCTTTTGAGGGTTATAAAACGCCGTCGATCTTTGAGGTTCAGGGTGCAAAAGACGTCGCCGTCGAGGCATACACGCTCTCTAAAACCTACAATATGGCGGGCTGGCGCGTGGGTTTTGTTAGCGGCAACAAAAAGCTCGTAGCCGCGCTTAAAAAGATCAAGTCGTGGTTTGATTACGGCATGTTTACGCCGATCCAAGTAGCCGCTACGATCGCACTGGATGGACCGCAGGAGTGCGTAGAGCAGATCCGCGCGAGCTATGAGAAGCGTAGAAATTTTTTGATCGATACTTTTGCGGATGCGGGTTGGCAGATCGCAAAACCTAGCGCATCGATGTTTGCATGGGCGAAATTACCGCCCGCGGCGGCTCATCTAAGGAGTATGGAGTTTTCCAAACAGCTTCTTACCAAGGCGCGCGTCGCCGTAAGCCCAGGCGTGGGCTTTGGTGCGGCGGGAGACGATTATGTGCGGATCGCTTTTATCGAAAACGAAAACAGGATCCGCCAGGCCGCTAGAAATATAAAAAAATATTTGAAAGAGATCTGATGAAGGTAGCGATTTTAGGCGTCGGCACCGTAGGTAGCGAAGTTGCAAACATTTTGATAAAAAACAAAGATATCATCCTTGCGCGCGCGGGCGTTAGCATAGAGCCCGTAATCGGGCTCGTGCGCGATACGAATAAAAAAAGAGGCGTGCAAATTCCGCTTAGCAGCGACGCAAAAAGCATTATCGAGCGCGATGATATCGACGTTTTTGTAGAGCTTATGGGCGGGGTAGAAAAGCCCTATGAGATCGTAAGTGAAATTTTAAAGCGCAAAAAGGCGGTCGTTACCGCAAATAAGGCACTTTTGGCTTATCATCGCTACAAGCTTCAGGCTTTGGCGGGCGATACGCCTTTTGGCTTTGAGGCGAGCGTAGCGGGCGGAATTCCGATCATCAAAACCCTGCGCGAGGGACTAAGCGCCAATCTTATCGAAAAGATAATCGGCATCGTAAACGGCACGAGCAACTTTATCCTTACGAATATGATGCAAAAAAACGAGAAATTTGAGGACGCGCTAAAGCGAGCTCAAGAGCTTGGTTACGCCGAAGCCGATCCAAGCTTTGACATCGGCGGATTCGACGCAGCGCATAAGCTTTTGATCTTAGCTAGCATCGCATACGGCGTGCACGGCGATCCCGAAGATATCCTAATCGAGGGGATCGAAGAGATCACGCAGGAGGATATCTATTTTGCGCGCGAATTTGATTTCATAATCAAGCTGCTTGCGGTAGCTAAGCGCGCGCGCGATAACAAAGTCGAGCTGCGCGTCCATCCAGCGCTCATTTCAAAGGATCAAATGCTCTCAAAAGTCGATGGCGTAATGAACGGCGTGAGCATCTACGGAGACTGCGTCGGCGAGAGTATGTATTACGGCCCCGGCGCGGGCGGAAGCGCTACGGCAAGTGCGGTTATAAGCGATCTCATCGACATTGCGCGCGATAACAAAAATCCGATGCTGGGATATAAAATTTTGCCGAGCGAAAATTTTATGCAAATTTTGCCTAGCGAGCAGATCCGCACGAAGTATTATTTCAGGCTGCGCGTGCGCGATGAGAAGGGCGTACTCGCGAAACTTACGAACATTATGAGCTTAAACGATCTTTCGATCGATAGTTTTTTGCAAAAGCCGAAACTCAAAACGGACGAGGAGGTGACGCTGTTTTTTACGACGCATACGTGCTGCGAGAAGAATATCAAGCGCGCAATAAGCGTAATTAGCGGCGAAAATTTTATCACGCAAAAGCCTTTTATGATCAGGATAGAAAGCTAACTTGAGCTTAAAAGAATATCTTTTCGGCTTTGCTTGCGAGGACCGTGCGGCAGAATTTTTACGCGGCGAAGGGTTTGAAATTTTAAAGCGAAATTTCCGCTGCCGCTTCGGCGAGATCGACATCATCGCGCGCAAAGACGGGATTTTGCACTTCGTCGAAGTAAAGGCCACGAGCGGCGATTATGACGCCGCAGAGCGCGTGACGGGCGCCAAGATGGCTAAAATTTTAAAGGCGGCGGAATTTTATCTGATGAGCTGCGATACAGACGAGCCGTGGCAGATCGACGTCGTGGAAGTTTATCCAAAGCAGATAAAATTTATCGCCAACATATCTTTTTAAATTAGAATTTTTATTATTTATTTAAGATAATGAACTATAATCCGCGGAATTTTAACACAAGGAGAACATTATGGGAAAGTATATAGAGCTTACTTCGGAGAATTTCGATGTTACTAAAGAGGGTGTCGCGCTAGTCGATTTTTGGGCGCCTTGGTGCGGACCGTGCCGTATGATCGCCCCGATCATCGAGGAGCTTGCGAACGATTACGACGGCAAGGCTAAAATTTGCAAAGTAAATACCGACGAAGCGCAGGATCTTGCGGTGCAGTTCGGTGTTCGCTCGATCCCAACGATACTATTTTTCAAAGACGGCGAGCTAAAAGCTCAGCTCATCGGCGCGCAATCTAAGCAGATCATAGCCGACAAGTTAAACTCGCTTCTGTAAATTTTAAAAGGGCGGCTTTCGCCCTTTTTTCTCCCACTCATCGTTTTATTAATTAAATTCGTAAATTTAACGCTCGCGGCTTTACTTAATAAAATAATTAAGGAGAAAAAATGTTAGATTTAGCAATTATCGGCGGCGGCCCTGCGGGGCTAGCGGCGGGGCTTTATGCTACAAGAGGCGGTTTAAAGGATGTCGTGATGTTTGAGATGGGGATGCCCGGCGGGCAGATCACCTCAAGCTCCGAGATGGAAAACTATCCGGGCGTCGCCGCAGTAACCGACGGGATGAGCTTTATGGCGCCTTGGCAGGAGCAGTGCTTCCGCTTCGGGCTGAAGCATGAGATGGTGCGCGTGCTACGCATCTCAAAAGACGGCGATGGAAATTTTACGATCTATCTCGAGGGCGATCAAACACGACGCGCGCGTGCCGTTATCGTCGCTACGGGCTCTACTCCGCGCCGCGCGGGGATCGAGGGCGAGGATGAGTTTTTCGGTCGCGGCGTCAGTACCTGCGCGACCTGCGACGGGTTTTTTTACAAGGGCAAAGAGGTTGCCGTCCTCGGCGGTGGCGATACGGCGCTAGAGGAGGCTCTGTATCTAGCTAAAATTTGCTCCAAAGTCTATCTGATCCATCGCCGCGATGAGTTTCGCGCTGCGCCTTCGACCGTGCAAAAGGTGCGCAAAAGTGAGAATATCGAGCTCATCACAAACGCGCTTGTAGAGCAGATCAAGGGTGATGCAAGCGGCGTAACGGGCGTCGTAGTCAAGGATAAAACCAGCGGCGCCACGCGCGAGCTGCAGCTGCCGGGGATCTTCGTATTCGTGGGGCTTGACGTGCGAAACGAGGTGTTAAAAGGCGAAAGCGGCAAGTTCATCTGCGATATCACGCCGGGCGGACAGGTCGCGGTAAATTTAAAGATGCAAACAAGCGTACACGGACTATTCGCGGCGGGCGATATGAGGCAAGATGCGCCTAAGCAGGTCGTTTGCGCGGCAGGCGACGGCGCGGTTGCCGCACTTAGTGCGATCGCGTATCTGCAAGGACACGATAAATAGGCCTATATTCGGCGTAAAATTTCACGGCGCGGCGGGAGAAACTGCTTCCGCCGCGCTTTAAATTTAAAACCGCACCTGAAATTTTGAATGAAATTTTGATATAAAAAAAGCGGCTAAATTTTAAAATTTCATAAAATTTAGCCGCGAGATGAGGCGCTTATTGCCTTTCGTAGAAGCCTGCTATGACATCTTTTGACTTCGTTTTATTTACGGGATCTTCTTCGCCGTTCGTGATAAGTTTAAATTTATCAGACAGACTTACGCTTTTACCCTCATTTACGATAAAATTTAGCTCGATAGCAAACTTTGATAACCCATCTTCTTTATGTCCGAAGCTCGCGTCCAATTGCTCTGCGGTTATTTGCGAGTAATAAGCGGCTGCTTTTAAGCGCTCCACAATAGAGTCTATGTATATTTCGGTATTGCTTTCTTTTAGTATCTCCCCTTTTAGTTTATTGTCGCAATCAACCGACTTCCATTCTTCTTCAAATTCTATTTTGCCTTTGGTTTTAAGCGTTTCTTGGAATTTGGCTTCGTTTAACTTGCAGTGTTCTTTTGCCAGCTTAAGCAAGCCTTGCGCGTCGTAAGCCTTGCCCTCATAAAAAGTCATAACTCTTTTTAAAGACGAGTCCAACATCTCTTGTTTATATGATTTAAGCCTCTGCTCTACATCCACATCGCAGACCATTTTAACCGTCTTTAATCCGCCGTTTTCCTCTTTGCTCCACGTGATATTTTTGCAGATTTTCGAGCCCTCGATCGCCGCGCCGATACTCATAGATTTAAAATCTGGCAAGGTGTAGTTTTTGACAAGCTCTACATCGTCATCGCCGCATCCTGCAAAAATCAACGCCGCAAGCGCAGCACCTAATGCGTATTTCATACTCGCTCCTTCAAGAAAAGTTAACGAGCAATGCTACCCGCCTCTGTTTAATAATGGATAAATTTAGAGCTGAAATTTGAGATAAATTCGAGAAGAACTAGAGATCAAGAATCGTAAAAGTGAAATTTGATGAAAGAATTCGGCGAGAGAGGGAGGGAATCGAACCCCCCGGAAAACGGTCAACCGCCCTCCTATCGGATTTGAAGTCCGCAGACGCCGCCAGGTCGCCATCCTCTCCAAATGCGGGAATTATAGCGAGATAAAATTTATTTAGCTTTAAAGAGGCTAAATTTTAAGCCCTTTCGGCTCATTATTAGCGACGGTAGGATTATGAGCGCACCCAAAAGAAGCAGGCTCATCACCAGACATATTAACATCCCAAAGTAGATCGTAGGCCAGAAATTGCTCATCATCATCACGCTAAAACCTAAAATGATCGCAAACGACGTATAATACATCGCGTATCCGATACTTGCGTGGCTCGCGCGGATCGCCGCGGCCTCGTCGCCAAGGCGCGCAAACTCGCGCTTGTAGCGATAGATATAGTGGATAACATCATCCACGCCGATACCGATGCTAATCGCCGCTATCGTAATACTCATGATATCCAGCGGAATGCCCGCAACGCCCATGATGCCGAAGCAAGCGCAAAGCGGGATTAAATTTACGACGATCGCGATAAGCGCGTATGAAAACGAGCGAAAGATGATCACGAAAAGCACGAAAAGCACGAGCACGGTGATACCCAGGGTGTCTATCTGCGAGCTCATCAGGCTTTGAAGCATATTGTTGTAAAGCACCATTATGCCGCTAATCTGCACCGTGACATTATCTTTAGCGAGCAGGGAGTCCAGATCGCGCTTAAGATCGGCTAGGAATTGCGCCCTGCGAAGATTCGGATCGCTGTCTATCGTGCGGACGCTAAAGTGCGCCTCGTTCGCTTCGATATTTACAAAGGGCGAAAGCACCAATTCACGGTAGTTTGCCGGCATTTCAGAGTAGATTAGAGCAAGGCTCAGATCGTCCAGATCGCGCCCCTGATTAATCTGCTTGCCGAGCTTCAAAAGCGACGCAAGCGAGCTTACGTTGCCGATAAACTCGTGCCCCGTGACGTTTTTGTCCTTCAAAAAATCATCTATTTTGCCGATGATACGCATCTTTTCGGATGTGAACCAATACTGCGGCTTGTTTTCGTTGGCGGCGTATTCGGCTTCAAAATCGCCAAAATCGTCGCTCGCGGTGGAATTATGCTCTAAATTTGCGGCATGGGTTTGATCTAAATTTACGGTGCCGCTTGGTTGCGATGTCGTGACGGAGCTTTGCGCGATAAAATTTTGATCATTGAAATTTTGCGCCACGGCAAGAGAACTTTGAGGTATGGAATTTCCTGCAATAGAATTTTGCGCTGTGGCGGTAGAATTCTGAGTAGCGGAATTATGCGCGGTAAAATTTTGCCCCGCAGGATTGGAATTTTCGCCGCTCTTAAAATTTGCGCTACCGCTTGCGGAATTTTCACTCCCGCTAGCAGTATCTGCGCCGCCTGCACTTTTAAATTTAACGACGATATCAAGCGGGATCGTTCCGCCCAGATTGGTATCGATGACCTCCATACCTGCGCGGATGTCGGTGCTTTTTTTGAAGTAGCCGATGAAGCTATTTTCGACGCGCAGCTGCGAGATACCGTATAGCCCAAAGATCACCGCTGCAGCACACACGCCGTAGACCACGCCTCTGCTACGCAGCGCTGTTTCAGCGCACCAAAGGGTAAATTTAAAGTGTTGCTCGAAGCTGCGATTATTGTGCGTACGCGGCAGAAGCGACATAACCGCGCCGAATACTCCAAATGCCGTAACTAGCGAGATACTGATGCCTACGCTCATCATAATTCCCAGAGAAATTACGGGTTTTATGTCGCAAAAAATTAGCGACATAAAACCGATAACGGTCGTAAAGATTGCGAAAAAGCAGGGTCTTGCGCGCTCGCGCAGCACCGCGTAAACGAGCTGGCGTTGCGAAAATGTGTGAAAGCGCGCGCTAAACTCGCGGTAGGCGACGATTAGGTGGATACAGACCGAAACCGTTATGATGAGTTGAAGCGCTATGAAATTTGAGCTAATCACCGTGACCTCAAAGCTCAAAAAGCCGAATAATCCCGCTGCAAGCACGACCGAATACGCGCAGATGATGAGCGGCAGCAGTATAAATTTCGCCTGTCTAAAAAAGAGCCAAAAGCAAGCTAACAGAAGCACCAAGGCGCCGAGTCCGTATGTCGTTAGATCCGAGCGGACGTAGCCTACCATATCGTCGGCGATCATATTTAGTCCGCCCAAAAATAGCCGATCGCCCGCAAATTCCTTCTCAAAGCCCGCGATCAGCGCACGCAAAGCCACAATGTCGCGGTGATCCTTTTCGCGCAGCTCGTCGCGGTAGGATTTGAAATTTTGCTCCGAAGCTTTAAGCGCATCTTTGAGCTGTGAAATTTGGACCTTTGAGCGGTTGCCCTCATGCTCCGCTTGCTTTAGAGCGCTTTTGGCTCCGTCTCTTAGGCGCAAAAGCTCCTCGTAGCGGGTCTGCGGTTTTAAATTTATTAAAATTGCGGTAGTGCGAAGATCGGCGCTTACTAAATTTGACGCATAAAAGGGGCTCGTAGAAAGCTCGCGTCTAGCCGCGGTTAAATTTACGTCTGCGTCGGTAAGAGTGGGTATGTGCTTAAGCAGCTCGCTCATGCCCTCGCTTTTGTTTAGCAAAAGCGGCACATTCGTGATGTCCGTGACGCTAGCGACGAAATCCAGCTTAGAAAAAGCGGCATCCATCTGCGCTATCTTGCGGATCGTCTCGGGCGCTAAAAGATCGCCTGCAGGAGTGTAGGCGACGACTAAGAAATTTGGCGTTTCGTAGCGCTTGGATACTTCGCGCCAAATTTGAAGATCCTCGTCGTTATCAAGCAGTAGCGTCTGGGTCGAAGCGTCGATCTCGAGCTTTGTGGAGTAATATCCGAAAAAGAGCGCCAGCGCCGTAAACAGCGCGAGCGTGATTTTCGGAAACGCGACGATTAGGCGAAAAATTTTTTTCAAATACCGCTCTTTTAGGCGCGTTGCTATTCGCCGCTATTGATGACGGTGGAATTTAGCCGCTTTATGAGCTCGTCAAAGCCCAAATTTTGCGTTACGTCGCCTAGCTGCGAGCGATAGGTTTGGATTAGGCTAACGCCCACGATATCGACATCGTAGATGCGCCAATCAGAGCCGTTAGGATAAAATTTAAAATCTATGTCGTAGTTTTTCTGCTCGCCGATGACCTGTGTTTTTAGCACGCGGCGCTTATCGCTCGGGCTTTGTTTGCTTAGCACCTTCATATCCTGATCGGTATAAAGCGAAAGCTTTTCGATAAAGGAGCGCTTTAGATGCGCCTCGAAAGCTTTATTAAATTCCGCGATCTGCGCAGGGCTAAGGCTCGCGTAATGTTTAGCAAGGGAGAG
Organism: uncultured Campylobacter sp.; assembly: GCF_938015785.1. Classification (GTDB taxonomy): domain Bacteria; phylum Campylobacterota; class Campylobacteria; order Campylobacterales; family Campylobacteraceae; genus Campylobacter_B. The sequence goes on along the minus strand of NZ_CALLWC010000024.1, from coordinate 29,141 downwards.
CTTTGCCATCATCTTGTAATCGAAGTAGCCGTCGAAAAGCGCAAAGATTTTCGCGGGCTTTGCATCTTTGGGTGCGCCGCTTCGCATAATACCTACGGCCTCGGCGACCTTTTGGCTCATCACAGGCTCGATATCCGCATCGCTAATAGCGTGCGCCGAAATCAAAAGCGCTCCGCAAAGCGCTAGAACTTTTAAAATTTTCATTTTTATTCCTTTATTAGTTTCTTGCGATTTTGCTCGTAAGCATCGCGTAAAAATGGATACAGATCCACCGCATCTTTGGTCATTTTTTCATAAAATTTCGGATCGCGCGAGTAGTCATTAAATATTCTAAATCCGTTGACGGAGTTTCGCACCGTACCGTCTTCGATATAGCTTATCGGATTTGTAAAATAATCCCCCACCATTCCGAAAGTATCGCGTAGATTGCTTTGCCCCAAAATCGGCCAGACGATATGCGGACCTGCCGGCACGCCCCAATACCCGAGTGTCTGCCCGAAATCCTCGTCGTGGCGCGGAATTCCGTAGTATTTGCCTGCCATATCATTAAGCCCGCCGAAGCCGACGGTCGAATTGATCAAAAACCGTTTCGTCTCGTCCCAAGAATTTTCAAATTTACCCTGCATCAGGTTGTTTACGAGCCTCATCGGATATAAAATATTATAGAAAAAATTTGAAAACGCGCCCTGGATCGGATCGGGCATTACATAGTCGTAACCGCTGGCTACGGGGGTTAGTATATATGAGTAAAATACGTCGTTGAAGCTCGTCATAACGCGGTTATAGCCGCTAAGCGGATCGAAAACCTCACGCTTGGCGAACTCCTCGTCAAAACCATCCGTATCGCTAGGCGCTACGTCTTGCTTTTGCGAGCAACCGCAAAGTGCCAATGCTGCGGTTAAGAATAGAATTTTTATAAATTTCAAATGCGACCCTTCTATATAAATCAAAGTGGCGATTTTACAAGTTTAAAGAAATTTTGTCAATAAGGGTAAAATTTCGTATATAATTTTCCTCTTTATATCGCAGAATAAAGCCTGTAGCCGTTTAAGAAATATATCAGAGGATATATTATAAAATCACGTGAAAGTAAACAAGAAAGGATGAAAATGGATGCAAAATTTGCTCTGGAATTTCTACTCGGCAACGAAGCATCGCTTTTAGCTAAGCATATTAAGCTACTTAAGGCCGTGGACGAAACTAAAAGTATTACAAAGGCCGCAGAGATCGTAGGAGTGTCGTATAAAAACGGCTGGGACGCGCTAAATTTAATTAACAACGCGAGCAAAAAGCCACTCATCGTTCGCACTCAAGGCACAAAGAAAAATAGCGGCTCCGAGCTCACCCCTTATGCTCACAAGCTGATCCGCGCCTATGATGCTATCAGCCATGCAGGCGAGACGTTTTTGAGCGAAATTTTAAAGCTTGACGAGATCACCGAAGAGAGCCTTTTAAGCTTAGAGAAAATCGGTATGAAGCTTTCTGCGCGCAATCAGCTAAGTGTTGAGATTACGGATGTTCAAACAGGCGCTGTAAATTCTCAAATCACGGCTAAACTCGCAGGTGGCGAAATTTTATGCGCGACGGTAACCGTAGAGAGCGAAAAAAATTTAGGGCTAAAGGTGGGCAAGGATGTGCTGTTTTTATTTAAGGCTCCAAGCGTCATCATCGCTAAAGGAGCCTCGGAGAAGCTAAAACTTAGTACGGCGAATCAAATCAAGGGCACGATTAGCGAGGTCAAAATCGGCGCGGTAAACGCAGAGATCTGTCTAGGCACAAGCTCGCATCAAAACATCACCGCGATCATCACGCGAGAATCTGCCACCGCGATGGCTCTAGGAGTAGGAGATGAGGTAACGGCGATCATCGAGCCTAGCGAGATCATTATTGGCGCGTAATAGGGTGAAAATTGGGTGCACAAAATTTTAAAATTTAAGGCGCAAATTTAAAATTTTAGATAGAATTCAATTCTCGGCGAGAGCCGAAACGAAAGGCATAAAATGAAGTTGAAAGCAGTGCTTTTAGGAATTTTAACCGCAGGCGCGCTTAACGCGGGTGAGGTCAGCGTAGCTGCCGCTGCGAACACGACGTATGCGTTTGACGAGATCAAGGCGGAATTTGCCAAGCTGCATCCGCAAACTACGCTAAATGTGAGCTTGGGCGCTAGCGGTGCGCTTAGCACGCAGATCAAAAACGGCGCTCCGTTTGATATTTTTATGGCGGCTGATATGAAATTTGCAGACGATCTACATAAAGATGGCTTTGCGACGGCGCCTGCCAAAACTTACGCCAAAGGCAAAGTGGCGATGTTCAGCGTGCGTGGCGTAGATCTTAGCAAGGGGCTTGAAATTTTAAAAGACCCTAGCGTTAAAATGATTTCCATAGCAAATCCAAAGACCGCTCCTTACGGCACCGCAAGCGTACAGGCCTTCCAAAAAGCGGGAGTTTACGATGAGATTAAAGGTAAAATCGTAGAAGCAAAATCGATCGGCGAGGCTCTTTCGCAAGCGCTTAAAGCTTCCGACGTCGGATTTATCGCGGCTAGCGCGATGTATGCGCCTAAGATGGCGAAGGACGGCTGCAACGATAAGCCTTGCAAGCAGGGCGAAAATTTCGTCTTGGTCGATACCAAACTCTACGAGCCGATAGCTCAAGGCATGGTCGTGCTAAACCGCGCCAAAGACAATGCCGAAGCCAAGGCGTTTTATGATTTTATCCTAAGCGATAAGGGCAGAGCGATCTTTGCTAAATACGGATACGAGTTTTAATGATTAGAGCGAGAATCAACGAAATTTTACAAAAAGACGGCATCCATTCTGTAGGATTTATCGCGGGCGGCATCAAGCTACGTGGCGTATTTCTGCAGCTAAGTAGCGAGCTTAAGGTGGGTAGCGAAGTTTACGTGGGCTTTAAAAGCACCGATGTGCTTTTATCTCGCGAAGCCCTAAGTGGTATATCTAGCGAAAATGAAATTCACGGCAAGATTATGAGCCTAAGCTTAGGTGAAATTCTATGCACGCTCAGGTTTGAAGGCAAGATAAGCTTTGATGTGCTCATTAGCGCGCATTCTGCGCAGGAGCTTGCTTTACGCGAGGGCGACGAGGTTTTCGCATACGTTAGCGCCACTGCGATATATATAGAAAAATATGATAACGATTGATTGTAAGAAAAAAATCAGTGATGATTTCTCGATTGATGCTCGCTTAGAGATTAACAAGGGCTCGTTTGTGTGCCTATATGGGCGCAGCGGCAGCGGTAAGACTACACTGCTGCGCATTTTGGCTGGATTTTTGCGCGCAGATAGTGGTAGCATAAAGGACGGCGATCGTGTGCTGCAAGAAGGCAATGAATTCTTAAGTGCGGGCAAGCGCAGGATCGGCTTTTTATTTCAAGACTACGCACTTTTTGAAAACATGAGCGTGACGGGTAATCTACTTTTTGCCAGAAACGATCCGCAAAAAGCTGCGATGCTGCTTGAAATTTTAGAGCTTAGCGAGTTTGTGAAATCCGGCGTCGAGGGTCTTAGCGGCGGACAGAAGCAGCGCGTAGCGCTTGCTCGCGCACTGATGCAAGAGCCTGAAATTTTGCTACTTGACGAGCCGCTTTCGGCGCTTGATTTTACGATGCGCGAAAAAATCCAAGAGTATTTGATAAAGATCCACGAGCAGTTTCATCAGACCATAATTTTAGTAAGCCACGACGTAAGCGAGATCTATAGGCTTTGCAAGCGAGTTTATGAGATGAAGGACGGCAGGATCGTTCGCACCGGTACGCCGGAGGAAATTTTTCTTAAAACTAGCGGCTCACAGAAGTTTTCTTTCGTGGGCAAGGTTGTCGATTTGCAAGCACGCGACGGGGTCAAAGTGGCTGTCGTAGCGATCGGCAGCCAGCTGTGCGAAGTGGTGCTAAGCGGTGCAGAAGCCGAGGGCTTGCAAGTAGGCGACGAGGTCAAAACAGGCGCCAAAGCCTTTAATATCACTCTGCGTAAAATTTAAACTTGCAGGCAAGCTTGGGCTCGCATAAGTGAGAAACTTCAACTAGATTAGAGATTTAAATACAGGCTCTTATGGAATTTTGCGAAATTTTAGCTAGATTTGTCCGCAAAATACGGGGAGGTTTTAAAATTTCATTCGCATCGCGCTTAGATTTTAATGAAACACAAAATTTAAACGCAGGCTAGAGCAAAATTGCAATGTAAGACTAGATAGCGTGGGGAAGTTAAGCTTTAAATTTTAGATTTTGCGCGGGCATGCGCCACTAAATTCCTTCTTTGAATTTATTGATTGGCGCGGTAGGTTTATTTTTAAATTTAGCGACTTTTGATTTACTTTTTTTGGCAGGAGTTGCGTGAATTCTATCATGCGATCTTGGTAAAAATTTAATGTGAAGCTTCGTAAAAACTTAAAAGTTTAGATTTGGAATTTTGCCTAGATTTTGTGGCTTTGAAATTTTAAAAGCTTTAACGGCTCGAAGCTTGCGCGTTAAACTCGCTTAATGAGCTATGGCAGGTTTTCATTAACCCGGTTTTCTAGATTTATGCGAAATTTTAAAATTTTGTTTTGTCAGGCTCAATGTAATTTCACTAGGTCGTTCGGAAGGTGCCGTTTAGCCTATCTTTCGTGAAATTTGCGCTCAGATAAATCCTGCCCGCTCAAGTTTTAAAGCTAAGCTAAGCTTTTTGAAATTTAGCTCAGCAAAATTCGTGACCTTAAAAATTTGCCAGCTTAGTAGAGTTTAAATGCCTGACGGAATTTGCACGCTTGAAGGAATTTATTAGCCAAGCAATTTATAAAATTCCGCCCAGTTTGGCTTGCGCGGAATTTCCAAAATTTCATTTGGCTAAAGCTCTTGCGCAGCTAGGTCTGCGCAGAATTTTTCAAAATTTCATTTTGCAAGACCTTATGACTATGAGGTTTGCGCAAATTCTATCTAGCTTTGCCTCTAAATTTTAAAGTAGGGCTAGGCTTTTAAGATTTTATAGTTTGGGCCCAGTGGCTCGGCTCGGAGGATAAATGTTTGAAATTCTAAAGGGGCTCGATTACACGCCGTTTCTCGTCTCATTAAAGCTTGCGAGCTTGACGACGCTCGCGTTGTTTATCATCTGCGTGCCGCTCGCATTTTTTATGGCGAGAAAAAATTTCCGCGGCAAAAGCGTGATCGAATCGATTATCTCGCTTCCGCTCGTGCTGCCGCCATCGGTGCTAGGCTTTTACCTACTCGTTTTTTTATCGCCGTATTCGGTGCTAGGGGAGTTTTTTGACAAACACTTCGGACTTCGGCTCGTATTTAATTTCAGCGGGCTAGTGATCGCGAGCTGTATCTACTCGCTGCCGTTTATGTTTTCACCGCTGGTTTCGGGCTTTCGCTCGCTTCCGCGCTCGCTTTTTTGGGCGTGCGACTCGCTCGGCAAGGGCTATTTTTCCAAGCTGTTTCGCGTCGCGTTGCCTGCGATACGCCACTCCCTGCTTAGCGCCTTGGTGATCTGCTTTGCGCATACGATGGGCGAGTTCGGCGTCGTGCTGATGATCGGCGGCAGCGTGAGCGAGCAGACCAAGGTCGCTTCCATCGCGATCTACGAAGCAACCGAAACGCTCGATTTTGCGCAGGCTCACGCGTATTCGGCACTGATGCTTATCTTTAGCTTCGCAGTGCTTTTGATCATGCATTTTTTGAGTGCGCGCGGCTCAAAAATCAAAGCTTAAATAGGCTTTAAAACGAAATTTGCTAAAATCCCGCAAAATTTGGAATTTGGCATGAAAAACAAAAAAGACTTCGTTACCGAAAGATTTAACGCCGCCTTGATTCTAGGCGCTGCACTACTTACGCTTGTAGTAGTTTGCGAGATTAGCTTTTTGCGTACTAGGATCGCTACGCAGCTTGATTTGCGGACGCGCACAGCGATTACTTTACTTAAAAATACCGACGAGTCGCTTTTTAGCGAGCTTGAAATTCTAAAAGAAAATATCCTTTCTTTAGACGCAAGGCACGAAGCTGCACAAAGCAAGCTTTATGCGGATTTGATCCGTAATGTCGTAAAATCTTCTCATAGATTTGACGCTATTTTTTATCTGCGCGCCCGCGGCGCGGAGCAGGAGAGCTTGGCGCATTTTTCATCGGATGCGCGTATTTCGGATCTTGGCGAGATACGGCTTGCGGATATCACAAGCGAGCTAAAAAAGGATGAATGGGTATCGCGCTATATGATGATGGATGGGGCGTGGCGGTATTTTTTGATCAAGCGCGTAAATGCCGATTCGTATCTGCTAGGCTTTGCCAACACCGCTAGGCCGATTGCCAGGCTTTCTTCGCTGGGTGATATTTTGGTCTTTAACGCCGAAGGTAAATTTTTTAACACTCCTGGCAGTGTAACCGATATATTGGGGCAGGATTTTGATTTTTCGCGCCTAGGCGAAGTGGTAAGCTTCGAAGACGAATCTGGGCTAGGCTTTGCTTATCTTGCGAAATTTGGAGATAATTTCGTAATGGCTCGCGAACGAGCCGGCTATTTTTTAGGCGCGGACGATTTTATCGTCGTAGCGCTAGCGGCGGCTATTTTAGCTTATTTAATCCTTCTAATTTCAAATTTTACGTTTTTAAAAAAGCGCATTTTTATCCCGCTTGCGGCAGTTCAAAACGCGCTGCGCCAAGGGGATTATCACTCCAAAATCCGCGACATAGAAGCGCTAAATCCGCTAAGCTCCGTCTTAGAAATTTCTAAATCCATAGACGAGGTCTTGAAGTCTAATTTGCGCCACGGAGATTTTAGCCTCAGCTTTAAAGATGCGCTAAAATATAGCTCCCTTTCAGTTCTTAGCATCGATAACGTAGCAGGCACGATCGAAAGCGCTAGCAACGGCGCACGCGAGCTTTACGGCGATGACGTCGTAGGACGGAATATATTCGCGCTGCAAGCAGGCTCGTTTTACGATCACGCCTATCAAACCCAGCGCGCAAACTATGTCAAAGAAAACTATGTCGTAACCCGCCAAGAGACCAAAAATGGCGTCAAAGACCTTTATGTTAAAAAATCTTATATCCGCGACGGAAGTAAAATTTCAACCCTTTTTGTGGTACTGGATGCGTCAAAATATCGCAGATTTTACGATGAAACTAAGCAAAAATATGAGTATTTAAATCACGCGCCTATCGTTACACTCGTGTTTGACTACACTTCGGGCAAGATCGTAGATGCTAGTAAAAATATAAAAGAGCTTTGGGGTTACGAAGCGGCGCAGTTTTTAAGCGGCGAGATAAGGCTATGGGATTTGCTGGATGAAAAGGATGCGAATGAGGCTAAAAATGAAATTTTAAACCGCTTAGCCGATATGCCTTCAGAAGAGCTAAGCTTTTCTCAAAGCTATAAAATTCGCCACAACGACAATATCCGCTATAGCTACGAAGTGAGCATCTATGTCAAAAAGTCCGCCGCCAGGGCTGCGTTTTATTTTCAAAATATTGATGACGATGTTAAGGCGATCCGCGGCTTGCAGGAGGATTTGGACTTTTATCGCACCGTAATCGAGACTAGGAATTTTTGTACCTGCTTAATCGATCTTGATGCGCAGACGCTGTCGTTTGATAAAAATTACTTTAAAATTTTAAAATATCGCGGCAAAAGGCTAAATACTGAGATGAGCTTTGGGGAGTTTAGTTATGAAATTTACTTCGCGGATTTAGAGAATTTCAATAAAATGATCCGCGAATGCACCGCCGGGCTTAGGAGCGATTTTAGCTGCGAATTCCGTCTGCGAAACGCCGCTAATGCCTATACTTGGATCAGTATGCAAGGCTACGTCACCGAAAAGCACGACTCTCGCTCTCGCCTTGTAAAAACTACGCTCGAAGATATCAGCTCGCGCAAACAGACGGAGCTGGAGTTAAATTTAAACGCCAACGTCTTTTCGCGCTCGCTAGAGGCGATCTTAATCACAGATGAGAGCGGTCGCGTGCTGCGCGCTAATAACGCTTTTTACGAAATCACCGGCTATAGCGAAAGCCAAACTATCGGCAAAATTCCAAATTTCTTCGCTCCTACGGAGGGCGGAGCAGACGTGATGGAGAGGATTAGAAAAAATCTCGTCGGCAAACAGACCTCTTACAAAGATGAAATTTACGGACTAAAAAGAGGTGGTGGCACCTTTCCTGCGCTATTTACGGCAATTGCGATAAAGGATGATTTTTCGCTTACCTCAAATTTCATTTTGATGTTTACCGAAATTTCGCAGATCAAGCAAAAAGAGAGCGAGCTAGCCAAGATCGCCCATCACGACGCGCTTACCGGGCTTCCAAATAGAGTGTATTTTATGAAGGCTGCGCAGAGATTTACCGCAAACTCGGGCGAAAACTCCAAGCTTATGGCGGTGCTTTTCATCGATTTTGACGGCTTTAAGGCGATCAATGACACCTACGGGCACGAGGTCGGCGATATGTTTTTACAAGCGATCTCAAAGGCGATGAGCGGGCTATTGCGTAAAGGTGATACCTTAGCGCGCTTAGGCGGCGATGAGTTTGGCGCCATCATCGGCGATCTGCAAAGCAAGGATGCCGCGCATGTGCTATTAGATCGTCTGCTTGGAATTTCAAAGATGAAATTTAATCTTAAAGGCAACGAAATTAGCGCAAGCATCAGCGTTGGCGCAGCGTTTTACGACGGCAGCGAAAAGATCGATTTTCCAGGACTTTTATCGCGCGCGGATAGGGCGATGTATCGCGCTAAAACGAGTGGTAAAAACCGCTACTGCATCTTTGAGCGCGCCGAAGCAGACGAACCTAGCGAGGAAGGGATTGCTGCGGCGATCGAAGAGGGGGAGTTTTTCGTGCTCTATCAGCCGATCATTAGCGGCGCGCAGATTTACGGATATGAGCTGCTTTTACGCTGGGATCGCGGAAAACACGGAATTCTTGCCCCGCAGGATTTTGCGCAGATATTAAGCGAGCCGCGATTTGAGTTGCTAATCTCAAAATTTGCGTTTTCAAAGATGATGGAATTTAACGCTCAAACGGGCGCAAACTGCTCTATAAACGTAAGTCTAGCCGTGCTTACAAACGACGAATTTTACGATTTCGTAGCTCATAGCTTGCGAGATAGGGCTAATGCAAAAGGCGAGTTGATGTTTGAGATAACCGATTTTAGCGAGCAAAATTTTAAGGAATTCGCCCCTGCACGTGGGCGTTATGCAGATCTTGGGGTTAAATTTGCTCTTAATAGTGCAAATAAAAGCAATATCCCATTCCTGAATGCCCAGCCTTTCGATGTCGTTAAAATCGACCGCGAGCTCTGCCTTGACATAGGCAAGAAAAAAAATGCTATCCGAACGATGGTGGAGATCACGGGTAAGCTAAAGCGGGAGTTTGGTTTTGCTCTCGGTGCTCAAGGGGTCGAAAACGCGCTATCGCTGCGGCTTTTAAATAATCTAAAATTTAACTATCTGCAGGGAAATTTTATCGCAAAAGCGCTGGATCGCAGAGAGATAGACGCTTTCATCGCGCGATTTAAAGATACGCCCAAGCTCGCAGCCATCGACAAAGATGAGCTTATCAGCTTCTTAAATGCGCTTGATTACAAAGAGCTTGCTTTAAGCTTCGTTTCGCGCGCCGATGCGGGCGATTTGAGCCCGGGAGAGTTTGAAGGCTTTAGGGCGAAATTCGGCGAAATTTTAAATAAAACTCAAAACGCCGGCAGCGAAAAATTTGCGCTAAATACAGAAATACGTAAGCAAATTTTAGATATTCTTTCGCTTGATTATCGCGCTTTGGCAAGCTTCATTCAGAGCTTTAAAACGCGGCTAAATCAGTTCATAAGCGATTTGGAGGCAGTATGATAGATAGCGTTAGCGCCGATTTCGATCACGAGATACCCAACGGCTCGAGGCTTTATTTCGGAAAGAGCGCGCAGCTCAAGCGCGAACTGGAAAATAAAGCGAGCGAAATCCTCGTTAAAAACGGCTTTAGCGAAATTTTAACGCCATATTTTTCATATCATCAACACCTAAGCGTCGCGCCGCAAAAGCTTCTTAAGCTCTCCGATCCCACAAACCACGAGCTAGCGCTTCGCGCAGACAGCACCGTGGACGTTGTGCGTATCGTGCGTAAGCGGCTGAAAGACGATAAGCTAAGGCGGCTATTTTATGTGCAGCCGACCTTCAAATACCCAAGCGACGAGTTTTATCAGATCGGCGCGGAGCTGATCGGGGAGAAAAATTTGCCGCTTGCGATCAAAATCGCGCAGGAATTTTTTAAAGAATTTGATCTTGTGCCCGCGCTTCAGCTAAGCAACATAGAAATTCCGAAAAAAATCTGCGAAATTTTAAATTTGCCGCTTGAAATTTTTGAAAAGGGCAAGATCGAGACGCTGCTTGAGCAAAATTTGCCTTGGCTGGATGCTACGGCTCGCGCCACGTCGCTAAAGGACGTGCAGGCTCTGCGCGCGCAGGTGCCTGAAGAGCTCGTGCCGTGCCTAGATGAAATTTTAAGCCTAGGCGTGGATTACGAGCGTATCTGTGTTTCGCTGCTATATTACTCTAAAATGCGCTATTACGACGCGCTATTTTTTAGATTTTTAGACGCGGGCGCGGTGTATTGTAACGGCGGAAATTACGAGATTGACGGGCTAAAATCCAGCGGCTTTGCGCTGCTAGTGGATGCTTTGATAGAAAAAATTATGCAAAAGGATGAGAAATGAGTAAAGCCAACGTAGTAATCGGCGCCCAATGGGGCGATGAGGGCAAGGGCAAGATCGTAGATATGATAAGCGCGAATTACGATTTCGTATGTCGCAGTAGCGGCGGGCACAACGCAGGCCACACCATCGTCATAAACGGCGAGAAATTTGCGCTACATCTAGTTCCTAGCGGCGTGCTTCACAAAAATATCATCAACATCATCGGAAACGGCGTCGTGATCAATCCCGACGTGCTGATTACCGAGATGGCGCAGTTTGAAAATTTAAAGGGCAGATTTTTCATAAGCGAAAAGGCGTTTTTAAATTTACAGTACCACTCGCTGATCGATCAGGCGCGCGAAAAGAGCAAGGGCGAGCTCGCGATCGGCACCACCGGCAAGGGTATAGGGCCTGCGTATGCCGATAAGATCGCGCGCACGGGACACCGCGTAGCGGAGCTTTTAGAGCCTGAAAGGCTTGCCGAGGCGCTATCGCGCGATTTTGCTTCGCATGAGAGCGTTTTTGAAAAAGCGGGGGTTAAAATTCCTAGCAAGCTTGAAATTTATGACGAGCTAAAGCGCTATAAAAGCGCGCTCGAGCCATACATCGCCGATACCACGCACATGCTGTGGAAGGCGCTTGATTACGACAAGCGCGTGCTCGTAGAGGGGGCACAAGGAAGCCTGCTTGATATCGATCACGGCACTTATCCTTACGTCACGAGCTCGACGACTATCGCGGGCGGGGCTTGCAGCGGGCTTGGGCTCGCGCCGAAAGATATCGGCACGGTGATGGGAATTTTAAAAGCCTACACCACCCGTGTGGGCAACGGCGCGTTTCCTACCGAGGATAAGGGTCCGCAAGGCGAGGCGATGCGCGAGATCGGCAAAGAGTACGGTACTACGACGGGACGGGCGCGCCGCTGCGGTTGGTTCGACGGAGTGGCTACGAAATACGCCGTGCGCCTTAGCGGCATCGACAAGCTCGCGCTTATGAAACTTGACGTCTTAGACGGCTTTGAGAGTATTAAAATTTGCCGTGCATATCGCTACAAGGGGGAGGAGATCGATTATTTCCCGATCGATTTGGAAGCTGCCGAGCCGGTTTATGAGCAGATGCCTGGCTGGGACAGCGTCAAAGGAATTTCAAAATTTGAAGATCTGCCGCAAAACGCGCAAAATTATATCCGCAAAATAGAGGAGCTAAGCGGCGCGAAAGTGGGCTTTATCTCCACTAGTCCCGAAAGAAGCGACACGATAATTTTATAAAATCGGGCGGAATTTTAAGAATTTTAAAATTCCGCCGTTTGCAAACGCGGGCGGCGCGACCGCTCGTAGAACTGAATTTAAAGGAACGATCATGCGAATACGACTACCACACGTGCCATATATCGCGCATAAAATAGCGCTGGATCTGCTAAACTCTGGTTGCGTTACGCTCGGTGCGGGTATAGAGCCCGTCGCCAAGGAAGCGGACGAGATCATAAGGGCCGATCTGCAAAAAGAAAGAGCGATAGACGAGCGCGCAAACGAGCTGATAGATGAGCGCATAAGCGAGCTTGATGAGATGAGCGTGAATAAAAAAGATATGTTTTGGCTCATCAAACGCCACATCGCAAACGACGAGAATTTTGAGCTAAATTTCGAGGATCGCTACGGCACCATATCGCATAAAATTTTAGAAACCGTTTGGAAGAAAAATTTGATCGATTACAAAGTCTCCGAAAACAGGCTAAAGACGATAATTTATAACGCGATCGACGAATATCTTAAAAATTATCAAAAGATTGAGGATGCGGTCTATGAAAAGATCGATGGCTACAAGCAAAAATTGATCCCAGGTACCGAAGAATACGAGCTGGTGTTTGAAAAGCTCTACGAAGAGGAGCTAAGAAAACGGGGCATGCTGCAATGAATGCGTATATCTACATAGAAAACGGCATCTACCTGCAAGCCAAGGCGTTCGGCAAGGGCGGCAGCGCATTCGGCGAGCTCGTGTTTAACACCTCCGCCACGGGCTACGAGGAGATCATCTCGGATCCCAGCTACGCGGGGCAGTTTATTATTTTCACTATGCCTGAAATCGGCATCGTAGGGATCAACGAAAACGACAAAGAAAGCTCCAAAATCCATGCCAGCGGAATTTTCGTAAGAAATTTTAACAACGAGCCTTCAAATTTCCGCTCGCAGATGAGCTTGGAGGATTATTTTCTGCAAAACGGAAAATTCGGCGTTTACGACATTGACACTAGATTTTTAACCAAGATGCTGCGCGATCAGGGCAGTCTGCGCGCCTTCGTCTCTACCGAGATCAGCGATAAGGCGGCTCTTAAAAAGGCGCTTAGCGAATCTGCACGCATAGAGGAGATCAACTACGTAAGCATCGTAAGCACGAAGGCGCCGTATAAGCACACATCTGGTCGCTGGGACGCCACGCGCGGAAGCTACGCTCAGCCCGCAAGCTGCGGCAAAAAGATAGCCGTGATCGATTACGGCGTAAAGCGAAACATCCTAAACGAGCTTTGCGATCTAGGGCTCGGAGTAGAGGTTTTCCCGCACGACGTTAAAGCGGAGAGCTTGATCGCCAAATTTAAAGAGGGGCAGATCGACGGCGTGTTTTTATCAAACGGCCCGGGCGAGCCGCGCATGCTTAAAGAGGAGATCGCGCAGATCAAAAAGATGGTCGAAGCGCGCGTGCCGATTTTTGGAATTTGTCTGGGTCATCAGCTGCTAAGCAACGCGATGGGATATGAGACCTACAAGCTGAAATTCGGCCAGCACGGCGCAAACCACCCCGTGCAAAACCTGCGCACCAAATCGATCGAGATCACCGCGCAAAACCACAACTACAACGTTCCAGAGACCATCGCGCAGATCTGCGAGATCACGCACCGAAACCTTTTCGACGGCACGATCGAGGGCGTGCGCTACAAGGAGTATCCCGTATTTTCGGTGCAGCACCACCCCGAAGCAAGCGCAGGGCCTACGGAGAGCAAATATATATTCAAAGAATTTCTTGAAATTTTATGATTTTTGAAATTTTGTCTGTATGAAATTTTACCGCGGTCGTGCGGTAAAATTTTAAATTTGCGGAAGGCTTTAAATTCTAACGCGGTCTTTGCATTGTAAATTTAAAGCCCGTCGCAGCCTGGATAATTGCAGGCTGGAGCAGTACGCAAAGCGCGCTTTTGCGAACTAAGGATTGCCGCGGTGATTTTGGATTAAGCAGCTTTTTGGATGAAGCGATCTGTGCTAGTTGCGATTTTAAATTTAAACCGGCTGCGCACCGCATGCTTTTCATTCGTGAGATTTTTGCATCCGCTTAGCTTTTAAGCGCACGCGCGGATAAATTTTATGCGTTTTAAATTTAAAAATTGGGCTTGGCGCGCTTAGTCCTTTCAAAAAACAGATCCTGCGGCACATTTCTCATAGCTTCAAGCCCTTTAAATTTTACGAACCGTTTTGTTGCCGTCAAAAGTTGCGCTAGTAAGCTGCCCTGTCGCCCGTAAAATTTTATCTAACGTCGCCCGCCCGTTAAAGTCTTATTGACGCAATTTTGCCAGTTATGCCCTAGTTTTTGATAAATTATACCTGCCCTTCAAACCTTATCGGCGCCGTTTCATTTCCCTCTAAAAGCCATTTGCCTAAAATAAAATTCCACTCCGCCGCGTAGTGAAATTTTACCTGCGCTAGCTTTAAAATTTTACTTTCAGCCGTTATAAATCTCTTTCGCACCGATAAATTTAATTCGCGTTACTTTAAATTTCTACTCCATTCCTAGGCTGCGGTTTTTACTTACGCTTGTTTTTTTAATCCCGCCCATATTTGCACCTAAAATAAGAGTTGTGTTACTTTATGAAATTAAATTTTTAACTTAACATTGTTTTAAGCTCAATAAAAGAGAAAATTTGAAAGAATTTCATTTGAAATTTCGCCTTGAGGGGTCTGCTATGAGCTGCGCTTTAAAAGAGCTGGACGTCTTGCTAGTCGAGGATGATACTAAATTGCTAGCCTCGCTGCATAAGGCGTTTGAGGGTATTTTTAACAACGTTTATAATGCCCAAAACGGGCTTGAAGGTGTGAAAAAATTCAAAAAATTTAGTCCTAATCTCGTCATTACCGACATTTTAATGCCGATTGAAGATGGGCTAGCGATGATACGTCAGATTAAGCAGATCTTTCCGCATGCCCCTATCGTGGTGCTTAGCGGCTTCAGTAGGGAGGAGCAGCTAAAAGGCGTTATGGAGATTGGCGTCGAGCGGTATTACTTTAAGCCGGTAGATATCGCCGCATTTGTGCTAGAGATAAGTGCGCTGATGAAGTCTAAGCTGGACTCTGTGCGAGTCGTAAATATGGGCGCAGGCTACGTATTTGACGGGCTTCGCCGTATTTTACTGAAGGATGGCGAGCAGATCGTGCTTACTAAAAAGGAGCTTTCTTTTGTCTCGCTGCTAGCCAGTCGCGTGGGCGAGCTGGTGCTTTACGAGGAGATCAAGCGTTACGTCTGGACCGAAGGAGCCGTGAGTGATACGGCGCTTCGCACTTTCGTCAAGCGTATCCGCGATAAAGTGGGTGGCGAAATCATAAAAAACGTCCCGAGCCTGGGATACAAGATCGAGCCTGAGCCAGCTTAAATTTGATCGCGTTTTTGCCGCTTTGTAATTTACGGAATCCACTCGTAAAATTTTGCGTTTAAATATGCTGCAATTAATGCGGAGCGAGGTAGAATTCCGCGCTCAAAGCGCCGCAGATTAAAATTTTACGCTCATCCAACTTGCTAAATTTGACTTGATAAAATTTAGCCTCTCAAGCTTTTCAAAAACTTCTTTGCTTAAAAGCCCAAACTAAAAATTTCTTGCTAAAATATCGCAAAATTCCGCGTTCTGCGAATCGCTCTAAAGGATTTGTTTTGAAAAATTTGCCCTCTAAAAATCTCTTTGTCTACACTAGCTCGCGTGCGCTACGCGCGGCGCTGCAAAGCGAGAGCGGCGGCGTGCTGGCGCCTAGGATTACGTTGGCGGAATTCTACGAAAAGGCGCTTTTTGTGCCGGATCTTGTCGCTTGCGGTGAGATAGACCGCGCGCTTTTTATGAAACAAGCGGTAAACGAGAGCAAGCGCGCAGGCGAGAGGCTTAAATTCCCTAGCGAGCTTTACGAGTTTATGCGCAACCGCGAGTATCTTTTTGGTTTTTTCAAGGAGCTTGCGACGGAGCGCGTGAGTATCGATGCGCTCGATCTTAGCGACACCTACGCGTGGTACGCCGAGCATTTTGAAATTCTGCGAGAGCTAGCAGGGGCGTATGCAAGGATTTTGCGTGAGCATGGATTTTACGACGAGATCACGCTGCCCGCGCTTTATGAACTAAACGAATCCTATCTGCGCGGATTTGAGCGGATAGAAATCAACATCGACGGCAATCCTAGCGCATTTGAGTTCGAGATTTTTAAACGCGCTGCAGAGCTTAGCGAGGTTGTGTTGAGCTTTAGAGCCACGACTTTAAATTCCAAGCCCGTGCGCGCGGTGGAGGAGCTTTGCGGCATAAGCCTAGAGCCAGGTTTTGCATACCGCGTAAATCTTGGTACGGGTGAAATTCTAAGCCGAGAGTTGCTAAGCGTGGGCGGAGCGGTTGTGTGTAGAGGCTTTGAGTTGCGAAGCTTGCAGGCGAGCTATGTTTTTGAAAAAATTTCATCCTTCGTGCGCGCGGGAATCGCGCCGGAGCGCATCGCAGTAATTTTGCCCGACGAGAGCTTTGCCGGCACACTGCGGCTTTACGACGAGCGCATCGCAAGGGCTCGCGGTTCGCACAGGCTGCTAAATTTTGCGATGGGAGAGAAGCTTAAAGATAGCCTATTTTATGTAACGCTAGAGAAAATTTCGCAGTGCTTAAAAGAAGCGCGCACGCCGAAATTTGGCGTAGATTACCACGCATTCAAAAGTCCGGATGGAGGATTTTTGAATGCGGAGGATTTCGCGGTACAGCAAAATTTAGCGCTAGGGAATTTCGCTTCGGAGAATTCTATTTCGCAAAATTTCGCACAGCAAAATTCCGCGTTTGATTTCGAAATTTTTTCAAATTCTAAAGCGGATTTAAATTTTATGTCTGCGCGAGAGTTTGAAAATACGGAAAATTTTGAAATTCTGCACGAAATTTCGGCGGAACGCGCGAATAGCGCGGAGAAGCAAAGCTTTTCGCTAGATCTTGCAGAGTTTCAAGAGCCCTTGGAGTGTGCGCAGCAGCGCGATTATTCGGTTAGTGCAAAACGGCAGGAGCCTTCAAGGAAGCAGCAAGGGAGCCTACGAGACTCTATGCAGCGGGAGCATATAGAGCTTGAGGAAGAAGATGGGTATTCAAAAAGCCCTGAGCAGCGCGATCGTTTTAGGCACTCTAAAATGCGCGAGGACGCAGATGAGTATCCGCAGCGCCCAAACCCACAGGAGCTTGATCTGTTTTTTGCGAGTGTGGGCGTGGATGAGGCACTTTTTGGTGAGTTCGCATGCGATTTTGCAAAGCAAGTAAGCTTCGAGCATTTCGAGGCGCTAATTGTAAAGCTTGCCTGTTTACCCAAAATTAGCGATGCGCTGCTGCAAGAAAAGCTAAAAGAGCCGCTATATCTAATTAAAATTTTGCTTCGAAAATTTAAGGACGAAAACCTAAGCTTGGGCAATCTGATCGATCTTTTTTTGTTAGAAATTTCGCGCATCAAGCTCGATGATGTTCGTGGCGGAAAGGTCACGGTAATTGGGCTTTTAGAGAGCCGTGGGCTACAATTTGACGGCGTGATAATCCCCGATTTTAACGATGATCTGGTGCCTAAGCGCAGTAGCGGAGAGATGTTTTTAAACTCTGCTTTGCGCGCTAGAGCAGGGCTCATCAGCCACGCAGATCGCGAAAATTTACAAAGATTTTACTACGACGGCTTGCTAAGAGGCGCTAAAAAAAGCGCGATTTGCTATCTGCAAAGCGTCGAGAAATTGCCTTCGCGGTTTTTGAAAAGCTTTGAAGTGCAACAAGACGCGGAATTTTCGCAGGAGGATTATTTGCGGCTTTTTGGGAGAGAGGAATTTAAGCTCGCCTTATGCGGACAAGAAGATCCCGTGGCTCGCCATGATTTTTTTGCCGAGGAGCTGTCGTTTTCGCGGTTGGATACGTTTTTAGAATGCAAGAGGAAGTATTATTACCGCTACGTTTTCGGGCTAAAAGAGGGGCTAAAATTTGGCGAGGATAATGCGCTTTTGGGCAAAATTTTACATACGAGTTTTCAGCGTTTATACGAGCGAGCGGGGATTAAATTTAGCATGGAAAAATTTCGCCCTATTTATTCGCAGCTTGCGCGAGAAGCGGGCACCGCGCGCTTTGATGCGGAGCTTGAGCTAAAAGCTGTAGAAAAGCTAGCTAAGCTTTTAGAAGAGCATGAGCGAATTTGGAGCTTTAGCGGTAGTGAAGTATCGCTAAAAGGCGAGCTTGACGGGGTGCGACTGAGCGGGCGGATCGACCGCATCGACGAAGATAAGGCAGGGCGGAAGTTTATCATCGATTACAAACGTGGTTCAGCTAAAAAGCATATGGAAAAATTCCAGCTTACGTTTTATCGCGCGCTTTTAGCCCAGGAGTGCGAATGCGCCTATCTATCGCTAAAAGATTGCGCGTTTGCAACTCCTGGCGACAAAACGCCTAGCTTAGAAAACCTACGCGAGACGCTAAGCTCTATCGGCAAGGAATTTGCAAGCGAGGTTGCTTTTACGCGCACGGAGGCGGTGCAAAGCTGTGAATACTGCGATTATAAAATCATTTGCAAGGGGCAGATCGATGGCAAAATTTGAAAATTATCTGGCGCTTGAAGCAAGCGCAGGCAGCGGCAAGACCTTCAATCTCGCGGTCAGGTTCATCGAGCTGGTGCTGAAGGGCGAGCCGATCAATGAAATTTTAGCGCTTACCTTCACCAAAAAAGCGGCCGCCGAGATGAAAACGCGCATCGTGGAGAAATTTCAAAATTTGCTTATCGCGCGCGACGGCGCTCTTGTGCCAAGCCCCGAGCTAGCGCAAATTTGCGAGGATCTAAATATGAGCGCGGATGAGGTTTTGGCGGCGCAGCAGCGCCTACTGCCTAAATTTTTAAGCGAGAGCCTAAACGTCTTTACCTTTGATGCGTTTTTTGCAAAGGCTCTGCGCTCCTTTGCGCTAAACAGCGGCATCGATCCCGGTTTTGAAAACGATGAAGGGATTTTGAGTGTGCAGCAGGCGGCGTTTTTAGGCGCGATTTGTAAAAACGAAGCGCTATTAAGAGAGGTCGTGGATTATGTAAGCGACTCAGGAATGACAAAGAGCGAGTTTTTAAATAGCTTGCAAAGCATTTGGAGAGGCGATATAAGCATAAATCCGCCCACGCTTCCTGCAAGCTCGGCGCTAGCGGAGATAAATGAAATTTTATCCTGCTTGCAAAAAGCGACGAGAGATGCGGGCGTAAGCGCTGGAGCCGTAAATGGGCTAAGCCCTGTTAGTGATCTGTCAAAATTATCTTCGGGCTTCATTCTTTCGGCTCTTGCTAACGGTAGTTTTGATTATTCGCGCTCGCAGCTTAAAAAAATTTCGCATCTTGACGGCGAGTTAGCAAGGCTAAAAGACGCCATAGCTCGCGAAATAGCGTGGATGGATGCGACATATGCGGCTAAGCTGGCAGGACTAATTAAAATTTATGCCGAAGCGCTTAAATCGGTGCAGCGCAAAAGCGGCAAGCTCACGTTCGGTGATGTCACTGCAGCCGTGCACTCGCTGCTAAATCCAAGCGCAGAGACGTTGCGGGGCAACCGCGAGCTTTTGTATTTCAGGCTCGATTCTAAAATCACGCATATTTTAATCGACGAATTCCAAGATACCGACATTTGCCAGTATGAAATCATGCTGCCGCTAATCTCCGAAGCGCTTGCCGGCAAAGGGGCGGAAGAGCGCTGCGGCAGCTTTTTTTACGTAGGCGATAAAAAACAAAGCATCTATAAATTTCGCGGCGCGGAGAGAAAAATTTTTGATATTTTGCGCGAGCAGTTTAGCCAAATCAAAACGCAGAGCCTACCGCGCAATTATCGTAGCTTAAAACTTATCGTAAAATTTGTAAATGAGATCTTGCGCGATAAATTTGCGTCTTATGAAGATCAAATCGCAGCAAATAAGCTAGATAGCGATCTGCCCGCTTCGGTGCTGCAAAAAATCAAGGACTATCCGCTTTCCCATCCGCAAATGCCGCTATTTGAGGTACAAAGCGACGATTACGGCTACGTAGCAGCGTTTTCATACGACGACGTGCTAAAGGGGGCTACGGAGCAAGCGCGCAGGCTTGTTGAGGAGTGCGGCGTAAGAGCTGATGATATTGCGATTTTATGCTGGAAAAATGAGCACGTAAGCGCGCTAAAAGAGATGCTATCGGAATTTTGCGAGGTTTGCAGCGGCTCAAATAAGGCTCTGCGTTGCAGCGAGCAGGTAAATGCCGTAATTCAATACGCGAAATTTTGCGTAGGTGGCGATGAAATTTATCTGCGAAACGCCGAAGCGATTTTGGGTAGGCGGCTTAAAAAGATAGCGGTCGATCTGCATAAAAATGCGCAAAAAACGGCAGAATTTATAGCTAGTGCGCTGAAATTAAATTTTGTCGATCCAGATCTACTGCTGTTTTTTGAGACGCTGGCAAAATTTAATAGTTTTAGCGAGTATCTGTTTGCAAACGACGAAACGGAGGTATTTGCCAAGGAACAAAGTGGCGTTAAAATTATGACCGTGCATAAGTCCAAGGGGCTTCAGTTCCCGCACGTAATCGTCTGCGACCGCATCGGAGGAAAAGATCGGGGCGAGAGCTCAAAGCTCGCGACGGACTATGATTTTGCCACGCATAAGTGGAGAATTTTTTATAAATTTGCGAGCAGAAAGAGCCTGGATACGGAATTTGCGGCGCTAATGGATGAAAACGATCGCTCTGCGCATGAAGAGGATATAAATAAGCTCTACGTCGCCTTTACCCGCGCCGAGCGCTCGCTCATCATCGTAAAACGCTCCGAGGCAAAAATAGATCAATACAATTATAGCTTTTTTTCGCCTTACGCCAAAAAGACTAAGGGTGCGGGCATCGTGGAGTGGCTGGATATTCCGGATTTTCAATACGGCTACGTAATCCCAAGCTCCGTAAAATCAGAAGAGCAGCCGCCGCGCAAAAAGATCGCGCTAGTAGCGGGCGAGCCTCAAGGCGCGCAAGAAAAAGCAGGCGGTGGCGAAACGGAGGCGCTAAGCGCGATATATTTCGGCGAGGCGCTGCACTATGCTCTGGAGATGAGCGAAGGCTTTGTGGCGGATGAAATTTTACGAGGAGTGAGCTTAGCAAGAGGTCGCTACGCTAAATTTTTAAACGATGCGGATTTTGAAAATATAGCGGCGCGGGCGCTAGGACTAAGCAAAAACGAGGAATTTTTAGCTCTGATAAAGGGCGCTCAAGCTTATAAAGAGATGCCGATCAAAAGCGCGGAGGGTGAGCTTTTGCGCGTGGATCTGGCGTGCTTTAGGCAGGATGAAATTTTGCTTTTTGATTACAAAAGCTCCGAAAAATACCTCGCACAAAACAAAGCTCAAGTGGCGCGATATAAAAGCGTGATCCGCGAGTTTTATCCGCATGCGCGGCTGCGTGCCTTCGTGCTGGCTCTCGAAGCTGCGGGCGCTAAGCTGATCGAAGTGGATGAGGATGGATAAAATTTTAAAGCTTAGATGAAATTTGAGCGCAGATATATTAAAGATAGCTTAAATTAAGCTATACGTAAGGATATTTCTATATAATCACAGCTCAAATTTTAATAAGGCGGAAACCATGACAGAAATTACAAAGCCTAGCGAAGTTAAGCGCGACTGGGTCGTTATCGACGCGACCGACAAAAGATTCGGTAGGATGCTTACCGAAGTTGCGGTATTGCTACGCGGCAAACACAAACCAAGCTACACTCCAAACGTGGATTGCGGAGACTACGTCGTTATCATCAACGCTTCAAAAGCCGTATTTACCGGCAATAACAAAGGCGACGATAAATTTTATCACAGCTACTCGGGCTATTTCGGAAGCGTAAAGAGCGTGAAATTTCAAGACCTGCTTAAAAACAATCCCGCAAAGCTCTACAGACTTGCGGTTCGCGGTATGCTTCCTAAGACGAAGCTCGGCAAGGCGATGATCAAAAAGCTATTCGTATATGAAGGCGGCGAGCACCCTCATACTGCGCAAACAACTAAAAAAGGAAAATAATCATGGCGACAATTTATGCAACCGGAAAGAGAAAAACTGCCGTAGCTAAGGTCTGGGTAAAACCTGGAAGCGGCAAGATCGTAGTAAACGGTATGGATCTAAACACCTGGCTAGGCGGTCACGAAGCGATCAAACTAAGGGTTGTTCAGCCGCTTTTGGCGACTAAGCAAGAGACTTCGATGGATATCACCGCGCAGACTTTAGGCGGCGGATATTCGGCTCAAGCAGATGCGCTAAAGCACGGAATTTCAAAAGCGCTTGCCGCGATGGACAAAGATTTTAGGGCGGCTCTTAAGCCAAAAGGTCTGCTAACTCGCGATAGCCGCGTGGTCGAGCGAAAGAAATTCGGTCGCCGCAAAGCGCGTAGAAGTCCGCAGTTTTCTAAGAGATAATGTTTTTTACAAATTTGTGACGAAATTGTCACGAATTTGTAAATTCTTTAAAAATTTTATGGTAATATCGAATTACAACTTTATTTGAAAGGATGTTTAATGAAGAAAGTTCTACTTGCATTAAGCTTATGTGCATCCGGCGCATTGTTCGCTAGCGATGCTGATTATCACTGGGAGATCACCCCTACTATTGGTGGAATGACTCATGAAGGCAATATGGATTTGGATTCGAATTTTATGTTCGGTCTACGTCTTGCCAAAAATCTACAAGATTCGTTTATCGATCAAGTAGAGGTTGGTTTTGATTACTCTCGCAATATCGGCGTAGAGGATTTAGCTCACAGAGTAGGCAACGATAAGCCTGACGCTAAATATTATCACATCAATGCTGTAAAAGACTTGGTAAATTTCACCGATAATTTCAAATTATACGGCTTGCTAGGTCTTGGCTATATGGATTACACTAAAGACGTTTACAACGATGGCGATCAAGATAGCGGCTTCGGTCAATACGGCTTGGGTCTAAAATACT
Source organism: uncultured Campylobacter sp. (assembly GCF_938015785.1). Classification (GTDB taxonomy): domain Bacteria; phylum Campylobacterota; class Campylobacteria; order Campylobacterales; family Campylobacteraceae; genus Campylobacter_B. Next base: position 6,290 of record NZ_CALLWC010000024.1, on the reverse strand, counting down.
ATATCACCGACAACTTTGCTACAAAACTTGAAGCACGCGATGCTATCAGATTTGACGACGGCAATCACGTATTATTCTATACTCTAGGCTTTGCCGTTGATTTTGGCAAGAGATATGCTGACGCAGCCCCAGCTGCCGCTCCGGCTCCTACAGGCTGCAAAGACGCAGATAACGACGGCGTATGCGATAATGTCGATAGATGCCCAGGCACACCTGCTGGCGTAGTTGTAGATGAATATGGTTGCGAGAAGGTTATTAGATTAAATTTGGGCGTAAATTTCGCTACAGATAGCTCAAAAATTTCTCCTGAGTTTATGAACCAGATCAAAAACGTAAGCGACGTGCTAGTAGCTCACCCTGATTACAAAGTAATCCTAGAGGGTCATACCGATAGCACCGGTTCGAATGCATATAATCAAAAGCTTTCCGAGCGCAGAGCTGCTGCAGTTGGAGGTGCGCTTAAGAGCTTCGGCGTAGATGCTAGCAGAATCACTACTGTAGGATACGGTGAGACTAAGCCTATCGCTACAAACGCTACTAAAGCAGGCCGCGCTCAAAATAGACGCGTTGATGCTAAATTTAGAAAATAATCTTTTCTAGATCCACATAAGCGGAGCTTCGGCTCCGCTTTTTTTATATCCAAATTAAATTTTAAAATGCCAAAATTCCAAATTACACTGCTTTTCGATCTGGACGGCACGCTCATAGACTCCACGCCCGCGATACTGGACGGCTTTCACTACGCGTTTGCGCATTTGGGCACTGCAGAGCCTAGCGACGAAGCGATTAAAAGGCTTATCGGGTATCCGTTAGAAGTTATGTTTGAACGTCTAGGTGTGACGCGCGATGTGCAGAATTTCGTGCTCGCCTACAAACAGCGATACGCGCAGATATTTTTGGACCAGACCGTTTTGCTAAGCGGTGCGTATGAGGCGGTTCGTGCGGCGAGCGAGTTTGCAAATTTAGGCGTCGTAACCACTAAAACGTCGAAATTTTCTAAAATTTTATTGCAGCATCTGGGTATCGCGGAATTTTTCGGCACCATCGTCGGGCGAGAGGACGTGCAAGATCCCAAACCAAGCGCCGAACCGATCTTAAAGGCGCTCGAAAATTTAGGAATTTGCGGCGCGACCACTAGCAAAAGTTCAAATACAATTAGCAGTAAAGCTTGCTATACTACTGTCAATAAAAACACAAGCGTTGCTAGCAGGAACGCGATTTTGAGTGAAATTTCAGCGCCTGATTTAAAGAGCCTTCCTGCGCTTGATCCTGATTCTAGCAAAGTTTTCGAGCAAAATTTAAGCAGCATCGCGAGTCAAAATTCTGATAGAATTTCGTTTAAAAATTTAAGCGAAGTAAAGAGCGATAGACACGAGGTTGGCGACAAGGGCCAAAAGAGCGGTGTCAGTATCGAGGGCGAGAGCGATAAAGGCGGAGCGCGCGGCGGTAAAATTTATGATGCACATGAGCTAAATTCCACTCCTTGTTATGACAAAATTTGCAGTGACAAAATCACGCCTTCTGTTAGCCAAAATATCTTTATGATCGGTGATACGTCGCTTGACGCCATCTCGGCAAAGTCGGCAGCGGTGCGAAGCGTGGGCGTAAGCTGCGGCTACGGCAGTGCCTCGGAGCTACGGGCGCATTTCGAGTTCGTATGTGCGGACGCAAAAGAGGCGGTTGAGCTGATACGCGAAATTTCATCGAAATTTTAGGCGCGACGGAGCGAAATTTTTCTAGCTTCGATGCACTATTTTTGCAAATACTTATAAGCGAACCCGTGCCCGAAATTTAAAATTTGAAATTCCAATGAATTTTGCGTTTTAAACAGCGCGTGATATGAATTTGCTCGTGCTATTTAGCCGGGAAGCAAGGTGCTTTCTAGGTGTTCAAACGATACGCGGAGTTAATTTCGCACATTTCTGCTCTGGTCTAGCAATAGCCTGTGCCGAACTAACAATGTACGGGAATATTTCACTTTGTCCATAGTACTTGATCTGATTCGTCAATGTTCGGTATTAACGACGTATGGGAAAATTTTGCTACCTCGAGTAATTGTGTTTTATTCATTTTCGGTTTGTATTAACACAATGTATGAGAAAATTTTACCGCAGTCAAATTTTACGCAATTTCGCAATATCTTTTGAGTTTGCGAACGGATTTTGCAAGAAATTTAATGCAAGCGTCTCGCACCTAAATTTTAATTCTGATTTTAGTTTAGACCCCATTTAGTAGCGATAAATTCTACGTTCCGCTTGAGGCAAGTATTTGACAGGCTTTTTGTGCGATCTTGCCGCAAGTCTATTTGACACTTATTTTAAAGCTTCGTTCACTTGGCAAGTATTAAATAGTATATGTTTTGTGGTAGGCTTATTTGTCAAAATTTCATCCCGGAATAAATAAGCTCGCAAAAGGCGCGAATATAGGATAAACTAGCCAAATTTTAAAATTTAGCTCCGCGGCGAGTAGCCATATTCTTTTATCGGAGCCGATGAAAGCAGCGTTAGCTTTTGCGTTTTAGTTTTATCGTTTAGGCGCAGCAGGGCTTTAAATTTAATTAAAATTTTGCAAAATTTTAAAATTCCGCCCGCTCTTATGCTTTTTTAAAGCAAAATTCTATAAAATACCGCTTCCGCAATGGGCTATCGTCTAATGGCAGGACAACAAACTCTGGATTTGTGAATATAGGTTCGACCCCTATTAGCCCATCCATCCGAATTTTAATTTCCTTTATCATGCTAGTTTTTGAAATTAATTTGCGCGTCATTTTTGCATATAGTGGCAGCATTCGCCGGCTAAAGCAAATTGCGCCAAGCCATAAATAGGCAAAATTTTATCGAGCCAATAAGTAAGTTGCCGCTTTAAAGCGGCGGATTATTTGATTTTTTCTTTGCCTTTGTAAGTGGCGATGCTTTGATACGAGCCATCCTTTTTAAACGCTACCACATCATAGACCTCGGGCTGAGAGCCCTGCTCCATACCTGGCGCTTCTAGTGGCATGCCAGGTACTGCTATGCCGATGACGTCTTTAGGCTTATTTTTTAATAACGTGCGGATCTCACTTGCTGGCATATGCCCTTCGACTACATATCCGTCTATGATCGCGGTGTGGCAGCTAGCGAGCTCCAGCGGAAGCCCAAGCTCATTCTCCTTCTGAATAAGCGGCTCATCGGCCAGTGAAATCATCTCGACTTCAAATCCGTTTTGCTCCATGTATTTTGCCCAGTTGTGACAACAGCCGCAGCTCTCGCCGTGATAGACCTTGATGTGTTCACCCGCCGCCGCATAGCTACCTAATGCCGCTAAAAGCGCACCTGCAAATAAAATTTTCTTCATATTTTGCTCCAGTGATTGAAAGTCCTCGATTATACAATACGAATAGTAAATTTTTAAGAGCGAACCATATAATTCTAGGATTAAATTTGACGAAGCAGACCCGCTCGTAAGCCGAAATTTTAAGAAATTTTAAAATTTCGGTGTCGCGGATAAGTTGGTTATAGACACTGAGACAGTGCTGATTTGATAGCGGATTTTGATACGTAGCCTTCCGAGTCGCTGGTAAGCGATACGTCGCAGCCTGGCTTATAGTTTTTCCAGGTGTAGATGTTGCCATTGTCTTCGGTTGTTTTGATGGAGTCTGGCTGTTTATTCCACGCAGAAATTACTTGATTGATATGAAATGCATCGCTGCGATCTTTCGGCGCATTAGTCATACCTGTGCTATCGGGCAAGGTCGTTTCGACCATATCAGTGGTGCCTGCGGTGGAGACCTCTTGGACTTTATCATTTGCGCCGCCGATATTTGTTTTGCTGTTTTGGGATTTTGTTTGATTGCGTACTCCGCTTGGTTCGTTGGATATATTCCAGTTGGAACAACCGATAAAAAATACCGCTGCTACGAGCGCAGCTATTAAATTTCTCATAAAATTCTCCTTCAAAAATTTCGTTGCGATAGTAGCACATTTATCTTTAGTTTAAAATAAATCCGAGCCCTTGAAATTTGAAATTTCGCAGGAATTTTGCGAGGCATTTCAGTAGGAATTTATAAAATTTGAGATAATATTGCAACCTTTCATACCAAACGGGCTTTTAAATTTTGCACGGCAAATGCCTTTTTGGCTACCAAATTTTAAAGGATTTTTGATGTATGCTATCATCAAACACGGCGGCAAGCAGTATAAGGTCGAAGAGGGTAACTACCTAAATTTAGACCATTTTAATGCTGAGCCGAAAGCAAAGCTCGAGCTTAGCGAAGTTTTAGCGCTAAACGACGGCGAGTTAAAGGTAGGAGCACCGTTCGTAAAGGGTGCCAAGGTGGTTTTGGAAGTCGTTTGCGAAGGCAAGGATAAAAAAGTCGTTATCTTTAAAAAACGCAGACGCAAAGATTCAAAAGTAAAACGCGGCTTCAGACGCCAATACACCCGCGTCAAAGTCGTTTCGATTAATGCATAAAGGATAGGAAATGGCACACAAAAAAGGTCAAGGCTCAACCCAAAATAATAGAGATAGTATCGGACGCCGCTTGGGCGTCAAAAAATTCGGCGGCGAGTTCGTTCGCGCGGGCAACATCATCATCCGCCAGCGCGGCACCGCGATGCACCCGGGCTGCAACGTAGGCATGGGCAGCGATCATACGATTTTCGCGCTGATCGACGGCGTCGTAAAATTTGAGCGAAAAGACAAAAATCGCAAAAAAGTATCGGTTTATCCGGCTGCGTAAATATCGCTAAATCTTCGGGGGCGCAAGCCCCTCTTTTAAATAAAAATTCGAAAAATTGCTGTGAAATCGAAAGAATTTTCTTGCGTGAAAAAATTTCGTTATAAAAACTCGCTACGACGAGATCTAAAATTTATCAAAAAATTACGAGTTAGAAACGATAGGCGCGCCGTTCCTCAGGCTTTAAAGTTTAGCTCTAATTTTGAAATTTTACCGAATATTATTTGCGTAAATAACGGTGCATGGGGAATTATTTAAATTCTAACGGGGTTGGCTATGATAAAAATAGACAAAAGCGAAATTCTAAAATATCTCATAAATAACATAATAGATAAAGACCTATTAAGAGGCATAAACGCTTTTATCGACGAAAGTATTAAGTCATTAAAAATCGAGACGGATGGTAATAAAATAAGTCCGAGTGATGCGGAAAAAATTGTAAAAGATATACAAAGTAGCGATAAATTTAAAACCTTGATAAGCGAAGCGGTAAAAAAGGATCAAGTATCGACTAAATCGGGTGGCGGATTTTGGTTTGGTGTTATCATAACGGGAGCGATAGCTTGCGGTGGATACGATATGTTTTTGGAACGTTATTCGATAGATCAAGAATACGCTTTTATCTCTGAGTGCGTCGGCGAACAGGGCGATAAGTATAAAAAAGACTATTGTGTTGGGCAACTAAAAAAGTGTTTAAAGGACGATAAAAAGATTGGCGAATGTTCTCGCGGACTGTTGGGTCACTAGAAGCGGCAACCGATTTCCCATCACGCTATATCCATATTCAATAGACTATGCATCGCTTGGCTCGTTTGTATCACCAAAAACTATTTTTGAGTTCTCTTGTATATTTTCGCAAATTTCATCGCCTAAAATTTTTCTCTCGAAGCTATCGTCTATAAGCGTCTTATAGTGTTTAAGCTCTTTATATTCATCATGATCAAGCAAGAATTTGTAAATCGCTTTTAATTTATCTGCCACTTTTTGGGAACTTAAATTTTTGTTTTTAACTCTTTGCATAAGTTTTTCGTATGTTTTTGCTCGTGTTTTTAAATAGCTTTCGTCATCTAAATTCTCACTAACTTCCACAAAAGAAACTAAAAAATTCGTAAGCCCAAGTCTTATTTGGCTTACGCCGTTTTGTATGCTTTCTACAAGTTCCTTACATTCACGATCATAATTTTCTGTCGCCATTTGTCGCCGAACCTTATTGTAAAATTACACTAATTATATCAAATTTCATAGAAAGGAGGTGATTAAAATGAATACGTCAGATGTGAGCCAAGATGAGCTTGATTTGTGGTCGGATATAAATAATCCAAACAATGATGCCGATATGGACGATTGGGCAGATGCACATAACCCAAATAACGACGATTATTTGGGTGTCGACGACGAGAATGAGTGATTTTACAGTTGCGACCGGTTAAATTTTTTAGGTCGCCAAATTTGCATCAAAAGCCAGATTTGGCTTATAAAGGAGAAAAGATGGCAAAATCAGAAGTTAGACCGCCGAATGGTCCAAGCACTACCGGTAAACCTAGCGGTAAAGGTCGCGGAAATAATCCGCCAA